>NZ_JBSGDZ010000026.1:0-131687 GCF_053602655.1 Sphaerisporangium sp. NPDC004334
GCCGCGGCGGCGGGCGCCGCGGCCGGCCGTTCCCGGCGCGTCCGGGCGTCCTGATACGTTGGTCACAGGTGCGCCGGGAAGTCTGGTCGGCAGGTCCGGCCCGACCCTGCCACCAGTGGAGCACCATGCGCACCGCCTCCCACCGCACACCCCGCCTGCTCGGACGCGGCACATGGCGCGAAGCGCTGCGCGTCGCCGACATCCTGCGCAAGGAGACCATCGGCGGGGCCCTGCTCCTGGCCGCCGCGCTCGCCGCGCTGGCCTGGGCCAACTCCCCGTGGGCGCAAGCGTACGAGGACCTGCGCGCGATGACCGTGGGACCCGCAGCCCTGCACCTGGACCTGGACCTCGCCACCTGGGCCGGTGACGGCCTGCTGGCCATCTTCTTCTTCGTCGCCGGGCTGGAGCTCAAACGCGAGTTCGTCGCCGGGGACCTGCGCGACCCGCGGCGGGCGGCGGTGCCGGTGGCCGCCGCCTTCGGCGGCGTGGCCGTGCCGGCGGCGCTGTACCTGGTGGTGGCCGGCGCGGACGCGGTACAGGGCTGGGCGATTCCCACCGCCACCGACATCGCCTTCGCCCTGGCGGTGCTGGCGGTGATCGGCCGGCACCTGCCCGCCGCGTTGCGCACGTTCCTGCTGACCCTGGCGGTGGTGGACGACCTCATCGCCATCGTCATCATCGCCGTCGCCTACACCATCCACCTGTCGGCGCTCCCGCTGCTGGCGGCCCTGGCGCCGCTCGCCGGCTTCGCCGTGCTGGTGCGACGGCGGGTGCGCTCGTGGTGGCTGCTGCTGCCGCTCGCCTTCTCGACCTGGGCGCTGGTGCACGCGTCGGGCGTGCACGCCACCGTGGCCGGGGTGCTGCTGGCCCTGACCGTCCCGGTGCCGCGCGGCGCGCGGGCGGGCGTCCCGGAGGACGGGCCCGGGCTCGCCGAGCACTTCGAGCACCGGTTCCGGCCGATCTCCGCCGGCTTCGCCGTCCCGGTCTTCGCCTTCTTCTCCGCCGGGGTGACCTTCGGCGGGCTCGACGGGCTCACCGGGACGCTCACCGAGCCGGTCGCGCTCGGTGTCGTGGCCGGACTGCTGGCCGGCAAGCCGATCGGCATCCTGGCCGCGACCTGGGGGGTGGCCCGTTTCACCCGCGCCACCTTGGACGAGGGTCTGACCTGGACCGACATGACCGGCCTGGCCGTCCTGTCGGGCATCGGGTTCACCGTGTCGCTCCTGATCGGAGAACTGGCCTTCGGCCCCGGCGGCGACGCTCACGCCACGGTCAAGGTCGCGGTCCTGACCGGCTCGCTGGCCGCCGCGCTGGCGGCCACGGTGATCCTGCGGTCGCGCGCCCGCGCCTACCGGCGCATCCACCAGGCCGAGACCGCCGACTCCGACCCCGATGGCATCCCCGGCCTCTACCGCGCGAACTGACCACCGCCGTCCGCCAGGGCCCCCTCGCGCCGATGGAGGACGCGGTCGAGACGGGTGGCGACGTAGCCGAGGGTGGACAGGGCGGTGACGATCAGCAGGTCGCCCGCGGCCAGGGGCCGGGTCCCGAGGACTTCGTGGAGCGGCGGGAGGTAGAGCCCGGCCAGCTGGAGCACGAGGGCTCCGGCGACCGCGAGCAGCAGCGCGGGGTTGGCCGAGGAGCCGGGCCGGGTGCGGGAGCCGATCGCCACCCCGAGCTGGGTGGCGCCGAGGGCGAAGAAGGCCATGCTCTGCCACGGGCGTCCGGTCTGGTGGGCCCAGATGGCGACGCCCAGGGTGACGGCGGTGAGGACGACGGCGATCCGGAGCACGCGCTGCCACAGGCCGGCCCCCAGGATGTCTGGGTGGGCGGCCGGGGCGGCCTGCTCATGGACCCCGGCAGGGCGGGCTCGCCGCCCAGGGCCACGCCCGGAAGCCCGTGGGTGAGCAGGTTGATCCACAGGATCTGCGCGGGCAGCAGCGGGAGTGTGAGCCCGGCGAACGGGCCCAGCAGCATCACGGCGATCTCGGCCGCGCCGCCGGACAGCCCGTAGACGAGGAAGCGGCGGATGTTGGTGTAGACGCGGCGGCCCTCCTCGACGGCGGCGACCACCGTGTCGAGGTCGTCGTCGGCCAGCACCAGGTCGGCCGCCTGGCGGGCCACCTCCGTGCCGCGCTCGCCCATCGCCACGCCGATGTCGGCGCGTCTCAGCGCGGGCCCGTCGTTGACGCCGTCCCCGGTCATCGCCAGCGTGTCGCCGCGATGACGCATGTTCTGGATGATGTCGAGCTTCTGCTCGGGCGTGGCCCGGGCGTACACGCTCGCGGTGCCCTCGCCCAGTGCGCCGGCGTCGCGGCAGTCGACGACCCGGCCGCCGGTCCCGATGATGCCGAGGTCGGTGGCGACGGCGCGGGCCGTCCCCGGATGGTCGCCGGTGATGAGGACGGGTCTGATCCCGGCGCGCTTGCAGGCGTCGATGGCGGAGGCCGCGGCCGGCCGCGGCGGATCGAGGATCGCGATCAGCCCGAGCAGCGTCAGCCCGCGCTCCTCGACGGTCGCCGGGACGTCGTCCAGGTCCGACGCGGCGACGGCCAGCACCCGGTAGCCGTTCTGGGCGAGCCGGTCGGCGCGCTCGCGGGCACGGGTGAGGACCGCGGTGGCGTCGGTCAGGACGGAGGTCTGGAGCAGCGCCTCAGGCGCGCCTTTACAGATCGTCCGGGCGTGGCCGCCGGGCGTCCGGTGGACGGTCGTCATGCGCTTGCGCCCGCTGTCGAAGGGCCGCTCGGCGACCCGGGGGAAGCGCTGCTGCGTCTGTGACCGGTCCAGCCGCAGCTTGGCGGCGGCGGCGAGCAGGGCGGCCTCGGTGGGATCGCCCAGCGCCTGCCACCGGCCGCGCGGGTCCGGCGTCAGTCGCGCGTCGTTGCACAATGCCGCCGCGGTCAGCAGGTCGGTGAAAGTATCGGCGCCGATGGCCCCTTCGGGGATGACCCGGCCGTCGGGGGCATAGCCGGAGCCGGTGAGCCGCGCTTCTCCGGCCGGGGTCCACACCAGCCGGGCGACCATTCTTCCCTCGGTGAGCGTGCCGGTCTTGTCGGTGGCCAGCACGGTGACCGAGCCGAGGGTCTCGACGGCGGGCAGCCTGCGCACCAGGGCGTTGCGTGCGGCCATGCGGCGCGCCCCCAGCGCCAGGCTCAAGGTGACGACCGCGGGCAGCGACTCCGGGACGGCCGCCACCACCAGGCTGATGGCGGTCACGACCATCAGCTCGACCGGCAGGCCGCGGACCAGGCCGTGGGCGAGCACGATCACGCACAGCAGCACGGTGACGCCGGCCAGCATGCGGCCGACATCGGTCAACCGCCGCTGGAGGGGGGTGAAACCGGCGCCGGTGACCATCATGGACGCTATGCGCCCGGCCGTGCCGGCCGCCCCGACCGCGGTGACCACCGCCCGTCCGCGCCCCCGGGCCACGACGGTGCCTGCGGACACCGGCCGGCCGGCGCCCTTGTCCACCGGGACGGACTCGCCCGTCAGGGCCGACTCGTCGATGAGCAGCCCGGCCGCCTCCACCAACTCGGCGTCGGCCGGGACGATGTCCCCCTCGGCCAGCACCACGACGTCCCCGACGACGACGCCGGCCGCCGGGACCTGCGTCTGCGTGCCGTCGCGGATCACGCGCGCCGTTGGAGCGGTCAGTTCGGACAGGGCGGTGATGGCGCGGTCGGCCCGGACCTCCTGAACCACCCCCACCGAGGTGTTGACCACGATCACCAGCATGATCACGGCCATGTCGGTCCAGTCGCCCGTGGCCAGGGTCAGCGCCGTCGCCACCAGAAGGACCAGGATGAGCGGGTCGCGGAGCTGCGCGGCGACGCGCCGCCACAGCGGGACGGGCGGTCTCCGGGGAAGCAGGTTCGCCCCGTCCCGTTCCAGTCGTGCGGCCGCCTCCGCGGACGACAGGCCGCGGCTCGCGGCGCTCGCGGTGACATCCTCCCTGGTCATGGGTCGCCTCCGGCGCGGCCGGCGAGTGATCGGGTCATGGTTCGAGCCTCTGACCGGCGACGCCGCGGGCACAGAGTCTTGGTCCCCCGGCGGGGCGGCGGGCCGGGCCGCACGGCCGGACGCGCGACCGCCGGTGCCCCGGATGGCGGCAGGTGTAAATTCGCAGGTAGAAGTTCTGATGGTCCTCGATGAGCCGTGGAGCGGTTGGTCGCGGAGACGACCCGACGGCCTCGTGACCGGCCTGAGTCGGACATTCTCGTCCGACATCCGAGGAGGCCGAGGTGATCACGAGACGTGAGTTCATGAAGACCGGCGCCGCAGGCGCCTTCCTCCTGGTCGCCGGGCGGCGCCTGCGCCTGGGAGGCGCAACGGCCGCACATGGCCGTACCTGACGGTCGAGCAGCGCCGCTACCGGTTCCGCTTCCTGAACGGCTGCAACGCGCGGGTCCTCGACCTGAAGATCGTCACGCGGCCCGCCGCGAAGCGCCCGGTGGCTCCGGCCCTGCCCTTCTGGCAGATCGGCTCGGACGGGGGGTTCCTGTCCGAGCCCGTCGAACTCGGCCGGCTCCTGCTCGCCCCGGCCGAGCGAGCGGACATGATCGTCGACTTCACCCGCATGCCCCAGGACGCGGAACTGTACCTCATCAACGAAGGGCCCGACGGGGCCTACCGCGGGGATTCGCGGGCCACCCCGGCCGACCCGGCGACGACCGGGCAGGTGATGAAGTTCCTCGTGCGGGAATCGGTGGAACCGGATCTCAGCGAGCCTCCCGACCGGCTCGCCCTTCCCGCGCCCGGCCCGCTCGCCCCGGCGACGAAGACGCGCAAGGTCGCTCTGCTGGAACAGACCTCGGCCACGATCGCCGGCGTCCCGCCGACGGCGGCGCTGCTCGGCACCGTCGACGGCGGGGTCAGGGCCAGGATGTGGTCCGATCCGATCACCGAGACCCCCGCGGCGGGCTCCACGGAGGTCTGGGAGATCCACAACCGGACGGTGGACGCCCACCCCATCCACATCCACGAGGCGCAGTTCGAGGTGGTCGACCGGCAGCCGTTCACCGGCGCCTCCCGGTCTCCGGAGCGTTGGGAGACGGGGTTCAAGGACACGGTGATCGCCTATCCCCACGAGATCACCCGGATCAGGGCGACGTTCGACCGGGCAGGGCTGTTCGTCTGGCACTGCCACCTCCTCGAGCACGAGGACAACGAGATGATGCGCCCCTACCGCGTGACAGGCTGAAGCCGGCCTGCCTCGCCGCGCACGCCGCGGAACGCCGGCAGCGGCCGCACGCCGTGATCCCGCCTCCGCCGCTGGTCGCGGCCGGCAGAAAACGCGTCGTACGCGGCATTTGGTGGCTGTAGCCTGACCCCTGCGGCACGTTCCAGGAACGTGAGGAGCAGGATGGCTCACCCGGATCCCGACGATCATCTCCGGCGCCGGCTGCGCACCTTGCAGCGGGTCGTGGGCGGTCCCACCGACGCGACGCTGGCTCGCCGCAGCGGGGTCGCGGCGGCCACCTTCTCCGAGGCGATGGCCGGCAAACGGCGACTGCGGGACGAATTCGTCGCCAAGGTCATCGCCGGCTGCGTGGCTTGTGCCCGCGCCGCGGGGAGAGCCGGGCTGGACGAGCAGCACGTTCTGCAGGCGCTGCGGCTTCCCGGCCACACCGCCGCGGACAACGGCATCTTCGAACGCGACGACTACCTGGACTCCTGCTCCTCGGTGCTCGACGAGGTCCGCGGACGGGCGGGAGCCACGATCGTGGTCGAGGGCCCCGCGGGCATCGGCAAGTCCGAACTGCTCGCGCGGGTGTGCGCGGAGAGCGCCGTGCGCGGGATCACCCCCTTGGTGGTGCGCGGCAACCAACTCGACCAGACGATGGCCTTCAGCGGCGTCCGGACGCTGCTCGGCCGCTGGGCGGCCGGCCACAGTGGCCACGACCGGCAGCGCCTGTTCGCCGGCGCCGCCGCGTTCGCGCGGGTGCCCCTCGGCCTCCCGCACACCCGGCGAGGTTCGGAGATCGGCCTCACCGAAGCCCTGTACTGGCTGCTGGTCAACGCCACCGACCCCGCCGGCGGCGACGAATCGCTGCTGCTGGCCGTCGACGACGCGCACTGGCTGGACGAGGAGTCGCTGAACTGGCTGGAGTTCCTCAGCGACAGGCTGGCCGGACTGCCCGTGGTGTTGCTGCTGGCCTGCCGGCCGGACGAGCCCGCGCAGCCACCGGCGCTCACCCGCGTCACCCTGCGCGCCACCTCCGTCATCCGGCCCCGGCCGCTCAGCCTGGACGCCGTGCGCGCCATCGTCGGCCGCGGCCTCGGACCTCCGGGCTCCCCTCCGGACGAGACGTTCTGCGCGGCCTTCCACAGGCACAGCGGCGGCAACCCGTTCTACCTGCGGTGGATGATCGACCTGGCCCGCGAGCGCCGGCTCGCGCCGACGGCCGGGTCCGCCGCGCGCGTCGCCCGCCTCACGCCCCGCCAGGTCGTGGTGCACCTCAACGAGCGGCTGCGCGCGCTCGGGCCGCCGGCGGAGCGGCTGGCCCGCACCATCGCCGTGCTCGGCCCCGGTATCCCCCTCGACCAGGCCGTCCACCTCGCCGGACTGACCTGTGAGGAGGGCAAGCGCGCGTACGACCTGCTCTGCAGAGCCGGGATCCTGGCCGACCACTCCAGCGTCGACTTCCGGCACCCGATCATCCGGAGCGCGGTCTACGACGACATCGACCCCTCGCAGCGCAGCGACACCCATCTCGCGGCGGCACGGTCGCTGCACCAGGCCGGCGCCGGCCTCCAGCCGGTGGCCGCCCATCTGCTGCGGGTGAACGCCGCGGGCGACCCCTGGGTGGTCGACCGGCTGGTCGCCGCGGCCGACGCGGCGATGAGCTCCGGCCTGGCGGCCACGGCGGCCCGCTACCTCGGGCGCGGGGTCGCCGAGCCGCCCCCGCCCGCCCGGCGTTGCCAGGTGCGAACGCGTTACGGGCAGGCGCTGGCACTGGGCGAGGTGGCCACGGCCATCCCCGAACTGCTCGCCGCCCGCGAGCAGGCCGCCGACGACGCCCAGGGCGTCGAGGCCGCGATCGCGCTCGCCAAGGTGTACGGCTACGCCAACCGGCTCGGCGACGCCGTCCGATCGCTCGACCGGGCCCTGGACGGCTGCCGGGACGACGGTCTCCGCGACCGCCTGCGGGCCGAGCAGTTGCTGTGGGCGACCTGGTGGGCCGACGACCCGCACCGGCCCGACCGCATGCTGCTGCTCGACCGGGCCGCCCCGCCGCTACGGGGCGCCACCCACGTGGAGCGTCTGATGATCGCCCTGCACGCGTGGAGCCTGGTGCTGCGCGGGGAGCCCCGCACCGCCGCGGCGCAGGCCATCGGGCCCGTGATCCGCGACGGCGTGTCGTTCGCCGACCTCGACCAGGGCATGGAGGTCGGCACCGTGACCGCGTTCGTCCACCTGTTCTCCGACGACCTGGCGACGGCCGGTCGCCTGTTCGAGCAGGCGGTGGACGAGTTCGACCGCAACGGCTGGCGCGGCACCCACCTCACCTTCGCCCGCGTCCACCTGGGCAACGTGGCCCTGCGGGAGGGCAGGATCGCCGACGCGGTCGCCGACGCCGAGATCGCGCTGCGCCTGGCCGACCGCACCGGCCCAGGAACGCCCGCGGAGCAGTTCGCCACCGGCACCCTGATCGAGGCACTGCTCGCGCGCGGCGACGTCGACCGTGCGGAGGCGGTGTACGGCGAGCGCCGATACGGCGCCTCTTCGGCCGACGCCTTGGTGCTCCCCATACCGAACGCGGTCCGCGGCGCCCTCCAGATGGCACGCGGCCAGACCGCCGGTGCCACCGCCACGCTGCGCCGGCTCGGGCAGTGGCTGGAACACGCGTCGCTGCTCAACCCGTCGGTGTGCATGTGGCGCTTCGACCTCGCCCAGGTGTTGCGGCACACCGCGCCGGACCAGGCCCGCGAGATCGTGGACGTCGGGACGCGGCGGGCGGAGCGATTCGGCAGCCCGCTGGTCCGTGCGCGAGCCCTGCGCACGCTGGCCGCGCTGCGACCGGCGTCGGCCGCGGAACCGCTCGAGGAGGCGGTCCGGATCCTGCGCCCCACCCCGCACCACCTCGAGCGGGCCCACGCTCTGGCCGAACTCGGCGCGGCCCTGACCCGGAGGGACCCCACGGCCTCGCCGCGGGCCGGCCGCGACGCGCGCGTGCCGCTGTCGGAGGCGCTGACCCTGGCCGACGAGTGCGGCGCCCTGGGTCTGGCCGACGCCGTCGCCCGGCGCCTCGGGGACGCTCCGCACCTCCAGCGCCGGCGGACCAACGCGCTGGACCCGCGCCGGCGACGCGTCGCCCTGCTCGCCGCGGACGGACGCTCCGAATCCGAGATCGCCTACAGCATGGTCCTCGACCTGGACACGGTCACCACGCTGCTCCGTGAGGCACACGACATCCTCGGAGTCGGCTCCCTCGCCGAACTGCGCCGCGCCCTGACGCGGTAACCGTGATCGCTGCCCCCTGAAACGGCGAGTCCTGTGACCCGGCAAGCCTTCTGCGGCGGATCGTGTGAACCGGCATGCCTCTGAACCGGTGTGCCCTTAGATCCGGCGGACCGTGTGAACCCGCATGCCGTCTGAACCGGTGTGCCCCCTGAACCGGCGGACCGTGCGACCGGCATGCCGTCTGTGGCGGCATGCCGGCCGAACCGGCACGGACCGGTCGCCGGACGCCGGAATCGTTCGGTTATTCGGCGGCGATGGCGGAGCCCCGGCGCGCTCGGTGAAATGACTCGACTCCTCCGATGACCGCGCCCCGCGGATCGGATCCCTCCAAAGGCGAAACGGAGCCGCATGTCGGGCCTCCGTCATCCTGTCCACGATCAAGGGGAAATGATGCCAAACGCAGCACATCGCGGCACGTTAGCCGGCCCGCGCAGGTCGGCGGCACGGTACGTGGGGGTCCTGAGCGCGGTCGCGCTGAGCGTGACCGCGCTCGGTGAGACCTCGGCTCTGGCCGATCCCGATCCCGCTCCCGGCGCGGGCAAGAACGCCCTCGAGGCCGTCCCGTTCAGCCACGTCCCGGCGGACATCCGGCAGAGGATGCTCGACCAGGTTCCGCTGAAGGAAGCGGCGTCGAAGATCTCCTGGGCCGTCGAGAAGGAAGGAGCGGCCGGCGGGTTCGCCGGCATCGTCCTGCAGCCCAAGTCGGTCGAGCTGTGGTGGAAGGGCAAGCTCCCCGCCTCCGTGAACAGTGCTCTGGCCAAGGCCCGCGGCGTCGCGGCCGTCGAGGTCAAGGCCGCGCGTCACTCCCGGGCCGAGCTCAAGAGGGCCGCGGCCGGCCTGCTGGCCGACCTGAGGAAGAACCCGCAGGGGGCGCTCACCCAGGTGGCCGGCTCGGTCACCGGCGCCGGGCTCGTCGTGACCACCAAGGCCGCGGCCAAGACGCTCGCCCCTCGGGCGACGACGGTCGGCGGCGTTCCGGTCACCTACGTCACGGGGGAGGTCCCGCAGGCCGACGGCCGGTACGACGACTACGCCCCCTACTACGGCGGCGGCGCGATCATCAACGACGACAACCACGCCCGGTGCACGGCCGGCTGGGCCGTCACCGACGGCGGCGGCCAGAGCTACCTGCTGACCGCCGGTCACTGCGGCCGGACCGGCGGCGGCTGGCACAACGGTTCCTGGACCACCCCCGGCACCGGCCTGTGGGTCGGAACCGGCGCCCAGGAGAACCCCGGTCACGACATCCTCCTCATCACCGCGAGCTCCGCCGGGCGCATCTGGGACGGCGACTCCTCCGGCACCTTCACCGCGGGCGTCGCCGGCTGGGACTGGGTCTACGCCAACGAGTGGGTCTGCCAGTCGGGCTCCACGAGCGGCGCCGTCTGCGGGATCCAGAACACCGCCGACTTCGCCTACGGAGGCTGGTACCTCGACGCCTACGGCAACACCGAGTACTGGTCGGACCTCATCGTCGCCCGCCGCACCGACGGCGGGCTGCCGAGCCAGGCCGGCGACAGCGGCGGCCCGGTCTTCGCCCTGAGCGGCGACTACAACGTCGTGGCGAAGGGAACGGTCACCGCCCACAACGGCTCGACCTTCTACTACCAGGACTTCGCCACGGCCGTCCGCGACTTCGGCATCTCCGTGAAGACCGGCTGAACCACTCCGCGGTTTCGACAACCTCATGAAGCCGGCCGAGCCGGCCCGCGACTCCGAGCCTTGCGCCGTGGACGCGGCGGCCGCTGACGTGAAGAGGGCGGACGCGAAGGCACACCCCGCGCCCGCCCCCTGGTCCACGGCCGGCGGATGCGGAGGTGGACCTCCCGCTCGCCCCCGCCCACGGTCGCGTCGCGCGATGCCCCGTGACCGCGACCTCGTCCAGGACTCTTCGCCGGAATCAGGCCGGATCGGCCCTCATTTCCGCCCGGCGGTCAAGGTGTCGTCCTGTCGCCACCGCAGTTCGTCGAGCACGTCCACCACGCCGTTGACCCGCCCGATCATGGCCACGATGGTCCGGGCCTCGCTGTGATGGGCGATCTCACCGCCGACGGTCACCACACCCTGCGACACCGAGACCCGGACCCCTGAGGTGTCCATCCACAGGGGGCCGCTGAGGATGTCGTCGCGGATCTCGGCGGCGATGTCGTCGTCGGTGCGCGTGAAGACCTTCAGCACGTCGTGACGGCTGACGATGCCCACCAGCAGGCCTTCCTCGTCGACCACCGGCAGCCGTTTCACCCCGTGCACGTCCATGGCCCGGGCGGCGGCCACCACACTGGCGTACGGCCTGCAGGTGATCGCCGGCGTGGTCATCAGCTCGGCGGCCGTCTCGCCGCGCGCCTTCTCCTCCGGGTCGGAAGCGCCGCCGATGCGCCGGCGCAGCCTGGCCCGCAGGGGAGGCCGGTAGTCCTCGCCGTAGTAACGCTGCCTGAACTCCTCCTTGCGCAGCAGATCGGCCTCGGAAAGGACGCCGATCACGTGTCCTTCGCCGTCCACCACCGGCACGGCGCTCACGCCGTGGCGCACGAGCACCTCGGCCACGTCCTTGAAGGGGGTGCTGCCGTTGACGGATGCGACCTGCCAGGTCATCACGTCCCGCACCTTCTTGTGCATGATCGGCTCCCTCCGGGCGCCGGCGTGGCGCCCGTCTCTCGCTGCGAGCGTCCCCGTCCGCGGCGGCGCCCACGCCCCGCCCACGCTCCTCTTCATCGAATCGTGGAACGGGATCAGCGGCGAAGAGACGAAGGTCCCCGTGCCCCAAGACATTCGGCCCCACCGGATCCGGATGGGCGGACCAGGCCTGCTCTGAGGGGGGAGCCGTCTCGACCACGTGGCTCACAAGCCGGTCGTGCTCCCTGGGCGTGCGCGACTCGCGGCGCTGCACCGTGAATCTCGGGGGTCCAGAGCAGGTTGAGGTACCGGGCGGGAGTGTGATCCGGCGGCGGCAAAGATCACATTCGAACCTGTGTACGACTCTGTGGAAACTGTGGATAACCCGCGGCATGCGATGGGGCGGGATGTGTGCCGTTGTGCACGTAAGCGGCGTTGTGTGGATTCGTACGTATAGACGCGGCGACGGTCGGCCTAACGTCTGGGATGTCCGAAACGAGCGATTCGGCGCCTCCCTCACGAAAGAAGCTTGTGATGAACGTTCAGCAGACCACCCGAACGACGACCTCCTGGCAGCGTCTGGCCGGCCGTGCCGCGGCCGGCGCGGTGACCGCGGTCCTGGCCGTCGGGATCGCGGCGATCCCCGCCGGTGCGGCGACCAGCCCGGCCGCGACCTCCACCGCCTCCACCGCCTCGGTGTCCGCCGCGTCCGCCGTTTCGACCGCCGGGCACGTGAGCTTCAGGCCCAAGAGCTACTACTTCGGTGCGGTGCTGCTGGGCAGGAACGAGGTGCGTGAGCCGGGCAAGAAGGTGAACGACCGGGACGGTGTCGCGGTGGCGAAGTTCCGCATCCAGGGAAACCGGATGTACTACCTGGTGCAGTGGAAGCGGACGGGCAGGCCGACCGCGTTCCACATCCACCGCGGCAAGGCCGGTGTGAACGGCCCGGTGGTGATCGATCTGCTGCACGATGGCACGATTCGCGGCAACTCCGCCTTCGGTTCGGTGCGGGTCAAGGACCTCAGCGTGCTGGCCGGGATCAAGAGGAACCCGGGGAACTGGTACGCCAACATGCACACCAAGCAGTTCGCCGACGGCGCCGTCCGCGGCCAGCTCCTCAAGACCGGCCGCTGGTAACCGGTCACCCGCGCGGAATCACGCACCGGTTCGGCAGGTCATAGGCCGGGCGTGAGGTGAAACGAAAGCCCACGTCGTGGCGAATAGAGATGTGGCCGGAGGCGCGTAACGCCTCCGGCCACATCGCCTTTCACGGGTCCCGTACGACCTCCTATCCCGCTTCCACCACAGCGGCGACGGATCAACCTCTCCATGACCGCCACGGACGGGCCGGGCGATGGCGTCAGAGGCCTCCGTGATTCCGGCCTCGGCCTCGAGGCCTCCTGGATTCCGGCCTCGGCCTCCGACCGCCCTTGCCGATGGCCCCCGCGACGCACTGAACCAGGAGCTCCCGAAGGAGCGACACCTCATCTCCTCCCTCCAAGGTACCCTAGGGGGGTACAGTATCTCCATGTGTTGCGTCGGCGGCGACGGTCGTCGCCGAGGGCAAGCTCGAGGAGAAGTCGATGAGCGTGGTCATCTGCACGGTTGAGGGCATGACCTGCGGCACCCGCGTGCCCTCCGTCAAGGAAGAGGCGGCGGCGGTGCCCGGTAGGACGACTGCCGAGATCGGCCTGGCCGGAGGCTCGCTGACCGTGGAAGGCGGCGGCCTCGTCGAGAAGACGCCGGTCATGGCCGCACTCCACGAGGCCGGCTACGCAGTGGCGGGTCGGCCATGAACGCCGGCGTCAGGTTCGGCGGATACGTCCTGGGCCTTGCCGTGGTCTTCGGTGGCGCCCTTGGCCTGGGAAAGGCGGTAGGACCGGTGAAGAGTACGTCCGAGGGACACAATGCGGCGCACGTCCCGGCGCGGAGCGCCACCCGCGAGGCGGCGCCGGCTCGGCGGCCGGCGGAAGATACCCCCGCGGGGCTCCAGGTGGCCCAGAGCGGCTACACCCTCACGCCACTCACCACGGGCGTCAGGCCGGACGCGGCGACCGACTTCCGCTTCACCGTCACCGGCCCCGACGGCCGGCCGGTCACCGATTATCAGGTCGGGCACGAGAAGAAGCTCCACCTGATCGTCGTGTCCCGCGACCTGCGAACATTCCAGCACCTGCACCCCGCTCTGACCTCTGACGGCATGTGGTCGGTCAAGCTCACGCTGCCCGGTGCGGGCGCCTACCGGGTGTTCGCCGACTTCGCGCCCACCGGTGGCAGCGCGATGACGTTGGGCGCCGATCTGCTGGTGGCAGGCGATTATGAGCCGAAGGCGTTGCCGGCGGTCACTCGCAAGGTCGACGTCGACGGCTACTCCGTCAGCCTCGGCGGCGACCTGACTCCCGGACGGTCGAGCAGGCTGACGTTGCGGGTGACCAAGAAGGGTGAGCCGGTGACCGATCTGGAGCCGTACCTCGGCGCCTATGGGCACCTGGTGGCCCTGCGGGCCGGAGACCTTGCGTACCTGCACGCCCATCCCGACGGCGCGCCCGGCGACGGCCGGACCAAGGCCGGACCCGAGATCGTCTTCCATGCCGAGGTGCCCAGCGACGGCGACTACCGGCTGTTCCTGGACTTCAAGCACGAAGGCCAGGTCCGCACCGCCGGCTTCACCCTGCGCTCCGCGCGGACGGCGGCTCAGACGCCGACGAGCCCCGAACCGGCGACCGCCAACCCCGAGCCCAGCGGACACGGCGACCACGGCCACTGAGCGAGAGAAACGAGAAAGTGATGTCCTCCCGCACCGATACCGCCGGAACGCGGTCGGACTTCGATCGGCGGCATGGCTCGCGCGTCTCGCGTCACCGCATCGAGCGCAACCTGAACAAGCTCGCCGGGTGACGCCAACGGTTGAGCACGCCACCGACGTTCTTCCGATACGAGTGCTGTTCACCACCTGATGGTGATCGGCCCCACGAGCATCGGGCGGTCAAGGATCTCCGGTGTGAACGGCACCCCGGTGACCTTTGCCGCCAATGCGAAGCCTCTCGGCACGGCGGTGTCGTAGTTGTCCTTCCAAGCGGTGTCCCAGGCGGCCTCGTCCTCTGGTTTGTCCAGCCCCATGCCCAGCTCCAGCATGGAGCGGTTGAGCCGGTCAGGATCGGAACCGTAACGCTCGTATGGGTGCCGCAGCCGGTAGCCGGTGACGACCGTGCCGTCGATCGCGTACTCGAAGCTGTGCTCGGCGGCGTAGTCGTGCCGGGTGACCGCAAGCACCTCACAGCCCCGCGACAGCTTGGTCACCACCTCGTGGAGCGTGACCAACCAGCCGTAGGGCTCGATGGCCACGCACCATTCACCGACCTGGACGACACCCACGTAGCCGCCGCCATCCCCGCCGTCCGTCTCCTCGACGAAGTCCAAGGCCTTCTCGTCGAGCCCGTCGAAGTCGGACTCCTCGCCGGAGTCCTCGCCACATTTGAAGCGGCGCACCACCTCCGCCGGGTCGAGCCCGCGGAAGAAGGCCACGCTGAAGATCACGCCCAGGCGTCCGCCACCCTCGTTCTCGCACACGTTGAGCCACTGGAACGGGGCCAGGAAGTCGGTTGCGGTCATGCGCGACATGGTGGCAGGCCGTCCCGACAATCTGATGTGACCCGGGTTCCGTGAAGTCGGCCCAGTTGTCTGTCATGCCGGCAGGGTCTTTGAGTGCAGCATCTCGTATCCGACCGGTCTGCACCTGACCTACGAACCGACCCGGAAAACAGTGATCGCCCGAGCCGAGCTCGGGCGATCATGTAGAAAGTGAGTCCGAGGGGCGACACCCTCGATACGTACATGCCCTTCACCGCATCCACAATGCTCGTTCTCCCTGGTCGAGAGGGGTGAGGCGAGGTGGGCCCAACCACTCGGGCGGTGCACCGGAGCTACGAACTGCTGATGGCGCAAACCCGTCGAGTTTCCTCAGATCCAGCTAGTGACGGACCAGCCATGGCCGGCGACGAGAACGAAGAGGAGGCCGAACCGTCAGTGGTGGACCGTGGCCGTCTCCGCGACCACGGCATCGTGGATCTCCACAGAGCGGCATGGCTATGGGCGCAGTCGAACCGGCTCCCGGACGGGGCTCTGCCTTCCGGGAAGGCCATAGTTCAGAGCCACTACGCGAGGGTGGAGCAGCGTGATATCCCCAAGCCTCAGTTCGTTGCCGCTGATCCCAATCGTGATGTCAGAGACACTGAGAGCGAGACACTGAGAGCTGCCTCCGAGGACGCGGCGCAGCTCCGGACTGTCGCTGCCGGCGAGTTTCCCGGTGAGGACGCGCATCGTCGGATGGATTGCACACTTCCCTTCCACGAGTAGCCTCGCCATGCGAAGGAAGACCCGATCCAGCCCGGGAAGCTCATCCGGTATCGGGAAGAAGACGTCGCAGTGGCGTTGGACGACGTCTAAATCATCAGCAAGTGTCCTCCAGCGCCGTACCTGCGCCAAGTGAGCTACCTTCTCCGGCGAATCGCGCCTCGTGAAGGCGAGCAGTCCACCGGTCCGCGGCGGACGCTCAGCGGCGCCGCCGACCGACCTCGACCGCGAAACCCTCCACACCGTGGAAAAGGTCCTCGACCGCCCGGCGCTGGCCGCCGTCTGAGTGACCACGGAAACCCATGCTTTGGCCTGCGGGACTCGTGGTCGGGGACGACTGCACCTCACTGTGAGACGGAACTCAGGTACGTGGCGACGACAGACCTCGAGCCGACGCACTGGCGATCCTCGGTGCGGCGAAGACCCGTCACTGAACACCACGACGACCAGGAGGAACGAACTGCGTCAACATGAAAAGGTTGACAACCGGCACGGGAGGATCATGGTCCAGCTTCTACAAAGCGATCCAGGACTTCTTGTCCCTCAACCAGCATCAACCGGGCCAAGTTGTCACCCTTTTCGGTATTGGCGAGCCAAACATCCGTCAAGCCGAACACCCAGTTTCGATTCTCGCCTTCACTCAAGATCCGCTCGAAGGCTTGACGGGGACTCAAGCCCCAGGCCTCGAATCCAGAGTCTCCGATATTTCCGGCAACAGCTAGGGCGTTCTTGAGGAGAACTTCCAGTGCGCTCAGTGCCATCTTCCTTGACTCGTCAGGTCCGGCGCTGGACACGATCGTCGCTCGATACATCACATGGCCGAGCGTCACCCAGTCATCCAGCCCCTCGTCCAGAACCTCTGCTATCAAAGCGCGGACATGCTCGTTCAACAGGATATGCACCTTAATTGGTCTGCCGGATGTGCACCTTGAGTAGTCTCCCGTTTGGGAGGCGTTGACCGAACTCGGTGGCCAGCCAGGCGTCCAGCGATGGAAGGACCTCGGCCTCCCGCAGGTACACGGTCTTGGGACGGTCCACCTTGTTGGCCAGCGCGTACTCGGCGGGGTAACGGCAGCGGTAGTGGGGCTGGTGGTTGTTCCGGTTGCCCTGCATCCGACGGTGGAAAGGACCGTCTCCTGGCCGGCCGGCTGCCGACGCTTACACCGCCGCTACGAACGCCGGGCCGACCACTTCGCGTCCTTCGTCGCCATCGCCGCAGCCCTCATCTGCTACCGCCGCCTCACCAAATGAGTCGTCGTCTTAGGTGGGACCCTGGCGGAGCACAACCAGCAGGGGGCTTCCACGGCTGCGTGTTCGTGTTCGACGGTGCCGCGCTGGCCAGCGAGAACACGGCATGCAGCACGTCGTCGGGCACTGGCTCGGGGCGGAACGCGCGGACCGAGCGACGGTCCGGATCAACCGCTCGGCGTATTCGGGCAGCAGAACATCAGTAGACATCGCTCTCCTTCTGGTCATGCTGCGGGGGTGTGTCCGGGCCGGTCGGCGCGGACGGTTGCTCGTCCGCCGGCAAGAACGTGTCGAGGAGCCTGTCGACGGCGGTCACCAGGCCGGTGGCCGAGCGGGCGGGGTCGAAGATCTGGCTGGTGATGTGGGCGCCGTCGACCAGCATCTGGATGAGGTAGGCGACCTGCCCCGGATCGGCCACCGGCAGTGGCTGGACGAGTTCGGTGAACAGTTCGAGGTAGTGGCGCTTTTGCTCCTGGGCCGCCACGCGCACCGGATGCGCCCGGTCGGGGAACTCCACGACGACGTTCGCCAGCGGGCACCCGCGATGTCCGGGCGCCACGATGGCCTCGGCGATCCCCGCGACCACGCGGCGTAACTGTGCGCGCGGATCATCGGGGTAGGCCGCGCGGACCGCCTCGATGACCTCACGCGGCGAGATGCCCCGTTCCCGTAGGTATGCCACTGCCAAATCGTCCTTCGACCCGAAGGCCCGGTAGATGCTCGGCTTGCCCACCCCGGACCGCTCGGCGATCTCCGCGACGCCGGTGCTTCGGACGCCCTCCTGATAGAACATCTCGCGAGCGGCGTCCCAGACGCGCTCTCCCGCCGGTGTCAGGCTCATCTGCCCTCCTGTCGTACCGATCGGTACGGTACCGTACCGACGGTACGCCCTACGTCAACCTGCTCCAGCTGGATCTCGATGGACTGCAGAGCGCCGTTGCTGGTCGCAGCCGATTCACGTGCGACTGCTCCCTCCGCGCGGGCGTGCTCCAGCTGTTCGGTCAGCTCCGTGAGCTCGTCCTTGCTGCGGCGGCGAACGCCGGCGAGTTCGGGCTCTCCGATGCGCCGTCGGTCGACGAGTTCGACTACGGCTCAACGCGCTGGCGGACCTCACCGCCGGACTGCTCAAGCAACTCGGCGTGACCCGGTACGCGATCGCCGTTCAGGACCACGGCGCCCCGATCGGCGGGCGGCCGACGATCCGCGACCCGGATGCGGTCGTCGCGGTGATCAGCCAGAACGGGAACGGCTACGACGAGGGCTTCGTCGCCGACACCTGGCAGGGCATCTGGCACTACCAGCGGGACAGCAGAAGCTCGAGGGTCGGCTTACGGAGTCCGCCTTCGAGACGCGAAAGGGTGCTCTCGTTGACCCCGGTCCGCCGGGCCACGCCGGCCAGCGTCATACCGCGCCCTCGTCGCAGCTCGCGCAGCCGCCGTCCCACCAATGTCAGGACATCGGCGGCCGTAATCCCCATGGCCCCCGCCTCAGGACGTACGCCAGGCGAACAGCGTGGAGTCGTGAACGTCCACCGTGACACCCTCGCGGATCATCGTTCGCGGCCGCTGGTCGGCCACCAGGACTTCGAAGTCGCCCTGCAGCGCGGGTAGCAGGTCCGCGGCGAGAAACATCGCCGAGCCCCGCCGAGATTCCGCCGGTCAGGGCACCGCACACCGGGGCCGCGGCCGGCGCGCCCACGTTGAAGAACGCCAGGCATGCGCCGCCGACGACAACGGCTGTTGCGGTGATGACCAGTCCGGTGATGAGCTTCTTCCAGAATCCGGTCCAGAACCCGCTGACGCTGATGTCGCCGCGCGGCACCACGACGACGACGCCGTCACCGACGAGCTGGATGCTACCGCCGTACCGGATGTCGTTCGCCGGCTGCTGGTAAAAGCCCACGGGGTGGCCGTGAACGAGGATCTGACCTGCGAACACTGACTGACCTCAGCCGCGACGGCAGGTCGGCCGGGCCCTGCAACGGCCACCGCGACCACCCGAACGAATGTGATCGCCCATCGAAACACCGCCGACTCCCTCACCGCATGCGGGAACTCGATCGCTAGATCGTTCCGCGCTCCCTCGACAAAGCAGAATGGACACTCGGCGGAATCGGCGGTGCCCACGGCCCCGAATGGCGCGGCTACGCCGCGAGTACCACCGCCTGCTCGGCAACGGCTACTACACCCCGCCCACCCGAGCTCGACTGCGCGTTCGAGGCCATCTGCGAGCCTCCAACGCATCGTCCGCCGGCGTGACCATGGCGCCGAGGTCGCCAACGCGGCCGGCCGCCGGGTCATCTTCGCCCACCGCGACGGCGGTCAGCGGCGACAATCGTCCCGACGACAACGGTGCCGGGTTACGCGTCCGGCGTGATGTCGGTGGAGAAGGCCACCTCGCGGCCGTTCTCGACATCGGCGGTCAGCGCGTCGATGCGGGTCTTCGCCAGCCCATACGAGTCGGAGCCGAGCAACTGGTGCAACGGGGCCTTGCCGTCGGCGGCCACGTCCATGATCGCGGCGGCGGCCTTGACCGGATCGCCGAGCTGGGTGCCGGGCATCGCCAGATGCGCCTTGGTCATCTCCCGGATCGCCTCGTAACCGGCGATCGTGGCCGACGGCAGGCCGAGAGAGGTGGTGCGCAGGAAGTCGGTGCGCGTGTAGCCGGGCTCGATGAGATTCACGTCGATGCCGAAGCCGGAGACCTCGGCGGCCAGTGCCTCGGTGAGGCCTTCCAGGGCATACTTTCCGGCGCAGTAGAGACCCCAGCCCGGGAACGCGGTCATGCCGAGGATCGATGAGATGTTGATGATGCGGCCGCCGCGCCGTTCCCGCATGGCCGGCAGCACCGCCCGTAGCACGTTCCAGACTCCGAAGATCTGTACGTCGAACATCTGCCTGGCCTCGCTGTCGGAGACCTCCTCGACCGCGCCGAGGAAGCCATACCCCGCGTTGTTGACCACCACGTCGATCTGACCGAACCGCTGGGTCGACTCCTCGACGGCCGCCGCGACGGCCGCCTCGTCGGTGAGGTCGAGCTCGAGGATCAGCAGCCGCGACCGATCGGCGTCGCCGAGTGCCTCGTCGAGGCGCCGCGCCGTACGAGTGGTGGCGGCCACGGTGTCGCCGCGACGCAGCAGTTGAGTGACCAGCTCCAGTCCAAGCCCACTCGACGTGCCGGTGACGAACCAGGTGGTGGGGTATGACATGGGGTTCCTCCTCGTGATGTTCGGATCTCGACGGGTTCCATCCTGCGAGCTGCACCGCCAGCGCCGACAGGCCCGATCTGGCCCAGTGCTACCTGGGAATGCCATGCCCCCTCACGCTCTTCTCGCGGGAAAACGTGCCGCGCGATAATTCCTGGCATGGCGGCGAACACGGACCTGAGCGACTTTCTGCGGACGTGCCGGGCGAATACGACCCCCGAGACAGCCGGGATCGTCGCACCGGACGCGGCACCCAGGCGGCGGGTACGCGGGTTGCGTCGAGAAGAGGTGGCGCATCTCGCCGGAGTGAGCGTCGACTACTACACCCGCCTGGAGCAGGCGCGCCACAGCACCCCGTCGGACGCGGTCGTTGACGCCCTGGCACGGGTGTTCCGGCTGGATCCGGCCGCCCGCGCACACCTGGCCGACCTCGCGCGACCGGCCCGGCAACGCGCCAGGCAGCCACCGCCGCAGCGCGTGCGCCCGGCCATGCAGCAGATGATCGCCTCGATGACCGAGCACCCGGCAGTGATCCTGGGCCGGCGCACCGACGTGCTGGCCGCGAACCTGCTCGCCCGCGCCCTGCTCACCGACTGGACGCGGCTGCCGGCCCGGGACCGCAACTACACGCGGTGGATCTTCCTCGATCCCGGTGCCCGCGCCGCTTTCCTCGACTGGCCGTCCGTGGCCGCCGACGTCGTCGGCACGCTGCGCCTTTACGCCGGCCGCAACCCGGACGACACCAGGCTCAGCGAACTGGTCGGCGAACTCACGATCAAGAGCCCTGAGTTCCGTAGTGGGTGGAACAGCCACAAGGTGCACGAGCGCACTCACGGCACCAAGCACATGATCCACCCCGCCGTTGGGCCGATCACCTTACGGTATGAAGCCTTGACGCTGCCCGGCGACGAGGACCAGACACTCTTCCTCTACACCGCCGACCCTGGCAGCCCGTCACAGGAAAACCTGCGGCTGCTCGGCTTGACAGTCAGTGAGTACCAGATCACGGCAAGCCGCCGGTCAGGTAATTGAGCCACCTGGCGACGGCATGGTCCATTGCGCTCACTCATGCCCCAGCAGGAACTTACGGTGAGAACGAAGGGATGGGCAATCGGTTCGTGTCGCCCCTCGGACACCAACCTTTTGCACATGTGGAGGTCAGGAGAAATCCGGGCCTCCACTAGCTGTTTCTGAGGCCGGAACGTCAGCCGCAGCCCGATCTGAGCGTAGACCTCGGCCTTGTCGGCCGGGTCGGCCTCCTGGAGCACCTGAACCAGGTCTCCAAGTGCAGTGATCACTTCGTCGATCTCTTTCCTTGACATACCGCGCCGCCCGGCGGCTTGCGCGGGCCACACGTCGGTGAACTTCGAGGAGGTCGACGTACGGTCCCGGCTGCTGGAACTGACCGTGGTCGGGGACCGGACAAGTGCATCGACGCGGTCGGCCTCGAGGCCACCCACGGCAGCGCGCACATCACCGCGTACGACCGGCTCAAGCAGGCCGTGAGGTTGGAGACCGCCCGCCCGCACGCGGTGCGCCAAGCGATCCTGTCGTGTCGCAGCGGCGGCGTGGTCTCGGTGATCGACGTCTATGGGGGCCTGCTGGACAAGTTAGCCGCCGGCGCGTGGATGAACCGGGCGCTGACCCTGCGTACCGGGTAACGCCACGTGCAGCGCTACATGAAGCCGCTGCTGCAGCGCATCGAGCGCGGAGAGTTCGATCCCACCCGGGTCATCGCCCACAGGCTGCCGCTCGACGAGGCGGAACGCGGCTTCGAGTTCTTCAAAAACAAGCAGGATAACTGCCAGAAGGTCGTCCTCAAACCCTGACGACCACCCGCATCCGGCCGCCGCGGCGAGCGTGTTGGCCGGATGCGGGTCTGTCCGGCGGCGCTGGTCTGCGGTGCCCGCCCAGCAGCGCGGATGAGTCCTGCCCCGGGGCGGGAACTACGCGTCCTTCTCGTCTCGCCAGCCGCCGGGCTCGGGATGGTAGCCGTAAGCGGCGGCCCGCACCGTCTCCTCGTCCTCCAGCCCGGAGCCGATCGTGCCGCCGACGGTGGCCAGCGAGCTTATGATCCAGGCCAATATCAGGTAGTCGGTGAAATCGACCGACCGCTGCAGGGTCCGTTCAAGGACGGATGTGTCGATCAGCAGCGCTGCTGCGAGTATCGTTCCGGCGAACAGCACCAGATAGGACACCCCGGTGGCCAGGGTCAGGGTGAGGATCGTGCCCAGGTTGAACAGCCGGGCCAGCTCAGCCGGTGTCTCGCGGTCCGGTTTTTTCCATAGGTCGTGCGCGACGATCAGCCAGGCCACCAACGCGGTCAGCCCGAGAATCATGATCACGGTGAGGCGGAGTCCGCCGAGCGCATCGCCCATCTGCCAGATGGTGCCGGTGGTGAGCGCGAACGCGGCCGTGCCGAAGGCGCCGACCAGCAGTTTGGACAGGCCCAGCAGGGCGCGCCCCGGGCGGTTGGCCCGGACCATTCCGGTCACCAGCCGCACCCGGCCGATCAGCCGCGAGGCGACGTAGCCGAGTTCCCCGGCATCGGCTCCGCCGACCACCCGGTGAATGGCGGCGACCTGGCCGGTCAGCTCGGCCGGTGCCCAGCCGGCCATCAGCACCCGCTCCTCGGCGGCGTCGATGAGTAGCCGACCCACCAGACCCGGAACGGCTGCGCGGACCGCTCGCAGCTGGCGCAGCCCCAGCGCCGGCAAGGACACCATCGCGACTCGGCGCCGGGCGGACGTCTGCGCGACCAACGGCACCCTCTCGGTGTGCAGCGGCAGGTCGGTCAGGCAGATCGCGACGTCCCACCGGGCGTCGGCGCGCCGACGAGCAAGATCGTCGAGTAGCCCCTCAACGCCGCTGTCGCGTCGCGGAGCCACTTCACCCCAGCCTTCACGGACGATCCACCGCACGTCCGCGTCCACCTGCTCGGCGAGCCGATCGGCCAGCTCGGCGGTGAGCCGCTTAACCACCAGGGCCGGGTAGTCCGGCGGAGTGGCCACGAGTCCGACGACGATCTCTGGCCGACGCTGATCACTGGTGGCCATTGGCGCTCCTCGCCGGTAGCCGGGCGAAACCCCGGGACCGACTACCGACTGTCGCGTGACACATGCATAGTGTATTGGGTCATGCCCCTTATGGCCGTCAAGCAGCCGGCCATGCGCTTCGCTGTTATCGCTGGACCGCGACCGCCTTGACTTGGACATCAAAGTCTCCATCAATCCCGGCGCGGTTCAACCTTGGACCGCACCCCAACCCCAGCAAGGCGGCCGACGGCAAAAGACTCCATGGCCTGGCACCGGACCCGGCCACCGGCCAGGTGGTTCGCCGGATCTTTCACGAGTTCATCGCCGGTAAGGGGATCTACGCCATCGCCGAAGGGCTCACCCGCGACGGCATCAAGTGCCCCTCCGCCAGCGATCGCGGCCGGAACCGGCACCGCGAAGGCATCGCCTGGTCCAAGGGTGCCGTCCGAGTCCTTCTCACCAACCCCCGCTACACCGGCCGTCAGGTGTGGAACAAACACCGCAAGGACGAGGTCCTCATCGACGTCCACGACGTCGCGCTCGGCCACATGACCAAGCAGCGCTGGAACGACGCCGGACAGTGGGTGTGGTCCGACCAGATCACTCACGAGTCGCTGGTCACGACCGAGGAGTTCCAGAAAGCTCAGGCCGTCCTCGCCGGCCGCGGTCGCGGTCCCACTGCCCACATGCCGCACCCCACTCGCCGGAGCTATGCGCTACGTGGCGTGCTGTTCTGCGGTTACTGCGACCGTCGGATGCAGGGCAACCGGAACAACGACCAGCCGTACTACCGCTGCCGTTACCCCGCCGAGTACGCGCTGGCCAACAAGGTGAACCGTCCCAAGACCGTGTACCTGCGGGAGGCCGAGGTCCTTCCATCGCTGGACGCCTGGCTGGCCACCGAGTTCGGTCAACGGCACCGGGAGGAGACCGTCCGCTTCCTCGCCGAGCACGGGCAAGGCGGTACGGACACTGCTGCCGAAGCGGCCCGGCAGAAGATCGCGGAATGTGACCGCAAGCTTGCCCAGCATCGCGCCGCGCTGGAGGCAGGCGCCGATCCCGCCCTCATCACCCAGTGGATGGCCGAGACTCAGGCGCAGCGGATAGCGGCCCAAGCCCAGCAGCGGCAGGCCGCCGGACAGCGCCGCATGTCCAGAAAGGAGATCGACAAAGTGATCGCCGCACTTGGAGACCTGGTTCAGGTGCTCCAGTAGGCCGACCCGGCCGACAAGGCCGAGGTCTACGCTCAGATCGGGCTGCGGCTGACGTTCCGGCCTCAGAAACAGCTAGTGGAGGCCCGGATTTCTCCTGACCTCCACATGTGCAAAAGGTTGGTGTCCGAGGGGGGACTTGAACCCCCATGCCCCGTAAAGGGCACTAGCACCTCAAGCTAGCGCGTCTGCCTATTCCGCCACCCGGACAGTGGTGCCTGCACGTTGGAACGTCTTCCCGCGTCGGCTGAACTAGGTTAGCAAACTCCGGGCACTCCTTCATACCGGTAAGCCGGAGGGGAGGATGCGCTATGCCGGAGATGCTGGTAGGTGCCCCTTGGCGGCAGGATGGGGGTGTCAGCCTGTACTTGACCGAAGGAGCAGGGGATGACCGCGTTCAACGGCGAGGAGGAGGTCGTAGAGCTGTGCCGCGACCTGATCCGCATCGACTCGACCAACGCTGGGGACAACGCGGGCCCGGGAGAGAGGGCCGCCGCGGAGTACGTCGCGGAGAAGCTGGCCGAGGTCGGCCTGGAACCGCGCATCCTCGAGAGTGACGACAAGCGGGCCAACGTGATCGCCCGCATCGAGGGTGAGGACTCCGGGCGGGAGGCGTTGCTGCTCCACGGGCACCTCGACGTGGTTCCGTTCAACGCGGACGACTGGACCCATCACCCGCTCAGCGGTGAGATCGCCGATGGGTGCGTCTGGGGACGCGGCGCGGTGGACATGAAGGACATGGACGCCATGATCCTGGCGGTCGTCCGGCAGCGGCTCAGTGAGGGGCGCAGGCCGCCGCGCGATGTGGTGCTCGCTTTCACGGCCGACGAGGAGGCCGGCGGCACCTATGGTGCGCAGTGGCTGTCCAACGAGCACCGTGACCTGTTCGAGGGGTGCACCGAGGCGATCGGCGAGGTCGGCGGGTTCAGCGTCTCCGTCGGCGAGGCCAGGAGGCTGTACCTAATTGAGGCGGCCGAGAAGGGCATCGCCTGGATGACGCTCAGGGCCGCGGGCCGGGCCGGGCACGGGTCGATGCTCAACAACGAGAACGCGGTGACCGAGCTGGCCGAGGCCGTCGCGCGCATCGGGCGTCACGAATGGCCGGTGCGGCTGACCCCGACCGTGCGCAGCTTCTTCCTGGAGGCCTTCGAGATCGAGCTGGAGGCCGATGACGCCGAGGCGGCGGTGGCCAAGCTCGGGTCGCTGGCACGCATGATCGGCGCGACGCTGCGCAACACGGCCAACCCAACAATGCTCGACGCCGGCTACAAGGCCAACGTGATCCCCCAGACCGCGACGGCGCATGTGGACGGGCGCTTCCTGCCCGGCTACGAGGAGGAGTTCTTCGCCACCATCGACGACCTGCTGGGGCCCAATGTGACTCGGGAGTTCGTCTATCACGACGTCGCGGTCGAGACGGCCTTCGAGGGGCCGCTCGTGCGGGCGATGGCCGGCGCGTTGCAGGCCGAGGATCCCGGGGCGCGAGCCGTGCCGTACACGCTGTCGGGAGGCACGGACCTCAAGGCCTTCAGCCGGATGGGGATCCGGGGCTTCGGGTTCGCGCCGCTGAAGCTGCCCGCCGACTTGGACTTCTCTGGCATGTTCCATGGCATCGATGAGCGGGTTCCGGTGGATTCGCTCAAGTTCGGGGTGCGAGTTCTTGACCGTTTCTTGGACGGCTGCTGACGTGTTCCGCGAAAAAGCGTTGCCATAACTCAAAGTGCTGCTAGCGTGACTCTCCGTTGAGGGGCTGGTTCCAGGGTCCGTCCTGCGAAAGCGGGGCGTTCAAGGAGTTCAAGGAGGTCACGTGGCACGCATGCCGGAACATCGGCGGAGGGCTCAGTCGCCCACCGTCACCGGTCGCGTGCCCGTGATCGTTACCGATGATCAGATCCAGGTGATCGTGACGCGGGAAGGCCGGATGGCACGGTTCGTGGCCGGCTCCCGGTTCGTTCGCCTGGTGGCCATCGGCGGTCTGATCGCCGCCGGCTGGCTCCTGGGTGTCGTCTTCGGTGCCGTCGGCGCCGGTCCCGTGGCCGCGGAAGCCCGCGTCCCCGCGAGACAGGTGCCGTCGGCGAAGGCTGTCGAATATGGTCACGGCCATCAGGCGGTAACCGCCGGGGCTGTGGAACACGGTCGGTCGGTCGGTGTCGCCGGGGCTGTGGAACATGGTCGGTCGGTTGGAACTTCCGATGTCGCTGGGCGTGGTCGTCCGGTGATGGCGGGGGGCCTGGCGGTGCTCGGTGGTCCGGCCATGGCCGGTGGTGCCGGAGCGCGCGTCGGCCGTCTCGCCGAGGGCGATGGTCTGGTCGACGCCGATGATCTTCTTGATGACGCTCCAGCGGGTCATCCCGACCGCAGGACGGGTCGTGCGGGGTCGCCCATGAGCGGTGATCTCCGTGGGGTCACTTCCGAGCGCGGTGATGGCTCCGCCACATCTCATGTCGCCACCGGGCCGGCCTCCGCCGGCGGTTTCCCCACGGTGCGCGTCGACGCTCCGGCTGATGCCGGGGCGATGGCAGGCAGGATGGTCGACGGGCTCACCAGCCAGTCGAAGCCCTTGTCTCCCCAACCGTCCACCGCCGACCACTCGGCGGGGGCCAACGGGTTCGTTCCCAGGCCCGGCTCGGGTCCGTTCGGGTCGGGGTTCGGGGACGTCGCGAGGTCGGTCTTCGACCCGCGGCTCGCGGTCGCGCCCGCCGAGATGGCGAGTGTGCTCGCCCCTGTCCTCCGCGCGGTAGCGGACGACCCTTCTTTCTCTCCTGATTGACCCCACTGCTGTGCCGGCCTGGGAGGCGTCAGCCGTCCGACCGGTCGCGGAGCGTGCCGTCGGTCCCCGTCGCGGGAGTGACCATGCCGGCTCCGCGCGGGTGAAAACGTCAGTCTCAGCATCGCGATGATCTCGGGCTCACCGCCCACCGTGCGATCCTCACGAGCTCGTCCACACGAGCCCGGCTCCGCGAACTTCTTCGACTGCTGCGTGACCTCGGTGGTCCGGCCCTATTGGTCTGGTGAGGGCGCTGTGGGTGAGGTGGGCGCGGAGGCCACGATCGGCCCGCTCGTCGTCACCGTCCAGGTGGTCGGCGCAGGTCCGGGCCGGTCGGGGCGGAGGCCGGCGCGCACCGATGCGCTCGATCCGGCCCCTTCCATCTCGGCTTCCTCAGAAGCCGGTCCGGTTCCCGCGAGTTCCGTGTGGACGGTGGTGGCGGGTCGGCTCCGTTCGTAGCCGTCCGGCCATCGCTCGTCCGGGTGGACGGCGGCGGGCGGACGATCGGGCCGGTCGAGTGGCGTGGTCCGCGCCTTTCGGGGCCTCGGGCGGCATGGTCCCGAGTGCGTCGCGGTCTGTCAGGTACTTCCCCCAAGAAACCTCTGTCAGGTACTTCCCCCCAAAGAACCAAGGAGCGATCTGTTATGCGTACGTGGGCGAAGGGTTCTGCCCCCGCGGCTCTTCTCGCGGTCGGCGTCATGGCTCTGGGCAGCGGCACCGCCGTGGCCGACACCTCCGGCACCGGCTCGGTGGGCGGCGGCAACCAGGTGAACCTTCCCATCACCCTCCCCATCGACATCAGCGGCAACGCCGTCGGCGTGATCGGCGAGTCCTCGGCCTCGTCCCGCGGCGGTTCGTCCGTCCAGGGAGGCTCCGGGTCCGCCGGCATCCAGGGCACCACCTCGGGCCGCGGCAGCGTGCTGGGCGGCAACCAGGTCAACGCGCCGATCACGGCCCCGATCAACGCCTGCGGCAACGCCGTCTCTCTCGTGGGGCGCTCGGACGCGGGCTGCCGGGGCGGTGCGACGGTGAAGAACGCCGGTGGCGGCGCGGGCGGCAACAGGACCGACGGCCGGCACAGCGTGCTGGGCGGCAACCAGGTCAACGCGCCGATCACGGCCCCCATCAACGCCTGCGGCAACGCCGTGGCGATCTTCGGCGAGGCGACGGCGGGATGCAAGGGCGGCGCGTCGGTCGTCAGGGGCGGCGCCGGTCGCGGCGCGGGCGGCAACCGCACCTCCGGGCACGGCTCGGTTCTGGGCGGCAACCAGATCGTCGCCCCCATCACCGCGCCGGTCAACATCTGCGGCAACTCGGTCGCCCTGATCGGCGGGGCGTTCTCCGGCTGCCAGGGCGGCGCCCACGTCAAGGGCGGCCACGGCGGCAACGGCTACAACGGGCACGGCCCGCGTCCCGGCTCGGGCGCCGGCCACAACCTCACCGACGGGCGGCACAGCGTCCTGGGCGGCAACCAGATCGTGGCTCCGATCACCGCGCCGATCAACGTCTGCGGCAACGCCGTCGGCAACGGCAACGCGGGGTGCCCCGGCGGCGCCACGGCCCGTCCCGCCGGCCAGGGCGGCGCGGGCGGCAACCGCACCTCCGGGTACGGCTCGGTCCTGGGCGGCAATCAGATCGTCGCCCCCATCACCGCGCCGGTGAACGTCTGCGGCAACGCCGTCGCCGTGATCGGCGAGGCCTTCGCGGGCTGCCGCGGCGGCGCCTCGGTGAAGGGCGGCGCCGGTCGCGGCGCGGGCGGCAACCTCACCGACGGGCGGCACAGCGTCCTGGGCGGCAACCAGATCGTGGCTCCGATCACCGCGCCGATCAACGTCTGCGGCAACGCCGTCGCCGTCCTTGGCGACGCCGCCGCCGGGTGCCTGGGCGGCGCCCGCGTCGGCGGCGGCGGGCCGTGCCAGCGGGTGCCCGTGCCGTGCGGGCCGGCGTACATGGCGCACAGCTCCGGCCAGGTCGCCGGCGCCAAGGCGGCGGGGCTCGGGCTGCTGCCCGAGCTGCCGCTGGTGCCGTCCCTGCCCGGGCAGAGCGGGACGATGATGCGGCAGTCCGGGCCCGCCGGCGTGCCGCCGAAGGCCGACCCCCTGCCGCTGCTGCCGACCCTGCCTGGTGGTGCCCGTGAGGGCGGCAGTGGGCCGTTGGAGCAGGTCACGGGCGTGGTGGCGAACAGCCCCGTGGGCGAGGCCGTGTCGTCCACGCCGGTCGGCGGTGTCGTCGACGGCAAGGCGGCGCGGGAGCTGCCCATCAACCCGGGCCTGATGAGCGCCGAGCAGCCGGTGGGCCTGACGGGCATGAACTCCGGCTCGCTGGTCGCCCTGCTGGCCGGCGCCCTGTTCGCGGCCTCCGCCACGCTCTTCGCGGGCACCCGCCGCCTGCGCCTGCGCCGGAGGTGACCGGCGGCGGTCCCGCCGTCCGGTGATCACCTCGGGAGAGGACGCCGGACGCGGCCGTGGGGTGATCGATGGCGGTGCCACCGTCCGTTGGTCACCCCCAGACCCGGTCGCCGGGTTGATCGGGGGGCGGTCCCACCGTCCGGTGATCACTGTGGGGCGGTGTCCGGGGTGAGCGGCAACGTTTCAGCGTCCGCTGATCGCCCCAGGTCCGCGTGAGAGGCGGCCGTCCGCGCGGCGGGCTGTGAGACTGATCACTCTGCCCGGCCTTGGAAGGTCTTATAGGCCGGGAGTGATTCTCGTGAGCGTGTGTCCGAAATGGTCGCCTCGCTGGAGTCGCGTCACCGGACGGGGCCCTTGTGAGATGACGGCCCGTCGTGAGACGGGCCTCGTCGAGGAGGGCTCGTGCCGGAGACGCCGTCCCGGCTCGCTTCCCAGACACTCCGTAACGGACCAGGCGTCCGGCGGAGCCACAGACGCCTCGCCGCCCGCGAGAGCGGCCACGGTGCCCGGTCATCGTGCCGGGCTCGCGCGGTGAGGCACAGAAGCTTTGCCCGTTCCGGGGGCGCGGCCCGGGACGGGCAAAGCCATGCCCGGGCGTCGGCCGGTACCAGGGGGTGGGGGGGCCGTGTTCGGAGGGCGATCGGGGTCCAGGGGGTGGGTCGGTGGCGCTGTGTTCGGGGGGTGGTGGTTCTTCCCGGGGCGGTGTGACGGGAAGTGGGGCGGTGGCCGGGGGGTTACAGTTGCCTGGGCGGCGGCTACAGGGTGCTGGCCACGCGCAGGATCTTGCGGCGCAGCCGTACATGGCGGCGGCCATCGGGATACAACCGCAGGCGGTCCAGCTCCCAGTGTCCGTATTCGGCGTGTTCGGTCAGCACGCGCCGGGCGGCTTCGCGGCTGGTCCCGCGTGGCAGATACAGGTCCAAATAGGAGTACTCGAGCACAGCGGTTAGTCTCCGAAGGGTGTGCAAGGGGACGCTGGCACTCTCTGGGCTCTATTCTGCGTCCTCGTGGGTATCGGGTCCAGGTAGGTGGAACACCGGTAAGTGACCGGGTAGTCCGACGGGGAGAAGTTTCCGGCGGCGGGTTACCTTCATGCCTGTGACGGATCACATCGGCCCGCCTCCCACGGCGGGCCGTGCGGGATCGGCAGGGGAATGACAGCGAACAGCGAGGTAGGAAGCAGCGTGCCAGCCAAGAACGGCAACGCCGGCGGAACCCGCCTGGTGATCGTGGAGTCGCCTGCGAAGGCGAAGACGATCGCCGGGTACCTCGGGCGCGGCTACATCGTGGAGTCCAGCATCGGCCACATTCGAGATTTGCCCGAAAAGGCCGACGACATCCCCGAAAAGTTCAAGGGCGAGGCATGGGCCAGGCTCGGGGTCAACGTGGACAACGAGTTCGAGCCGCTCTACGTCGTCAACCCGGACAAGAAGTCGCAGGTCTCCAAGCTCAAGCAACTGCTCAAGGACGCCGACGAGCTCTACCTCGCCACCGACGAGGACCGCGAGGGCGAGGCCATCGCCTGGCACCTCCAGGAGGTGCTCAAGCCCAAGGTGCCCGTGCACCGCATGGTGTTCCACGAGATCACGCCGCAGGCCATCCAGGACGCGGTGTCGAATCCGCGCACCCTCAACCTGCGCCTGGTGGACGCCCAGGAGACCCGGCGCATCCTGGATCGCCTCTACGGCTACGAGGTCAGCCCGGTCCTGTGGAAGAAGGTCAAGCCGCGCCTGTCGGCCGGCCGGGTGCAGTCGGTCGCCACCAGGCTGGTCGTGGAGCGCGAGCGCGAGCGCATCGCCTTCACCTCGGCCGACTACTGGGACCTGCGCGCGCTGTTCGACATCGGCCGCGACGAGGACCCGCGCAGCTTCGGCGCGACCTTGACCTCGCTGGACGGCCGCAAGGTCGCCCAGGGCCGCGACTTCGCCAGCACCGGCACGCTCAAGAGCGCCGACGTCCTGCACCTCGACGAGCAGGCCGCCCGCGCCCTGTCGCAGCGCTTGGAGAACTCTCCCTACGCGGTCACGTCGGTCGAGAGCAAGCCGTACACGCGCCGGCCGTACGCGCCGTTCCGCACGACCACGTTGCAGCAGGAGGCCAGCCGCAAGCTCGGCTTCTCGGCCAAGTACACGATGCAGGTGGCCCAGAAGCTCTACGAGAACGGCTACATCACCTATATGCGTACCGACAGCACCACGCTGTCGGAGACCGCGCTGGCCGCCGCCAGGAGCCAGGCGGTGCGGCTGTACGGCTCGCAGTACGTCCCGGACAAGCCCAGGGTGTACGCGAGCAAGGTGAAGAACGCCCAGGAGGCCCACGAGGCGATCAGGCCCTCCGGGGACGAGTTCCGCACGCCGGGGGAGACCGGCCTCAGCGGCGACATGTTCCGCCTGTACGAGCTGATCTGGCAGCGCACGGTGGCCTCCCAGATGAAGGACGCCGTCGGCGAGTCGGTGAGCGTCCGCATCGCCGGCACCTCCAGCACCGGCGAGAAGGCCGAGTTCAGCGCCTCCGGCCGGACGATCACCTTCTACGGCTTCCTCAAGGCGTACGTGGAGGGGGCCGACGACCCCTCGACCGACCGGGACGACTCGGTCAGCCGCCTGCCCAACCTCGCCCAGGGCGACGCGCTGACGGCGCTGGAGCTGGAGGCCGAGGGCCACTCGACCCGCCCGCCGGCCCGCTTCACCGAGGCCTCGCTGGTCAAGGAGCTTGAGGACCGCGAGATCGGACGCCCGTCGACGTACGCGTCGATCATCGGGACGATCCTCGACCGGGGGTATGTGTTCAAGAAGGGGACGGCGCTGGTGCCGTCGTTCCTGGCCTTCGCCGTGGTCAACCTTCTCGAGCGGCACTTCGGCAACCTGGTCGACTACGACTTCACCGCCGAGATGGAGAAGGTCCTCGACGACATCGCCAACGCCCGCGCCGAGCGGGTGCCCGAGCTGCGCCGGTTCTACTACGGCGACCAGGGTGACGACGGGCTGAAGGAGCTGGTCAGCGACCTCGGCGAGATCGACGCGCGCGAGATCAGCTCGTTCTCGATCAGGGGCACTGACATCGTCATCCGGGTCGGCCGGTACGGGCCGTACCTGGACCGGGACGGCGCCCGCGTCAACGTCCCCGAGGATCTCGCGCCCGACGAGCTCACCGCCGACAGGGCCGAGGAGCTGTTCACCCAGCCGAGCGGCGAGCGTCAGCTCGGCACCGACCCGGCCACCGGGCGGGTGATCGTCGCGAAGTCCGGGCGTTTCGGCCCGTACGTGACCGAGATCCTGCCCGAGGAGGAGCCGCCGCCCGCCGAGGGCACCAAGCGGAAGGCGAAGAAGGACGTCGCCAAGCCGCGCACGGGGTCGCTGCTCAAGTCCATGTCGCTGGACACGATCACCCTGGACGACGCGCTGAAGCTGCTGTCGCTGCCGCGCGCGCTGGGCGAGATCGACGGCGAGGAGGTCACGGCGCAGAACGGCAGGTTCGGCCCCTACATCAAGAAGGGGACGGACTCCCGGTCGCTGGCCTCGGAGGACGAGCTGTTCACGGTCACGATCGACCAGGCCAAAGAGCTGTTCGCCCAGCCCAAGACGCGGGGCAGGGGCCGTGCGGCCGCCGCTCCGCCGCTGCGTGAGCTCGGCGTGGACCCGGTCTCCAAGCAGCCGGTCGTGGTCAAGGAAGGCCGTTTCGGCCCGTACGTGACCGACGGCGAGACCAACGCGTCGCTGCGCAAGGACGACTCGGTGGAGCAGATCACGATCGAGCGTGCCGCCGAGTTGCTGGCCGAGCGCCGCGCGCGGGGCCCGGCGCCTAAGCGCCCGCGGGCCAAGGCGGGGGCGAAGGCCGGCGCCAAGTCCTGAGATACCGGGATGTGTGAGCGGGGCGTCGCCGATACGGCGGCGCCCCGGTCTCCTTCGCGGTCCCGGTAGTCGCCCGCGTCGCGCAGGCCGGTCCCCTTCGCGGGCCCAGTAGTCGCCCGCGTCGCCCAGGCTGGGCGCCTTCGCGGGCCCATGGCGGGCGCTGCGGTGTTCAGGCGAACAGGGTGCGGCCCCAGTAGTCGCCCGCGTCGCGCAGGCCGGGAGGGCAGGCGAACAGGGCGCTGGAGACGTGCTTGATGTACTCGTTCAGCTTGTCCTTGCGCGCCAGTTCCATCTGGATCGGCACGAACTGCTTGTGCGGGTCGCGCTGGTAGGCGATGAAGAACAGCCCCGCGTCGAGCCGTCCGAGCCCGTCGGAGCCGTCCACGTAGTTGTAGCCCCGGCGCAGCAGGTGGGCGTTCCCGTGCGTGGACGGGTGCGCGAGCCGGACGTGGGAGTCCATCGGGATCATCGGCGTGCCGTCGGGCTTCTTGGCCGCGAAGTCGAGCTGGTCGAACTCCTTCTTCTTGCCCAGCGGCGCGCCCTCGCCCTTGTCGCGGCCGAAGATGTCCTGCTGCTCGGACAGCGAGGTCCGGTCCCAGGTCTCGATGTTCATGCGGATCTTGCGGGTCACCATGTAGCTGCCGCCGGCCATCCACGCGGGGCCGTCCCCGGGGGCCACCCAGAGCTGGTCGCGCAGCAGGGCGGCGTCCTCCAGCTTGAGGTTGGCGGTCCCGTCCTTGAAGCCCATGAGGTTGCGCGGGGTGGCCTGGGCGCGCGAGGTGGAGGACGTGCGGCCGAAGCCGAGCTGGGACCAGCGGACCGACACCTTCCCGAAGCCGATGCGGGCGAGGTTGCGCACCGCGTGCACGGCGACCTGCGGGTCGTGGGCGCACGCCTGGATGCAGATGTCGCCGCCGGAGATCTCCGGCCGCAGGTCCTCGCCGGGGAACTTCGGCAGGTCGGCCAGCGCGGCGGGCTTCTTGGCGGTCAGGCCGAACCGGTCGTCGAACAGCGAGGGCCCGAAGCCGATGGTGATCGTCAGCCCGGACGCGGGCAGACCCAGTGCCTCGCCGGTGTCGTCGGGCGGAGCCTCCACGGCGCCGCCGACCGCGCCGAACGTCCCGGCGTCCTTGCCCTGGGCCATCCGCGCGGCCGCGGCCGTCCACTCCTGCAGGAGGTCGACGAGCTCGGCGCGATTCTTGGTGATGACGTCGAAACTCACGAAGTGCAGGCGGTCCTGCGCGGGCGTGACAATGCCGGCCTGGTGCTCGCCGTAGAAGGACACCGGGTCGGAGGTGGAGGCGGCGGCCGCGGGGGCGGGCCCTTCCATGACGCTGCGGGTGGCGAACGCGCCCGCGCCGGCGGCCGCGACGCCCGCCGCGCCGATGCCGAGCAGCCTGCGCCGGTTCATCTGCGTCATCGGACCTCCCCTGCCCGCGCGCGGCGGCGGCGAACGCGCGTCACTTGGCCACCACCGCGGCGACCCTGCTGATCGGCTCGGCCAGCGCGTTGATCGCGTCGGAGAGCTCCTTGAGGTCTTCCTTGGACAGGTCGGTGTGCAGCTTCCAGCCGTCGCCGTCGTGGTGCTTCTCCAGCGTCGCCTCGGCGGCGGCGAACTTCTCGTCCAAGGTCTTGGCCAGGGCGGGGTCGCGCTCGTCCAGGACGGGGCGCAGAGCGGCGACCGCGGCCTGCGAGCCTTCGAGGTTGGCGGCGAAGTCCCACAGGTCGGTGTGGGAGTAGCGGTCCTCCTCGCCGGTGATCTTCCCGGTGGCGACCTCGTCGAGGAGCTCCTTGGCGCCGTTGGCGAGCTTGAGCGGCGGCACCTTTTCTGACGAGGCCAGCTCGACGATCTTCTTCACGTCCGCCATCAGCTTGTCGGCGACGGGGCCGTCCTTGCTGATGTCCTTGGTGATCCACAGATCCTTCTCGATCTTGTGGAACCCGGTCCACTCCTCGCCCTTGGCCAGATCGCCCTCGCGGGCGTCGATGGCGGGGTCGAGGTCGCCGAAGCTCTCGGCGACCGGTTCGATGCGCTCCCAGTACGTCCGCGCGACCGGGAACAGCTTCTTGGCCTTGTCCATGTCGCCCGCCTTCACGGCGTCCACGAACTCCTGGGTCTTGGTGAGCAGCGTGCCGGCCTGGCTCTTGACGTACCGCTGGTAGTCGGTGGTGGCCTGGGCGAGCTTGGCGTCGCCGCTGAGAGGCGCGGCGGCGCCGCTCACCTTGAGCGGGTTGCGGATGCCCTTGCCGATCATGCCCGGCTTGCAGGCGGTCTCGTAGGTGCCGGCGGGCAGTTCGATGAGGACCTCACGGGTGAGGCCGGGGACGACGTTCTCCACCTCGCCCATGACGCGGTCGCCCGCCGCGTAGACGTAGAACTCGGTGACCTTGGTGCCGCCGTTGGTCACCGCGAAGGTCGAGGTGCCGGCGGGCAGGTCGGTCGCCGAGACCTTGCAGTCGGTGTCGGAGGCGGCGACGCTGATCTTGCCCGGTTTTCCCCCTGCCTGGGCGGAGGTGTCCGCGCCGCCGCCCGTCGAGGAACACGCGGTGAGCCCCGCCAAGGCCAGCGCGCCGGCGGTGAGGACGAGGGGGGTGCGCATGATTCTCCAGAGATGGTCGAGGTGGTGCGGCCGGGACGCGGCGCGGCGGGGACGTCTGTTCATGAGATGGCGTCTGGTCATGGGGAGCGTCACGAGGAGGTGGACGCGGGCGTCGCGGACGGCGCGCGGGAGGCGTCCTTCTTGCGGGGCGGCACGAGGAACAGCACCAGCACCGGCACGAGGTAGGCGACCCAGGCGATCGTCTCGAGGATGGTGGGCTGCGGGGTGAAGTTGAACATGCCGCTCAGCAGCGTGGTGTACCAGGCGTCCGGGGGAAGGGCGCCGGACAGGTCGAACGCGGGAGCGGTCAGAACCTGCACCACGCCGGACTCGATGAGGTCGTGGACGCCGTACTTGAAGATGCCGGCCGCCACGATGATCAGCAGCAGGCCGGTCCAGGTGAAGAACTTGGTCAGGTTGATGCGCAGCGCGCTCGCGTACAGGGCCCAGCCGAGCACGACGGCGGTGAGCAGGCCCAGGCAGATGCCGATCAGCGGGGACGCGCTGGTGGTGGCGCCCTGTGCGGCGGCGAAGAAGAGCAGCGCGGTCTCGAGGCCCTCGCGCGCCACCGCGAGGAAGGCCATCACGACGACGGCGGTCGCGCCGAGGTTGAGCGCCTCGGTCAGCTTGGCGCGCAGGTCGCCGGACATGCGCCGGGCCGCCGTCCGCATCCAGAAGATCATGAAGGTGACGAAGACGGTGGCGGCCAGCGAGGCGATCGCGTCGAAGAACTCGTGCGAGCGCGAGTCGAGGTTGGCGGCGGTGAAGGTGAGCAACGCGCCGAAGGCCACCGACAGCGCGACGGCGGCGGCGACCCCGGCCCACACGAGCGGCAGCCGTTCCCGCCGGTCGCTCTTGACGAGGAAGGCGACAAGGATCGACACGACAAGGGTCGCCTCAAGGCCCTCTCGAAGACCGATGAGATAACTGGCGAACACCGCTGCTCCTCGACGCTTGCTTAGCCTTACCTAAATTAGGACAGACTTACCTTAGCCTTGGCAAGAGCGCGCCCGTCAGCAGGGGCGCCCCTTTTCTCGACGGCAGGGAAGGCCGGCCGGCGCCTCCTCGGCATCCCGTTCCCCGCGGCCGGCGCGGGAACGCGTCCAGGCCGGCAAAGCCTGGAGGCCGCCGACGTCCGCCCGGCGGGCGCATACGTTCGGGAGAACGTCATCTCGAGGCGAGTGTCTGTTCACCGTGGGGAGGCTGCCCGAGATGTGCCGTACGTACCTCCGGGTCGGGCGATTTCTCCCACTCTGGGAGCGGCATGCATGTCGCGGGAGGCTGGCTGTGTCGCAGAGGTGACACTTGAGTGGCCCGAGTGCCGTCCGGTGCCTGAGAGATCATCCGGCGATCGACCGCACGCGCCGGGCGGGGCCGGGTCCGCGCTCGTGGAACCAGGAACCTGTCCTACTTTTCGCCACATCTTTCCTGCGAGGGGCAGGGACTGGTAATACCCTCAGGTGAGGACCACGCGGGCGAATCCGTCTTGCGCGCGATCCGCCCCTTGCCCAGCGAGCACCTGGATACGCTGACATCATGACCACCTCCGGCCGGTCCGCCTCGCGTCGCAGACCTCCCCACGTGCTGGCGAACGCGCCCTTCCGCCGGCTGTGGACGGCCATGGCGGTGTGCAGCCTGGGTGACTGGCTCAACATCATCGCGATCACCGCGTTCGCCGCGTACCTGACCCAGGGAGCGGGGTACAAGGCGCAGAGCCTCGCCATCGGCGGCGTCTTCGTCGTCAAGATGCTGCCCGCCATCGTGCTGGGGCCGCTCGCGGGCGCGTTCGCCGACCGGTTCGACCGGCGCCTGACCATGTTCCTGGCCGACCTCGCGCGCTTCGCGCTCGTGCTGTCGATCCCGCTGGTCGGCAGCTACCAGTGGATCATCATCGCGACGTTCCTCGTCGAGTGCGTGAACCTGTTCTGGGTGCCCGCCAAGGACGCCACCGTCCCGAACCTCGTGCCCAAGGACCGCCTGGAGGAGGCCAACCAGCTCAACCTGCTGGTCACCTACGGCACCGCGCCGGTGGCCGCGGCGCTGTTCGCCGTGCTGTCGGTCAGCGTCGAGGTGCTCGGCAAGGCGGTCCCGAGCATGGCCCTGGAGCCCGCCCACCCCGCGCTCATCGTCAACGCCCTGGCCTACCTGGTCTCCGCGTTCCTGATCTTCACGCTCCGCAGCATCCCCAAGGGCCACACCGCCGCGGTCGCCACCCCCTCGGTGCTGCGGCAGATCGTCGACGGCTGGCGCTTCGTCGGCGGCAACCGCATGGTCCGCGGGCTGGTCATCGGGATGCTCGGCGCGTTCGCCGCCGGCGGGGCGGTCATCGGCGTCGCCAAGGTGTACGTCGTGGCGCTCGGCGGCGGGGACGCCGCGTACGGCACGGTCTTCGCCGCCGTCTTCCTCGGCATGGCGTCCGGCATCTTCTTCGGCCCCCGGCTGCTGCGCGAGCTGTCGCGGCGGCGCCTGTTCGGGCTGGCGATCGTCACGGCCGGCGTCGTGCTGGCCGGCACCGCGCTGATCCACAACCTGGTCATCGTCGTCATGCTGGTCGTCGTGCTCGGCGCCTGCGCGGGCATCGCCTGGATCATCGGGTACACGCTCATCGGCCTGGAGGTCGAGGACGGCATCCGCGGCCGCACCTTCTCCTTCCTGCAGTCCATGGCCCGGGTGACCCTGCTGCTCGTGGTCGCCGTCGCCCCGGCCCTCGCCGGCGTGTTCGGCACGCACGTCATCACGCTCGGCGCCCACCTGGACTACCACTTCGACGGCCCGAACCTCGTCATGCTCATCGGGGCGCTCGTCGCGATCGTCGTCGGCGCGCTCGCGCTGCGCCACATGGACGACCGGCGCGAGGTGTCCATAACCTCCGACCTGATGGCCGCCTTCCGCGGCGAGCGGTACGTGTCCGAACCCGCCGAGCTGTCGCACGGCCTGTTCATCGCCTTCGAGGGCGGCGAGGGGTCGGGCAAGACCACCCAGTCGCGGCTGATCGCCATCTGGCTGCGCGACCAGGGCTTCGACGTGGTGCAGACCCGCGAGCCGGGCTCCACCAAGGTCGGCATGCGGCTGCGGGCCATCCTGCTCGACTCGGCGCACCAAGGGCTGTCCGCGCGGTCGGAGACCCTGCTGTACGCGGCCGACCGCGCCGAGCACGTCGAGAAGGTCATCCGGCCCGCCCTGCACCGCGGCGCGATGGTCGTCTGCGACCGGTACGTCGACTCCTCGCTCGCCTACCAGGGCGCCGGGCGCGAGCTCGACCAGCAGGACGTCGCCAAGGTGAACTCCTGGGCCACCAGCGGGCTGGTCCCCGACCTGACCGTGCTGATCGACGTGCCGCCGTCGGTGGGGCTGACGCGCATGGCCTCGCCGGCCGACCGCATCGAGGCCGAGCCGCTGGAGTTCCACGAGCGGGTGCGCCGGGAGTTCCGCGCGCTGGCCGCCGCCGAGCCCGACCGCTACCTCGTCGTGGACGGGCAGCGCACGCAGCAGGAGATCTCCCTGCTGATCCAGGACCGCGTCCGCGAGATCCTGCCCGACCCGGTCCCCCAGGAGACCGAGGCCATCACCGGCACGATGCCCGCCATCCGCGACTAGTCTTGCCTGCGTGACGGTCTTCGACGACCTGGTCGGCCAGGACGAGGCGGCGGACGTTCTCGGACGTGCCGCCGCGGCCGCCGCCGAGGCCCTCGCGGGAGGGCGCGGCGCCGGCATGACGCACGCCTGGCTGTTCACCGGTCCCCCCGGGTCGGGCCGTTCGGAGGCCGCCCGGGCATTCGCCGCGGCGCTGCTCTGTCCCGACCAGGGCTGCGGCCACTGCGACCTGTGTCACCAGGTCGCCATCGGCTCCCACCCCGACGTCGAGACCGTGCGGCCCGAAGGGCTGTCGTACAGCGTCAAGCAGACGCGCGAGCTCGTGCTCCGCGCGGCGGGCGCTCCGACACTCGGCCGGTGGCGGGTCATCCTGTTCGAGGACGCCGACCGCTCCACCGAGGCGGCCGCCAACGCGCTGCTCAAGGCCATCGAGGAGCCGCCGCCGCGCACGGTGTGGCTGCTGTGCGCGCCGTCCCCGGACGACATGGTGATCACGATCCGGTCCCGGTGCCGGGTGGTCACCCTGCTCACGCCTTCGACGGCGGCCGTCGCGCACGTCCTGGCCACGCGCGACGGCGTCGCGCCCGAGGTGGCGGAGTTCGCCGCGCGGGCCACCCAGGGGCACATCGGCCGGGCGCGGCGGCTGGCCCTGGACGAGGAGGTACGCCGCCGGCGCGAGGCCGTCCTGTCGCTGCCGCGTTCGCTCACCGGCGTCGGCGAGTGCGTCGACGCCGCCGAACGCCTGGTCAAGACCTCCGCCGAGGACGCCGAGGAGGCCACCGCGCACCTCAACCAGGCCGAGACCACCGAGCTGCGCAAGATCTACGGCGAGGGCTCGTCGGGCAAGGGTCTCAACAAGGGGCTGGTGCGCGGCGGCGCCGGGGCGATCAAGGAGCTGGAGGACCGGCAGAAGTCGCGCGCGACGCGCATCAAACGCGACTCGCTCGACGTCGCCCTGCTGGACCTGGTCGCCTTCTACCGCGACGTCCTGGCCGTCCAGTTCGGGGCCGAGGTGGAACTGTCCACCGAAGACCGCAGGGCCGACCTGGTCGCGCTGGCGCGGTCGAGCCCGCCCGAGGACACCCTGCGGCGCATCGACGCGATCATGCTCTGTCGCGAGCGGCTGGCCGCCAACGTCAACCCCCAGATCGCCGTCGAGGCGATGGCCGTCTCCCTCTGGCGTCCCTGACCTCAGGCCGGACCGGTCGCCTGGATCGTCGACTCCGACTCCGACTCCGACGGTGACGGTGTCGGGCCGGGAGGGAGGCCGGCCTCGGCGAGTCGTTCCATGAGCTCGCCGGCGAGGTGCAGGATACGGCGCTCCGCCGGGGACAGATGGTGCTCCATCGCCCGGCCCAGCCACGCGTCCCGATAGGACATGTCACGCACGAGGGCGGCCATGCCCTCGGGCCTGAGGGTGATCAAGGACTGGCGTCCGTCGCCCGGGTCGCGTTCGCGGGCGACCAGCCCCTCGCGTTGCAGCTCGGCCAGGACGCGGGTCATCGACTGCGCCTGCACGCGTTCCAGCTCGGCGATCGCCTTGGGCGTCATGCCGCCCCGGTGGTACAGATGCGAAAGGACGCTGAGCTTCGCGCTGCTCAAGACCCCTTCTGGCCGTTCGGCCCGCAGCCGCCTGGCCAGCCGCATCGCTCCCCGCCGTACCGCCGAGACCTCGGCCCGCGCATCGTCCTCTTCCACGATCAGATAATACGCTTTCTCGTACTATCTAGCCGCCAATCGCGGGAATCTGATACGTACATGCTTATGATGCGGCGCATACGCTTCGGCCGCCGGTCCGTGCTGCCGGACCGCTTCGCGGTGTTCCAAGGGTTCCGCGCGTTCGTCGCCGCCGTGGGGACGTTCGCCACGCTCGCCGTCCTCGCCCGCTGGGCCCACGCGTCGTCCGGTGTGCTCGTCCTCGGTGTGGTGATCGCCTTCTCCCTGGACCGGGTCTCCCGTGGCGGGGCCGGCTGGAAGGGTCCGCTGGTGATCCTCGGGCTCCCGGCGGTGACCGCCTGCGTGGCGGTCGCCGGCGCGCTCATGCTCGTCAGTCCCCTGGTGGGGAGCGCCCTGTTCGTCGTGCTCGTCTTCGTGTCGATCCACCTGCGGCGGTACGGCCACGTCGCGTCGGCGTTCGGGCGGTTGTTGGCGCTGCCCCTGCTGGGCCTGTTCATGGCACCGGTCCCGGTCGGCGGCGACCCACTCGCCGCGCTGGGTTGGTCGGCGGTGGCGGCGCTCGTCGCGGTCGCGTGGAACGGCGTCGCGGCCGTGACCATGGCGCGTCTGCGTCCCCGACCGGCGCCTCCCCGCGACGGGACGGCCGCCGTCCCACTCCCGTCGCCGTCGCCGTCGCCGTCGCCGTCGCCGTCGCCGTCGCCGTCGCCGTCCCCGCTCTCGTCCTCGGCGGCGGCGTCCGGGCTCGTGCACACCCGGCTGGCCGCGCAGTCGGCGCTGGCCCTGGCGCTCGCCTTCACGGCCGGCCACCTGCTCTTCCCCGCCCACTGGCCCTGGACGGTGGTCACGGCCCTGGTGGTCACCATCGGAGCCCGGTCGCGGGGCCACGTCCTGCACAAGGGTGCCCAGCGCTTCGCCGGCGCCCTGGCCGGGGCGGGCACGGCGACGTTGATCGCCGGTCCGGTCACGGGGCACCCGGTGGCCGCGGTCGTGGCGATCTTCGCGTACCTGCTGGTGGGACTGATCCTCCGCCAGGTGGACTACGCGTACTGGTCGTTCTGCATGACCAGCATGCTCGCCCTGCTGTACGGGCTGCTGGGCCAGGCCGGTCCGGCGTTCCTTGGCGAGCGTCTGCTGCAGATCGTGCTCGGCACCGTCTGCGCGGTCCTCCCGGCGTTCGTCCTGCTGCCGATCAGAACCGAGGCCGTCGTGCGCCGGAACCTGTCGCGCACACTGGAGGCGCTCGGCGATCTTCTGCAAGGCCCGCCGGAGCAGGAGAAACGCGCGCGGTTCGACGAACAGGCCGCGGCGTTGAAGATCGCCGCCGAGCCTCTGGTCGCCCTGCGGCACGTCCTGCGGCCGTTCGTCCCCGTGCTGCCCGCGCACCGGACCCGTCCGGGGCTGGCGGAATGCGCGGAGGACCTGGCCGCATGCGGCGACCCGGTCGCCACGCTCACCGCCCCGCCACCGCCGCGTTCGTCTTCCACTCCTTCGGCGACCGCGGCACCCGCCACCCCGCCCGCCGCGGCGGAGCCCGGTCCGTCCTCCACTCCGTCCCACCACGCGGCCCGGATCGCGTTGCGCAGGAACATCGGAGCCATCCGGCTGACTCTGGGCCGTCGCCCCGCTCCCGCGTGGGTGCCCGTCGAACTCCCGCCGCTCGACCAGGACCAGCCGGCGGGCCAGGGCGCCGATCCGGTGCTGCGGGCCCTGGTCGAGCTGGAAGGCAGGCTGCGGTCGGTGTACGCCACCCTCACCGCCGGCCACGGCGCCTCCGGCATCCCTGGCGCCGCCGCCGCGGCGGACGCCCCCGCCGCCGCTCCGCGATGAGCGGCGCCGTCCCGAAGGGTTGCCTCCTGCGACCGATCTGCGCGTAATGTGGGCCGGAAGCGCGCAGGCGCTGGCCGTACCGGGCGTGACGGCTAGGAGGCGGAGGCGTTCCGTGGGCATGATCATGGCCGTTAGCTTCACCCGCTACGGACGGCTCTACTATCTCGATCCCGGCGACCACAGTCCCAAGGTCGGCGACAAGGTTCTCGTGCCGACCGAGGCCGGGGCGGAAGTGGCCGAGTGCGTGTGGGCGCCGCAATGGGTGAGCGACGACGTCGAGGGCCTGCCCGTCTGCGCGGGCATCGCCGGCGAAGACCACCTTGAGCGGGACGAGGGCAACCGGCGGCGGCGCGCAGAGGCCCGCAGCGTGTCCAAGCGCCTCATCAAACGGCACGAGCTACCGATGAAGATCGTCGGTGTCGACTACCTCGACGCCGAGAACGTCTACACCGTGTACTTCTCGGCCCCGCACCGGGTGGACTTCCGGGCCCTGGTCCGCGATCTCGCCCGCAACCTGCGGGCGCGCGTGGAGCTGCGCCAGATCGGCCCGCGCGACGAGGCCCGCCTCCAGGGCGGCATCGGCCCCTGCGGCCGTGACCTGTGCTGCGCCACCTTCCTCAAGGACTTCGAACCCGTCTCGGTCCGCATGGCCAAAGACCAGGATCTTCCGGTCAATCCGCTCCGCATCGCGGGGGCCTGCGGGCGGCTGATGTGCTGCCTGAAGTACGAGCACCCGCTGTACCAGGAGTTCCGTTCGGCGGCGCCGCGCGTGGGGGCGGCGGTCGACACGCCCGAAGGGGAAGGCACGGTCATCGGCCACAACGTGCCCTCCGACTCGGTCGTCGTGCGCCTGAACGACGGGGGACGCCGGTGCGCCTGCTCCCGGGCGAGCGTGTGCTCGCCGCGCCAACAGCACGACGCGAGGTACGGCGGACGGGATACCGTCGAGGAGTGAAAGCCCACGTCGGCGGGGTACAACCAAGACGCCGCGCGGTTGATCGACAGCCGGCATCGCACAACGGGGGAACGGCCCGCGGGGCCTCTGTGACAGAGGCCGGCGGGAATCAGCGGCAAGGGCCCGCCGACGGGCACGCCGCGACGAAGACGTCTACAACGGGGGATGGGTGGCGGCGCGATGATGCGCTTTTCCGGCGCTAGCCGTACGGCTACCGCATTTGTGGCGGCGATGCTGTTCGCCTCGGCCTGCTCGGCGACGGGCGACGCGGGCAACCGCGCGGACGGGCCGACCTCGGCCGGTGGGGACGCCGCCAAGGCCCCCTCGGCCGCGCTCGCGCCCTACTACGGGCAGAAGATCGCGTGGACGGACTGCAAGAACGGCTTCCAGTGCGGCAAGCTCGAAGTGCCCCTGGACTACGCGGCCCCGTCCGGCGACCGCATCGCGATCAGCGTGATCCGCCTCCCCGCGACCGGGAAGCAGCGCATCGGGTCCATCATCCTCAACCCGGGCGGACCGGGCGGCTCCGGCATCGAGTACGCCCGCGCCGCCAAGACCGTGCTGACGCCCGCCATCCTCGCCCGGTTCGACACGGTCGGCTTCGACCCGCGCGGCGTCGGGGAGTCCGCGCCGGTCCACTGCCTGTCCGGCCCCCAACTCGACAAGTTCATCGGGCTGGACGGCACGCCGGACGACTCCGCCGAGGTCAAGGAGCTCGCCAAGGGCGCCAAGGACTTCGCCGAAGGATGCCAGGCCAAGTCGGCCAAGCTCCTCCCGCACGTCGGGACCGCCGACGCCGCCCGCGACATGGACGTCCTGCGCGCCGTCCTCGGCGACCAGGGCATGACGTACCTGGGCAAGTCGTACGGCACCTACCTGGGCACCGTCTACGCCGACCTGTTCCCGAAGAGGGTGCGCGCCCTGGTGTTGGACGGCGCCATCGACCCCGCCCTCGCCCCGGTCCCGACGGTCAACGCGGCCCAGGCGCGCGGCTTCGAGGTCGCGTTCCGCTCCTTCCTCGCCGACTGCTTCAACCAGACCACCTGCCCGTTCTCCCCGAAGAACACCGACGCCGCGCTCGCGCAGCTGACGACCCTGCTGAAGAGCACCGACGAGCACCCGCTGCGCAACAACACCGGGGACGGCCGCAAGATCGACGAGTCGTGGACGACCCTCGGCATCGTCACCGCCCTGTACGACAAGCGCTCCTGGCCCGTGCTCCGCACCGCTCTCGCCCAGGCCTTCCGCGGGGACGGCACCACCCTGCTGCGACTGGCCGACATCCTGGTCGACCGCCACCAGGACGGCAGCTACTCCAACCAGACCGAGGCCAACATGGCCGTCAACTGCATCGACCACCCCTACCCACGAGACACCGCCGCCTACGAGGACGCCGCCCGCGCGGCGCAGCAGGAGTCCCCGCACTTCGGCGCCTACGTCATGTGGGGCTCCCTGCCGTGCGAATACTGGCCGGCCAAGCCCATCGGCACCGACAAGCCGCTGAAGGCCGCCGGCTCCCCGCCCATCCTCGTCGTCGGCACCCAGCGCGACCCCGCCACACCGTACGAGTGGGCCAAGGCACTGGCCTCGCAGCTGTCCTCAGGGGTGCTCCTGAGCTATGACGGCGACGGCCACACCGCCTACCGCACCGGCTCCAGCTGCATCGACGCCGCCGTCGACCGCTACCTGCTCACCGTGGCCACACCCAAGACCGGCACCCTCTGCCCCAAGGTCACCTGACCCCGCCATCCGCCCGCCACCGACGTGAGCGAGAACGCCCGGAAACCTGTAGACTTCCACACGCTGCGGGTACCCCGTGGCACGCCGCCTTAGCTCAGTCGGCCAGAGCGACGCACTCGTAATGCGTAGGTCAAGGGTTCGATTCCCTTAGGCGGCTCCACCTCACAGGCCCCTTGCGATCACCGCAAGGGGCTTTTTGCTGACACCCTTGCTGACAGGCGTGTTCAGGCGGCGGCCACTCCGGGTGGTGCACCTGCAGGATGTCGAACGTCTCGTTGACCCAGGTTGGCTCCACGGCAGTCGAAAGACACGTAGAGCGGCGCTACGCCTCGTACACCCGGGTCAACAGCTCCATCAGCTGTTGGCCTTCCGCCGCGCTGAGCGGCGCCAGGAGCGCGGCGTTGGCCCGCTCCGCCAGCTTCGCGCACCGCTCCAGGGTTTGCGCGCCCGTCGGTGTCACCGTCACCGCGTTCTTGCGGCGGTCCTGCGGATCGGGTTCCCGTACCGCCAGCCCGGCTTTTTCCAGGTCGTTGAGCAGGAGGACCACGTCCTTCGCGTCGAAGCCCAAGCGGCGTACCACATCCGCCTGGGCGACCGGGCCGTACTCGGACACCGCCGCGAGCACGGCGTGATGCTGCAGTTTCAGCCCTTCCTCGGCGATCGCCTCAGCGACCAGGCTCCGGCCGCGCGCCGCGACCCGGCCGGCCAGCCAGCTCGGCAGGGACTGGATGTGCGCCAGGGCGCGCGGGCATTCGGTGGGAGTCACGACGGCAAGCTATCCCAAAGTCATTGGACTTTCCAACGACTTGCCCCATAGGTTGAGCATCCATTGGGAATGCCAATGATCCTGCACGCTCATGTCACATGCCGGAGGTGTCCATGCGTCGTGTCCGCTATGAGGTCAGCGGCGGCCCCGCGGTTCTGTTCATCGAGGAAACCCCTGTTCCGGAGCCCGGCCCGGGTGAGCTGCTCGTCCATGCCGAAGCGGTCGGTGTCACGCTGCCGGCCGTACGGAAGGTGCGCGAGGGCGCCAAGCCCGTCCCGCTCGGCGGTGAGGTGGCAGGCACCGTCACCGCCCTCGGCGAAGGGGTCACCGGTTTCGCCGTGGGCGACCGCGTCACCGGTCTCTCCTTCTTTCATGCCTATGCCGAACTGACCCTCATCCACCACACGATGGCCTCCGCGATTCCCGACTGGGCTACCAGCGTCGACGCCGTGGCCCTGGTCCGCAGCGGCCTGGTGGCACGCGGCGCCTATGAGGCCGGCCGCCCCCACCCCGGCGACGCCGTCCTGGTCACCGCAGCGGCCAGTGCGGTCGGCACCCTCGCCCTGCAGTATGCGAAGGCAGGCGGGGCCTGTCGTGTGGTCGCGGCCGTCAGCAGTGTGGACAAGGCGGAGTTCGTTCGCGCCCTCGGCGCCGACGAGGTCGTGCTCTACGGGGACGAGTCCTGGGGCGATCCGGTCGACATCGTCATGGACGGGGTCGGCGGAGAACTCCTCAGCCCCGCGGTGCGCGCTCTGGCCCCCGGCGGCCGTCTGGTCGCTTTCAGTTCGGGCGGCGGCACAATCGACGCGTATGAGCTGCTTATTCGGAGCGCGTCGGTCATCGGCTTCCAGATGGCGGCCATCGCCCGGGGCAAGCCCGAGGTCTACGCGCGCTGGCTTGACGAGCTGTGGGAGCTCCACCGCAACCGCACGCTGCGCCCCCGCGTATTCGCTGAAATCCCGCTCGCCGAAGCAGCGCGCGCCCACGAGATCATCGAGTCCCGCCGCAACCTCGGCAAGGTCGTTCTGGTCCCCTGAGACCAGGATGCGGGCCGGCGTCGACCGCGACGACATCCACGTCGACAGGCATGCTGACGACGTACCGCGACGGCGGTGGATGGCCACAGAGGACGATCATGGTGGCAGGGGTTCTGACAGGTGCGATGGGACGTCCAGGCACGTCGGGCGACGAGTTGGTTCTGACTCGTGATGCGTAGTCAAGGGTTCGATTCCCTTAGGCGGCTCCAGCTCACAGGGCCTTGCGATCACCGCAAGGGGCGGCGGGATGTCGCGAAGGGCCATGTCGAGCCGTCTTCGGCTCACCTGTGCCAGGGTTGCGGTTATGACCGATACTCCGTGGGAGCCGCCGTTGGCCGGTGACGAGGCCGCGCACCTGGTGGGCGCGCTCGAGCGACTGCGCACCACCTTTCGCTGGAAGGCGGACGGCCTCGACGAGGACGGGCTGCGGACCCGTGTCGGCGCCTCCACGCTCACCCTCGGCCGTCTCCTCAAGCACCTGGCCGTGGTGGAGGACCACATGTTCAACGTCAAGTTCCAGGGCAAGTCGATCGGCTCACCGTGGGAGGAGCACTGGGAAGGCGGCGACGACTGGCAGTTCACCTCCGCCGACACCGACGAACCCGAGCACCTGTACCGGTTGTGGGACGACGCCGTCGCCCGTTCGCGCGCGACGCTGGAGGCCGCGCTGGCCGACAGCGGCCTCGACCAGCTCGCTCACATCTCCACTCCGGGTGGGGAGCACGCCAGCCTGCGTCGGCTGGTCTGCGACCTGATCGAGGAGTACGGCAGGCATACCGGCCACGCCGACCTTCTCCGCGAGGCGGTCGACGGCCGGGTCGGCGAGGACCCTCCTCCCGGCTGGCACCCGGTGAGCTGAGCATCACGCACGGGATCGCCGGCACGGCGACGACCAGGGGCGTCGCTTTCCGTCTTCGTTGGGTCGCTTCGCCCACACGAGGAGCCGCCTTGCGTTTCCACCTCTTGGGGGCGCTTGCTTGAACCGCCTTCTTGGGGTTTCCGGTTACGTGGGCGAGTGCTGGGACAGTGCGTTGAAGGCCGTCGTCGCTTGCTGGTCGAGGTGGATCCGGGTGACCGCGACGTTGTCGGCCAGGTGGGCGAGGTTGCGGGTGCCGGGGATCAGCAGCGTGGCCGGGCTGTGGCCGAGTAGCCAGGCCAGCCCGGCCTGAGCAGGGGTGATGCCGAGGCGTCCGGCGTGCGCGATGACGACCGGGTCGTCGGTGACGCTGGGCAGCCAGTCGAAGGCCGATCCGAGCGGGCAGTACGGCACCCAGGCGATCCCTTGCTCGGCGCACTCGGTCAGCACGTCCTCGTGGTCGCGGGTGAGGACGTTGTACAGGTTCTGCACGCAGACGATGCCGGCCGGGAGGGCTTGGCGCAGCTGCGCGAGGTTGACGTGGCTCAGGCCGATACCGCCGATCTTGCCCTCGTCGCGCAGGGCGATGAGCTCGGCGAGCTGGCTGTCCAGGTCGACCAGTTGGTCGCCACTGGCGATGATGCCCGGTGGCACGTCGGCCCGGCGAAGGTTGACCACCGCGAGGCGTTCGGTGCCGAGGGCGCGCAGGTTGTCCTCGACCGACGCCCGCAGTTCAGCCGGCTTCTGGGCGGTGACCAGCCGCTCGGTCGGATGGGTCACCGCGCCGACCTTGGTGACGATCCGCAGGCTCTCGGCGTAGGGATGCAGAGCGGTCCGGATGAGGTCGTTGGCCGTGCCGTAGAACTGGGCCGTGTCGAGGTGGTCGACGCCGAGTTCGATCGCGCGGCGCAGAATCTTGACGGCTTCCGCGGGGTCGCCGTGTTCGAGCTGCATGGCGCCGAAGCCGGTCCGCAGGACATCGTGATCGCCGAGCTTCCCGTACGCGTACGCATGTGTCGTGGTCATGATCGTGGGCCTCCGGATACGATGACCGTAAGCGGAATCGATTCCGCTCAGTTCGGTCTGACCCTAGCAGAAGCGGAACCGATTCCGCTTGTGAGGTTGAGGTGATCGCGGTTTCCGAGTCCGAGCGACGCCCCGGCGCCCGCAGGGACGCCCAGCGCAACCGCCAGCGCATCATCGACGCGGCCACCCGCGCCCTCACCGCCGGTCCAGAGCCGGTCAAGATCGAGGCCATCGCCCGCGAGGCGGGGGTCGGCGTCGGCACCCTCTACCGCAACTTCCCCTCTCGCGACGCCTTGGTCGAGGAGGTGTACCGCAGCGAACTCGCCCGCCTGTGCGCCATGGCCGCGCACCTGGTGAGCGATCTCCCGCCGGCCGACGCCATGCGCGAGTGGATGCGCCGCTACCAGGACTTCGTCGCCACCAAACACGGCATGGCCGAAGCCCTGCGCGCGGTGATCGCCAGCGGTGCGATCACCTCCGGCCATACCCGCGAGCATCTCGAGGTCGCCATCGCCACCATCCTCGACGCAGGCCGGGCCGACGGCAGCCTGCGTGCCGACGTCCGACCGGCCGACGTCTCCGCCAGCATGGCCGGCATCATGCTGACCGCCGCCGACGTCGCCCAGGCCACCCGGATGCTGCAACTCCTCGTCGACGGCCTGCTCGCCCGCGATCGGTCCTGAAGGAGCCGCCCGCCGCCCGCCTTCGCCTCTCTGGCCGGCCGTACGACCGCACCGCCGGCACCACCTTGTCGCGGGCGCCTGGGTGACAGGGCTGGAGCGACGCCAGACCGCCCTGCCCGAACCCGCATGGCCGGCTCTGGCGGGTTTTCCGGATTCGCGGGGCAGGCGCGACGAAGTGGCGTGGCCGGATCGGGACACGCGGACAACCGGGGCTCTTCATGTCCCGTCTCCCCTTTCGTCACTTCACTCACACAAGGAGCCATCTTGCGCGCCCGCCTCTTACTCGCCGGGGCCCTGGTGTCCGGCGGCCTGGTCGTCCCCTCTCTGCCCGCCGCCGCTGCCGCCGCGCCGCGCGGGGCCCTGGCCGCCACGGTGAGGGCGGTGGTCGATGGCGACACCGTGGATGTGGTCTACAAGGGCAGGACACTGCGGGTGCGCCTGCTGGACGTCAACGCGCCCAACAAGGGTCAGTGCTGGGCGGCGGCCGCGACCGCGCACACCGCGGCCCTGCTCGCCCCGAGGACGACCGTCCGCCTGCTCAAGGACAAGACGGCGCGCGACTCCGCCGGCCGGTACCTGTTCTACGCGTGGAACACCGCGGGAACGTTCGTGAACCGCAATTTGGTCCGCTACGGGTACGCCAAGGCGGGCCAGATGGGGGTCAACGACAGGTACATCAAGCCGTTGCGCGAGGACCAGGCCGCGGCCAGGGCCGCCCGTCTGCGCATCTGGTCGGGCCGGTGCGACGGCGGCCCGCAGGCCACCCCCAAGCCCAGCCCCAAACCCACTCCCAAGCCCACCTCCGAGCCGCCGCCCCCGCCGTCCGGGAACGACCCGCGCTTCCGGACCTGCGCCGAGGCCAACCGCAACGGCTACGGCCCGTACTACCGCGACAAGGACCCGGAGTACCACTGGTACCAGGACCGCGACGGCGACGGCATCGTCTGCGAACGGTAGCCGCGCGCCGGCCGGTCCACCCGAGGGGGGCTGTCAGTCGAGCCAGATGACGATGCCGGTCAGGCCGTTGAGGACGGCGGCGACGCCGGCGCGCAGGGCGCGGGCGGCGCGGTCGGGGGTGAAGGTGGCGGGGTCGTACTCCGAGGACATGCCGAGTCCCTCGCCGCGGAAGGACGCGCCGGTCCAGTCGGCGGCGGTGACGTTGGCGGTGGGCTCGGCGAGTTCGGCGCCGATCACCAGGAACCGCTGGTCGAGGTGGTTGGGGGTGACCATGGCCAGCGGGTCGACCAGGTCGTTGCCGGCGCTGACGACCAGGTCGGGCTTCAGGCGGATCGCCTCGCTGATGCGGGCGATGTACTGGTCGGGCCGGGTGGCCGTGACGGTCTTGAGGCTGACGCGCTCCTGCTCGGCCCACTGCGTCACGGCGTTCACCAGCGTCCTGGTCTGGGGGTCGGTCCCCGCGGTGAGCAGCACCACTCGGTAACCCTCCGACGGACGGGTCGCGTCCCACGAGCCGGGGCGCGGGGTGATCGTCGCCTCCGGGGCGGGCGGCGCGGACCGGTCGAGGAATCCCGGACCGAGGGCGCCCATCGCGCTCGGCCTGGCGTGCGGCCGGGACCAGTCGTCCTCGGAGCCGCATCCGCCGGCCGGCAGGACGGCGGTCGCGACCGCCACGGCCAGCATTCCGGCGGGCAGACGTCGAGAGCGCATGGGGTCGTCCTTCGGGCGTGACGGGAGGTGCGTCTACTTCCTACCTCATTGCGAGCCCTCATCCACTATGGGCGATATTTCGGTAAGACGTGGTTCTTGGCCCGTTTCCAGGTGCGCCGCCGCTCGTTCATGTCGGCCGAGCAGATTGCGTTCGCCAACCGAAAAGGAGTCACATGTTCCGCGCCACCCGGCGTCGTGCCTGTGCCGTCGTCGCCGCGGTGGTCGTGGCCGTTCTGCTCAGCGCCGTACCCGCTCTCGCCCATGGATTCAGCTCGACCGTCTACGTCGACCTCACCTCGCCCGGCACCGGGCACGTCCGCGCCCGGCTCGGGCTGGAGTACGACCTGCTCGTCGTCTCCGCCGCCGACGCGCAGAAGGATGATCCGCTCTTCCGGGCGGGGACCGCGGCGTTCGAGGCCGGCGACGCGGCGCGGCAGGGCGCCGCGCTCGACGCCCATGCCGCCTCCGTGCTCGCGTACGTGACCGGGCGCTTCGGCGTCACGGCCGAGGGCGAGGCGTGCGCCCCGTCCCAGGACGGCGGGTACACGATCGAGCAACGCGAGGGCGTCCCGTACGCGGTGCTGGTGCTCGACTACCGATGCCCGGAGGCGGCCGAGTCGCACGAGGTGCGCAGCGGGCTGTTCCCGGACTCCGAGAGCTACGTGCGCGACAGCAAGACGGTGGTCACCTACGGCCTGGACCTGACGTCGGGAAGCGCCGCGCTCGATGCGAAGCATCCGTCGTTCTCCACGCACCAGTCATGGGCCGAGCGCTTCTGGGAGTTCTTCCGGCTCGGGGCCGAGCACCTGCTCACCGGGCTGGACCACATCCTGTTCCTGCTCGCGCTCATCGCGGGGTCGCGCCGCCTGCGCGAGATCGTGCTCGCGGCGACGACCTTCACCCTCGCCCACTCCGTGACCTTCGTCCTGGCCGCTCTCGGCCTGGTGCGGCTGCCGGCGTCGTTCGTCGAGCCCGTCATCGCGCTGTCGATCGCGGTCGTCGCGGGCTGGCATCTGTGGCGGATTTGGCGGCGCCGGTCACACGCCACCGACCTCGTGACCACCGGGCGCGGTCACTTCGGGTTGGACACCGCGGGCTGGACGCGCCTGGCGGTGGTCTTCTGCTTCGGCCTGGTGCACGGGCTGGGCTTCGCCGCGGCCCTGGGCATCGACCAGGCCTTCTCTTGGACGCTCCTGTGGTCGCTGCTGGTGTTCAACGTGGGCATCGAGGTCGTCCAGCTGGCGATCATCATCGCCGTCTTCCCGCTGCTCGCGCTGCTGCGCCGCCGCCGTCCGGTCGCGGGCCTGTGGACGACGGGAGCGGTCGCGGCGGGCGTGTCGGTGATGGGCCTGGTGTGGTTCGCGCAGCGCGTTCTCGGCATCTGAGATCGCATGCGCGTTCCAGGCACCTGAGATCGCATCACAACTTCCGGCACGCGCAACAGTACGCCTGTCTCATGTTCACCTTGAGGACACCGACGTCGGAAACCGTGACAAAGCTCCACAACACCCTCAAATGGACGGAAACCTGATGAAGCTCGAAAACCGGGCACAGGGCCCCGGGATCGTCCGACGCCGGCTCGCCCTGGGCGCCACGGCGGCGGTCATGGGCGTCAGCGCGGTGCTGGGCGGTGGCCTGACGGCCGCGGTCCACGCCACCGCCGGCGCGACGACCACCGGAATCATCCTCGGCGTGGGCGCCGACGAGTCGCAGCGCGTCGTGTCCTGGTACTCCTCGGCCGGCACCGCGCAGGTGGTCCAGGTCGCGCCGACCAAGCAGGTGCGCCACGGCGAGTTCCCCAAGCACACCACCACCTTCCCGGCCACGGTCACCGCGAACGTCGTCAACGGCGGCTACAACGCGCACGCCACGATCGACGGCCTGAAGAAGAACACCGCCTACTCCTACCGCGTGGGCACCGAGGGCAACTGGTCCCCGGCCTACTCGTTCAAGACGCGCGACTTCAAGGGCGACTTCGACTTCCTGTTCTTCGGCGACCCGCAGATCGGCTCGTCCGGCGACACCGCCAAGGACGGCGCCGGCTGGGCGGACACCGTGAACGTCGCCCTCGCCGCCAACCCCAGGTCCGAGCTGCTGGTCTCCGGCGGCGACCAGGTCGAGAGCGCCAACACCGAGACGCAGTGGGACGCCTTCCTCGCCCCCGACAAGCTGCGCCAGTACCCGTGGGCCGCCACCATCGGCAACCACGACGTGGGCGGCAAGGCCTACGAGCAGCACTTCTGGACGCCCAACACCGACCGTTCGGCGCCCTACTACAACGGCGACGCGGCCACCCGGTCCGGCGGTGACTACTGGTACGTCTACAAGGGCGTGCTGTTCATCGACCTCAACAGCAACGCCTACGCCGCGGGCTCCGACGCCGCGCACATCAGCTACGTCTCCAAGGTCGTCAAGGAGCACGGCGGCGAGGCCAAGTACACGGTGCTCGTGTACCACCACTCGATCTACTCCCCGGCCAGCCACGCCAACGACGCCGACAACCAGCTGCGTCGCCAGGACTTCCCGACCGCCTTCTCCAACCTGGGCGTCGACCTGGTCCTGCAGGGCCACGACCACAGCTACTCGCGCAGCTACGTGATCAAGAACGGCCAGAAGGCGAACAAGGCCGAGCAGCCCGGCGCCGCCGAGGTGGCGCAGGGTCCGGGCGGGGTCATCTACGTGACGGCGAACTCCGCTTCGGGTTCCAAGTACTACGACCTCACCGCTCCGAACACCACCAAGGACCCGAACTACGGCCCCGACCCGCTCAACCCCAAGAGCCACTGGGCCAACTCGGTCGAGAACCAGGAGCACGTCCGCACCTACGTCAAGGTGCAGGTCCGCGGCGACCGGCTGGTCGTCGAGAACCTGCGCAGCGGCACCTGCGCCGCCCCCAACGCCGCGGTCGAGCTGGGCCAGGAGTCCTGGTGCGGCCCGAACAGCGGCGCGGGCCCCGCGCAGCCGGTCGGCTCCGCCGTCGACAAGGTGGTCATCCGCCCCTACAGCGACGACCACCACGACAACGGCCACGGTGACGACCACGGCAACGGCCACGGTGGCAAGGGCGAGGACCAACAGCCCGCCGCGACCGAGGCCGCCTGGCTGAAGTAACCGGCCGGGAGCGATGCCGGGGACGCTCACGCTGAACCGGCCCGCCCCCGTTCCCCCTGGTGGGACGGGCGTCTTCGGGCGCCCGTCCCATCGCACGCGTTCCACCCGCCGTGGGGTGAGCGTCCGGACGCCCGCTCCGCCGCACGCGTTCCACCCGCCGTGGGGTGGGCGGCCTAGGGGGCCCGCCCCGCCGCACGCGTTCCACCCGCCGTTCCAGACCGTTCGAGGATCACCAGATGCGCCCGCCCAGACCGCGTACGACCCCAGCCCTCGCCCAGGCCACCCTCGTGGTGCTGCTCGCCGTGCTCGGCCTGCTCGGCGCGGGGGCCGGACCCGCCGCGGCGGCGGACGGCGACGCCTCCTGGACGGTCGGCACGGCCGCCGGCGACTTCGGCTCCGGCCGGGAGAACTACCGTTACACCCTCGACCCGGGCGGCCGGCTGCAGGACGGCCTCGTGATCGTCAACCACGGCGCCACGCCGCTCCACCTCGCCGTGTACGCCGCCGACGCCTTCACCGCCGAAGGCGGCCGGCTCGACCTGGTCGCCAAGGACGCGACCTCGACGAAGGTGGGCGCGTGGGTCCACGCGGACCGGCCCGACGTGACGGTCGCGCCCGGCAGGTCGGCGGAGGTGCCCTTCACGGTCGCCCTGCCGGACGACGCCGCCCCCGGCGAGTACATGGGCGGCATCGTCACCGCACCGGCCGGGGCCGGCGAGGGGGACGGGCGTCTCGGCATCCGCATCCGCCTGCGCGTCGGCGGCGCGCTCAAGCCGCGCCTGTCGGCGGAGGACCTGCGGGTGCGCTACTCGGGCACGCCCGATCCGTTCGGGAAGGGTGAGGCCACCGTCACCTACACGGTGCGCAACACCGGCAACGCCATCCTCGCCGCCCGGCAGGCGGTGTCCCTGTCAGGACCCTTCGGACGCTTCGGCGTCCGCGCCGGGCAGATCGGCGACTCGCCCCAGTTGCTCCCGGGTGACACCTGGAAGGTCTCGGTTCCGGTGCGCGGGGTGACCCCCGCGCTGCGCCTGACGGGGACGGTCGCCCTCACCCCGCTGCTCACCGACGCCGCCAACTCGGTCGCCCCGCTCGCCGTCGTCCAGACCACGGCCGACGCCTGGAGCATCCCCTGGACGCTGCTCCTGCTCGTCGTCCTCGTCGTGTGCGGCCTCACCGTCGCCGCTCTGGCCATCCGCCGCCGGCGCCGGGCGCGGCCCGCGCGGACCGGGTCAGCGGCGGCGCTTCGCCCAGTGGACCAGCAGGATTCCGCAGGCTGACGGGAAGGCCTCGGCCAGCTCGTAGGAGTCGTGGGCCATCGAGGCGTCGAAGATGCGGGGACCGTCGCCGGCGACGCCGGGGTTGACGGCGAGCAGCAGGTCGTCGACGAGGTCGTGGCGCAACAGCGCGCGGGCGAAGCCGGCGCCGCCGAAGCACACCAGGTCGCCGGTGGCGGCGGCCTTGGCCTGGCGCGTGGACTCGGCGAGCGGCCCGGTGACGACCGTGGTGTTCGGCCAGGTCGAGGCCGTGCCGTGCTCGGTGATGACGAACTTGGGCAGCTCGCCGATGCGGTGCGCGAACCGGTGGTCGGGGTCGCCGGGGTGCTGGTCGGCGGTCCGCTGCCAGTGGGCGAGGTACCCCTCGGAGACCATCGGCCGGCTGAGGACGATGCCGGAGACGGAGTCGAGGAGGTCGTTGAAGCGCTTCCTGAGGTCGGGGCTCCAGGGCCAGTCCGGACCCCAGTCCCACAGGTTCCAGGTGGAGCCGGGGACGTGGCTGTCGACGCATCCGTCGATGGAGGTCTGCATGTGGAGGATGAGGCGGCCCATGTCCGTCCGTTCTCTCTCGGTGTGCCAGGGGTGTCTCAGGCCGGCGGCGAGGCCGGCGCCTGGAGCAGGTCGGTCAGGTTGCGCGCCGCCCGCGGGTCGCCGTCGAGGTGAAGGTCGCCGGAGCGGACGGCATCGGCTGGCGTGCGCCGGCCGGCGAGGACGGCGCGCAGGGTGTCGAGGTCGGTGGTGAGCGTCGCGTCCGGCCGCCCGGCGTCGCTGCGGCTGATCTCGATGGACCCCTCGGTGACCTCCAGGGCGTAGGTCTCGGGGGCGACGCGCAGTTCGTAGGTGCCGCGCAGCTCGTCGGCGCGCGCGGCGTCGAAGCAGGCCTTGACGCCGAGCAGCAGGGAGTCGCGGCCGAGCTCGCGGTCGGGCGGGGAGGGCGCCCTGCTTCCCCAGCGTCCGAGCCCGAGGAGCACGGGTTCCAGCTCGCGGCCCCATTCGGTCAGCTCGTAGAGGTGCACACGGGCCGGCGCCCCGAGGTCGCGGCGTCGGACGACGCCGTGGCCGGTCAGGTCGGCCAGCCGCTGGGTCAGAACGTTCGGGCTCACGCCGGGCAGGCCGGCGAGCAGGTCGTTGAAGCGTTTGGGACCGAGGAGGAGATCGCGCACCACCAGCAGTGCCCACCGGTCACCGATGACGTCGAGGCCGCGCGCCACGCCGCACGCATCTCCATAGCTCCGCCTGCCGCTCATGCCCGCCAGGCTAGCAGGTAACTCCTAATTTAGGACCTTTGCTTTTATGTGAGGAGTTGGCTCTCGAGCGTCGGGTCCATGAGCTTCACGAGAACCCGGGCCTCGTCGTCCGGGTCCACCAGGGAGGTGAAGGCGCGCCGGACCTCCGGAGTGCGTTCCATCCGCGGCCCCCTGTCCAAACCGGCGGGGGTGCCGCGTCGGTAGAGCGGGGCCGCCGCGCGGTGGCCACGGATCTCCGGTGGAGGAGCCAGATGAGCGACGATCCGCACGCGAAGACGAAGACGAAGACGAAGACGGGGACGGGGACGGGGACGGGGACGGGGACGGCCACGGCGGACGACGTCCTGGCGTCGCACCCCGATGAGCCCGAACTGCTCGCGGCCTTCGAGGCGACGATGGCGGCGTGGGCGGGCGGCGACGCGAACGCGTTCGCCGACGGTTACGCCGAGGACGCCACGGTGGTGCTGCCCGGGGTGCACCTGAGCGGCAGGGCCGACATCCGGGCCCGTATGGGGGACGCGTTCGCCGGGCCGCTGAAGCACTCGCAGCGCATCCACCAGGTGCGCGGCATCCGTACCCTCGGGCCCGCGGGCTCTGCCGGTGACCACGCCGTCATCGTCCTCACGCGAAGTGCCACCGTGTTCGCCGGCGAGAGCGAGCCTCCGGCCGACCGGTGGGAACTGGCGACCTGGACGCTCTCGCGGCGCGACGACCGCTGGCTCGTCGAGGCGTACCACAGCTCTCCCGCGGCCTGATCGCCCCGGGTCCGCCCGTCACGGACCACCGCGGTGCGAGGAGAACCCCGCGCTCGCCGGCGTTCTCGGACCGGTCGGCCGTTGTCGCCTCGTCCCGCGGGCCGCCCTCATCCCGCGAACCATCGAACAGGACCGCTACTCACGATCGAAAGGACTCGATGTGGTGTCACACCAGAGCCGCGTCGTGGCTCTTCATGTCGTCCGCCATGTCATCTGACCAGAGAACGGGGAACGATTCATGCTGACTCGCAGGGATTCGCTGCGTCTGCTCGCGGGGGCCGTCGTGGGAGCCGCCGCGCTGCCCGCCCGGCAGGCGGCGGCCGCCGCGCCGCCCGCCCGCCCGGCCATCGCGGCCGGCACTCCACCCACCTGGACGGTCACCGGTTCGAGTTCGCCGTCGTTACAGCCCTTCGACGACCTGCTGAGAAGCTTCATGGAGGCGCAGAGCATCTCCTATGCCTCGCTCGCCGTGGTGCGGCAGGGCAGGCTGGTGCTCGCGCGGGGATACAACTCCACGTCGGGCCCGGTCCTGGCCCAGCCGACGTCGTTGTTCCGCCTGGCCAGCGTGAGCAAGCCGGTCACGGCCACCGCGATCATGAAGCTCGTCCAGGACGGCAGGCTCAGCCTGTCGGCCAAGGTGGCGCCGATGCTCGGGCTCAGCACGGCCGCCGACTCCCGGCTCGGTGAGGTCACCGTGCTGCACCTGCTGCAGCACCTCGGCGGCTGGGACCGCTCGGTGTCGTTCGACCCGATGTACCGGTGGGACTTCGCCATCAGCGGCCAACTCCACGTGCCGCTGCCGGTGACGCAGGCGAACATCATGGACTACACCTCCAGGTACACGCTCGACTTCAAGCCCGGAGACAGGTACGCCTACTCCAACTACGGGTACATGCTGCTCGGCAAGGTCGTCGAGAAGGTCACCGGCCTGCCGTACGCGACCTACGTCCAGCAGAACGTGCTCGCCCCGGTGAAGATCACCCGCATGGTGCAGGGCCGCACGGCCCAGAGCCTGCGACGGTCATCGGAGCTCCCCTACTACTCGGAGATGGCTTCTGCGACGACCGTGCTGGACAACTCCGGCGCTCAGGTGCCGATGCCCTACGGCGGGTTCAACCTGGAGAACATGGCCGCGCACGGCGCCTGGCTCTCCTCGGCCGTCGACATGGCGAAGTTCACCACGATCTTCGACGCTCCCGGCCTGCTCACCTCGTCGTCGATCACGCAGGTGTTCGCCCCGCCCGCCATCAACTGGGACGGCTGGTACTACGGCATGGGCTGGTCCGTCCGCCCCGTCGGCGGCGCCCTGAACACCTGGCACGACGGGACCTATCCCGGCACCTCCACCCTCATGGTCCGGCGGTACGACAAGCTGAGCTGGGTCGTGCTCTTCAATCGGTGGAACGACGCCTTGCAGCAGAGCTACACCGATGACATCGATTATCCGTTGCACCAGGCGGCCGACCAGGTCACCTCGTGGCCGGACACGGACCTGTTCCCGTCCTACGGCCTGTGACGCTCGCCTGATCGGCCGCGGCGGGCGCCCCGGCGGAGACCGCCCCGTCGGGGGGCCCGCCTCGTTGTAGTGGTGACGGCGGCGAAAGCCGGTGAACGGAGTGAGGAGGCCGCATGCCGGACTACATGGTGTTGCTCTACGCGCCGGAGGACGAGGACCGGCAGGAGGAGGAAAGGTTCGCGGAGATGCCGGTGTGGCTGGAGGTGACCGAGAGCCTCAGGAAGGCCGGGCTGCTCGTCGCGAACGCGCCGCTGCACCCGGTGGCCGCCGCGACGACCGTCCGCGTCCGTGACGGCGAGGTGGAACTGACCGACGGTCCGTTCGCGGTGACCAAGGAGGTCCTGGCGGGCTACTACGTCCTCAGGTGCGCCGACCTGGACGAGGCGCTGCGCCATGCGGCGCGCATGCCGATCGCGCGCCACGGTTCGGTGGAGGTGCGTCCGATCATGACCACGGCCGAGATCCCGGCCCACGGTCCAGAACCGGCATCGTGAACACGACGGAACCGAGCCACCTGGAACCGGGGACGGGCGACCCGGCAGGGGCGGCGGTCGTGCGGGTGTTCCGCGATGACCGGGCGGCGGTGCTGGCCACCCTGATCAGGTACGCCGGCGACTTCCAGATCGCCGAGGACGCCGTGCAGGACGCGTTCGCCGCCGCGCTCGCCACGTGGCGGCGTGACGGCGTCCCGGCGAACCCGGCGGCGTGGATCACGGTGACGGCGCGGCGGCGGGCGATCGACCGGCTGCGCCGCGACCGGTCGGTGTCCGACCGCGCCGAGCGCCTGGCCGCGCTGCTGCGCCTGGACGAGCAGGAGCATCCCCCGATGGGCGAAGCGAGCCCGATCACCGACGACCGGCTGCGGCTGATCTTCACCTGCTGCCATCCGGCCCTGAACCTGGCGGCCCGTGTCGCGCTGACGCTGCGCACGCTCGGCGGCCTGACCACCGGCGAGATCGCCCGCGCGTTCCTGGTCGCGGAGCCGACCATGGGCAAGCGCATCGTCCGCGCCAAGCGCAAGATCGCCGATGCCGCCATCCCGTACCGGGTGCCCACCGGCGACGAACTGCCCGGACGCGTGCGCGGGGTGCTCCGGGTCGTGTACCTGATCTTCAACGAGGGCTACTCCGCCGGCGAGGGCGACCGCCTCGTGCGCGGAGAGCTGTGTGATGAGGCGATCCGGCTGGGACGGCTGGTGTGCGAGCTCATGCCCGGCGAGGCCGAGGCGTGGGGGCTGCTGGCGCTGATGCTCCTGCACGACGCGCGTCGCGCCGCGCGGGTCGACCGGCACGGCGGCTACGTGGCGTTGCCCCGGCAGGACCGGTCGTTGTGGGACCGGGACCGGATCGGCGAAGGGCTCCGCGCCCTGGAGCGCGCGGCCGGGTTCGCGCGCCCCGGCGAGTACCAGATCCAGGCGGCGATCAGCGCGCTGCACATCCAGGCTTCCGGCGAGGACACGACGGACTGGGCGCAGATCGCGCGGTTGTACGGCGCCCTCGGCAGGCTCACTCCCTCTCCGGTCATCGAGGTCAACCACGCGACCGCGGTCGGGTTCGCCTTCGGGGCCGCGGCGGGCCTCGCGTTGCTCGGGCCTTTGCTGGACGAACCCGCCCTCGCGCAGTACCAGCCGTTGCACGCCGCGCACGCCGAACTGCTCAGGCGGGCCGGTGACCGGACGGGCGCCGCGCGCGCGTACGAGCGGGCGATCGAGCTGTCCGGCAACGCCGTGGAACGGGCCGAACTCCAACGGCGCAGGATGACACTGACGCCGGGCTGAGGGACGGGAGGGCACGGGGCGGCGGCTCCCGGCTGCCGCCGGCCGGAGGGGCACGGCATCCTTGGGGGATGGACCCGACACTCGCTGAGATCAGCCTCCCCGGACGGGTGGAGGACACCGACGGCATCAGCGCCGAAGAGCTCGCGCTGGCGGCACGCAACCACGGCATACCGCTGGAAGCGCTGCGGTACGACGTCACGCCGCTCGGGTTGCACTACCTGTTGATCCACTACGACATTCCGGTGATCGACCCGGCGGAGTGGCGGCTGGAGGTGGGCGGCCTGGTCTCCCGGCCGGCGACGTTCGGCCTGGCGGACCTGAAGGAGCTGCCCCGGCGCACCGTGCGGGTGACCATGGAATGCGCGGGCAACGGGCGGGCCAGGCTCGCGCCCCGCCCGGTGAGCCAGCCCTGGCTGGTGGAGGCGGTCGGGACGGCGGAGTGGACCGGGGTGCCTCTGCGCGAGGTGCTCGCCGCGGCCGGCGTCGACCCCGGCGCGGTGGAGGTGGTCTTCACCGGCGCCGACCACGGCGTCGAGCGCGGAGTCGAACAGGACTACCAGCGCAGCCTGCCGCTCTCGGAGGCCATGCGTGAGGAGGTGCTGCTGGCCTACGAGATGAACGGCGCGCCGCTCGCGCCGCAGCACGGCTTCCCGCTGCGGCTCGTCGTCCCCGGCTGGTACGGCATGGCCCACGTGAAGTGGCTGCGCGACATCGAGGTCCTTCGCCAGCCCTTCACCGGATACCAGCAGAGCGTCGCCTACCGCCTGCGCCGGCAGCCGGACGAGCCCGGCGACCCGGTCACGCGCATCAGCCCCCGGGCGCTTCTGGTGCCGCCGGGTTTCCCCGACTTCATGTCCCGCACGCGGGTCGTGCGGCCGGGGCCGGTGACGCTCGAAGGCCGCGCCTGGTCCGGCGGCGACGCGGTCGAGCGGGTGGAGGTCAGTGTGGACGGCGGGCGGGGCTGGTCCCCCGCGGTGCTCGCCGAGCCGGACGGGCACCGGTGGGCATGGCGGAGGTTCACCTTCGACTGGCACGCGGAGCCGGGGATGCACGTCCTGTCGGCTCGCGCGACCACCGCCGGCGGCCTGAGCCAGCCCGAGACACAGGCCTGGAATCGGGGCGGATTCGCCAACAACGCGATACAGCGGGTGGCGGTGGCCTGCCTGAGGGCATAGCGCACAGCGTCCGGCACGCGAGAACCTCGGAGGCGCGGGCCGGTCTCGGCGGTCCTGTGCGCCGCGCCGGGTTCGTGCTCAGCCGTTCGTGTGGTCTGTGGCATGCGCGCTGGTGGGATGGGGAGCCGGTAGGCGCAGGGTGGCCACGGCGCCGCCGTTCGGCGCGTTGGCGAAGGTCAGCGTGGCGCCGATGACGCGAGCCTGGCCGAGCGCGATGGTCAGCCCGAGGCCGTGGCCGTGCCCGCGTTCGGCCGCGTCGGTGCGGAACCGTTGCGGCCCGCCGTCGAGCACGGCGTCCGGGAAGCCGGGGCCGTGGTCGCGCACGACGACCGACGTGCCCTCCACGGCGACCTCGACCGGGGCGCGGCCGTGACGGTGGGCGTTGATGACCAGGTTGGCGACGATCCGGTCCAGGCGCCGCGGGTCGGTCTCGGTCATGGCCGCTCCGGCGCCCGCGACGCGCGCGGGGAGCCCCGTACGGGCCACCGACTCCTCGACGACCTCGCCCAGCGGCACCCGGGCCAGGTCGGCACGCTCGACGCCCGCGTCGAGCCGCGAGATCTCCAGCAGGTTCTCGACCAGCGCCCGCAGCGCCCCCACCCGATCTCTGACCAGATCGGTCGCCTCGCTCTCCGGCAGCAGCCCGGCGGCGGTGACCAGGCCCATCAACGGGGTGCGCAGTTCGTGGGCGACGTCGGCGGTGAAGCGCCGCTCGCTGAGCAGGCGGTCGCGCAGGCTGTCGGCCATCAGGTCGACCGTGGCCGCGATCTCGCTGATCTCGTCGCCGCGCCGGCCGCCCGCCACGGACCCGGCCCGGTCGTGCCCGCGCCCGGAGGTGCGGGCGTCGAGGTCGCCCGCGGCGATGCGGCGCGCGGTGCGGGCCACCCGTCTGAGCCGCCGGTTCGGCAGCTCGGCCGCGAGCGCCGCCAGCGGTACGACGACGGCGAGCGCGGCCAGCGAGGCCATGACGATGTGCCGGTCGAGGGCGCGCAGGCTGCGCAGGTCGGCGCCCATGTCGACCTGCGCGGCCAGCACGCGGCCGTCGACGCGCTGGGCCGCCCACATCCACGGGACCTCGGGCTTGCCGTCGTCGTACCAGGTGGCTATCTGGTCGCTCCGCCGGACCTGCCGGGTCAGGGCCGCAGGCGGCGCCGCGTCGGCCGCGAAGGTGCCGCGGGTGGAGCCGGTGCGCCGGTAGGCGTCCACGATCGGCAGCAGCGCGGCCGTGGCCCGTTCACTGCCCAGGGTGAGGGAGCGGTCGAACGTGCTGCGATGGACCAGCACCCCGATGCCCAGCGCCACCCCGCACGCCGCGAGGGCCACCAGCGCGGCGATCTTCCAGCGCAGCGAGTTCACGTTCAGCGGGCCGGGTGCCGGCCGCACGGCGGTGTCGTCCATCTCAGCGCCGCAGCTTGTAGCCGAAGCCGCGGACGGTCTCGATGCGCTCGGCCCCGATCTTCTTGCGGAGCCGCTGCACGCACAGGTCCACGACGCGGCTGTCGCCGTCCCAGCCGTAGTCCCAGACGTCGCGCAGGAGCGTCCGCCGATCGAGCACGATGCCCGGATTGGCGGCGAACTCCAGCAGCAGTCGCAGCTCGGTCGGCGCCAGCGCCACCTGCCGTCCGGCACTGAAGACCTCCAGGCCGGCCGGGTCGATGGCCAGGTCGCCGAACACGAGCAGGCCGTGCGGGCCGGCCGGGCCGCCCGCGGTGGAGGGGACGTTCCGGCCGGGTGCGGCACCAGGACCGGCGGCGGCTTGGGAGGTGGGCGCGGTGGGCGCTTCGACGGCGAGCGCGGAGGTGGGTACGGCGGCGGGTCCGACGGCGGGTTCGGCGGAGGCGAAGGTGGCGCGGCGCAGCAGCGAGCGGATCCTGGCCACCAGCACGGAGATGTCGACCGGCTTGACGACGTAGTCGTCGGCGCCGGCCTCCAGGCCGGAGACGACGTCGAGGGAGTCCCCGCGCGCGGACATCATCAGGATCGGCTCCAGGCTCGACTCCCGGATCCTGCGGCACAGCCCGATGCCGTCCAGCACGGGCAGCATGACGTCGAGCAGCAGCAGATCGTGCCGCCGCTCCCGGAACAGCTCCAGCGCGGTCAGGCCGTCGCCGGCCACGGTGACCCGGTAGCCGTAGCGCTCCAGCGCCATCGCCACCGTCTTGCGGATCACCTCGTCGTCCTCGACGAGCAGGATCGTGACCGGCTCGGACGCGCCGCCGCGAGCGGTTGGAACAGACATCTCCTCCAACCTATAGCCGTCCCGAGGGTGGTGACCGACCGCGCCCGGCGCCAGGTGGGCAGGCCGAACAGCCAGGTCGCCCCCATCTTGCGGAGTACGGCCTCCACCAGCAGGCACACGGCCACCACCAGTGCGGTCATCAGCACCGGGTGAACGACCGCGAGGACGTACCGCGCCTGCGTCCCGGCGTGGGACAGGGGCGCGACGAGCGCCCGGTGCAGCAGGGCGAGCACCGGCATGTGGATCAGGTAGACGGCGAGGGTGCGGCGTCCCAGCCAGGCCAGAGCGCCGCCGATCACGGGGACGGCGGCCACCGCCGGGGCCGCGGACACGCCGAACACGGTGGCCAGAACGCAGACGGTCGGCCATACACCGGGCAGATGCCGCGTACCGGTCACCGCCATCATGGCCAGCGCCAGCGCGTACGCGAGCCCGGCGGGCAGTGCCCGCCGCCCTCCCGTGGTCGAGGCGAACCGCTCCACCTGCGGGCGTAGGTGCAGCCCGGCCAGGAAGAACACCAGGTTCTGCAACAGGGACCCCCGGTTTCCCGCGGTGGGCAGGACTCCGGCCGACACGACGACCGACAGGACGAGGGCGGCGGCGATCACCACGGGCGCGGGCACCCGGCGCAGGGCCTTGGCGAGCGCGAAGTAGAGCGCGAGGGCGTAGAGGTACCACAGGTTGGGCGGGCTGATCGTGAGCTGCTCGGCCAACTCGGCCCAGCCGTGCGCGCCGGCCGTGTCGAACCCGGGGGCGAAGCCGAGCAGCACCGTGTGGATCGACACCCACAGCACGTACAGGTAGAGGTAACGCGCCACCCGGCCGCGCGCCACCGTGCGCCATGGCCGGTGGAAGGCGCCGGCGGCGAACATGCCGGAGATCGTGAAGAACAGCGGCATCCGCAGCGTCAGGAGCTGGTCGCCGAGCATGCCCCAGATGCCCGGGATGGGCACGCCGAGATTCCAGCCGACCCGCAGGTAGTGCTTCGTGATGACGTGCCAGAGCACCACCAGCAGGATGCACGCGCCCTTGGCCGTGTCGGCCCACCCCATCCGCTCCGCCGCCCGCTGGGGGCGGAGAAGCGTGGGCGTGGGGCTGGGCGTGGGGATGAGGAACATCGCGGACCACCTCGGGGAGAACCGGTGTGCCGTACCGGCGCACCGGGGCAACCCTGGGCGAGGCGCGTGTCCGCGATGCCGTGACGGCGTATCCGCGACCGCTCAGCCGTGTATCAACTCCACCGGCGCCGCCATCGCCATCGCCACTGGCGCCGTCCGCTGGAGCGGGTCGCGTGTCCGCCGGTCTCTAGGAGCGGGCCGCGTCCGCTGCCATGGCACGGGAGGCGTGGGCCAGGGCGGTGATGCCCGCGCCGGCCAGCAGCCCGGCCGGGATCAGGTAGGCCGGCGCGGAGGCATCCAGGCCGAACGGCGGCAGCCCGGCGACGGTGCGCAGGACCAGCACCGTGAACAGGCCCGCGTACCCGGCGATCGCCATCGCCACCAGCCACACCTGACGGCGCCGGGACAGCCCGCCGAGTCCCAGCAGCCACGCGATGACGCCGAGGACCTGGACGGCGTGCATGGGGACGGCGTGGGCGGACTTCATCGCGCCGGCGGCGCCGTAGGTCGTCATCGAGGTGGTGAGCGGCGTGGCGCCGGCGTCGACCAGCGCGTCGCCGTGCATGATCATCCAGGCGCCGGCGGCGAGCGCCGCCACCAGCCCCACCAGGCCCGCCCGGAGCGCCCAGGCCATCGGCGCGGGCGCGGTCGTGCGGACGAAGGAGGCGACCGCCATGATGACGATGACCAGGACCATGCCTCCGATGACCCACCCCGCGGCCTGGAACAGGGCCTTGTCCAGCGGCGTCGTCTCGTTGAAGTGCGAGGCGACGCCACGGGCGTGCTGCATGGAGATGTAGGCGACCTCTCCGGCGGCCGAGGAGCACAGCAGGACCGACAGCACCCAGCCGATCCACCGGCGCACCGGCAGGTACGCGGCGACCGCGCCGAGCGTCGCCGTGGTCATGCCGAACGACACGCCGAAGGTCACGGGTTTGCGCCAGGACAGCGGGCCGGACGCCGTGCCGCCCATCACGGCCCACAGGACCGCGTGGCCGAGCCCGATGGCGATCAGGATCGCCCCGGTGACGTAGGCCAGGCGCCGGTAGCCGGGAGCCTCGTCCCACGAGGCGCGGGCCGCGGCACGGGCGCGGCCGAGCAGCGCCGCGACCCCGCTCCTGGGCAGCGGGTTCACGCTCAGCGGCGCGCCGAATCCGGTGGCGGGGGTTGTGTCGGTCAGGGGGCGGGCGGGGACGCCGGTCGCCGGGGCCGGGAGCGAAGATGCGGTGAGGGCGGAAGGGATGATCGTGCCGGGGCGGGGGGTTGGGCTGGACATCGGGAGCCTCCCTGAGGGCCGCGAGGACGGCGCGGACGCCGAGGACACCAGGACCGTAGGCCGCCGCCCCTTCCGCCCGGATCCCCCGCGCCGCCCAAATCGCCCCTCCCCGGCGCAGGGGATCCGGCGGCCGTTGATCCCTCTTGCGAGGGAGGTCTTTTCCGGGCGCGAAACGGATACTGGCGGCATGGCAATCAGCCGATCATCGTTGTCCGCGGCCTGGGCCGGGGCGCGTCCGCCGGTCGCTGACGCGTCGCTCGGCGGGGTGCTCGCGGCGGTGTCGCTGCTGGCCCTGGTGCTGCGGGCACGGGCCGAGCACATGCCGCCGCCCGGCCCGGCGGCGGTCGTGCTGGTGCTGCTGATCACCCTGCCGTTGGCCTGGCGGCGGCGCCACCCGTTCTGGGTCAACCTCGGAGTGGGCATGGGATCGGCCGTGTACGGGGCCACGCCGCTGCCCGACCTGGTCACGCCGGTGCCGATCGGCGGCGTCGTCGCCCTCTACAGCATGGCCGCGTGGTGTGAGAACCGTCGCTGGTCGGTGGCCATCGGCGTGCTGAGCGGTGGCGCGGTCATGGCGGTCGCCCTCGCCCCTGCCACCGACAGCGACGCGCTCGACCTCGCCTTCGGCGTGCTGTCGCTGGGCAGCGCCTGGGTCCTGGGCGACAGCGCCCGCATCCGCCGCGCGTACACCGCCGAGCTGGAGGCGCGCACCGCCTGGCTGGCACGTGAGCGGGACTTCGAGGCACGGCGCGCGGTGACCGCCGAGCGGGCCCGCATCGCGCGGGAGCTGCACGACGTGATAGCCCACCACGTCAGCATGATGGTGGTGCAGGCCGAGGCCGGTCCGGTCGCGGCCGAACGCGACGGACTCGCGGCGGGGCGGGCCTTCGACACCATCTCCGGCATCGGGCGCCAGGCCCTGGTGGAGATGCGCCGTCTGCTCGGCGTGCTGAGGGAGGAGACCGGCGACGGGGGACCGAGCCTCGCCCCCCAACCCGGCGTGGCGGAGCTTCCCGCTCTGGTCGAGCAGGTGCGCAGGACCGGTCTGGACGCGACGCTACGGGTGGAGGGCGATCCGGTGCCGCTGCCGGCGGGGGTGGACCTGTCGGCCTACCGCATCGTGCAGGAGGCGCTGACCAACGTGCTCAAGCATGCCGGTCACACACGAGTGCGGGTGCGGATCCGGTACGACCAGGACGACCTGCGCGTCGAGGTCCGCGACAGCGGATCCGGCGACAGGCGTCCCGTTCCGGACGGCGGCGCGGCCGGTGGACGCCCGGTCGCGTCGGAGGGGTGTTCCGTCCTGGACGGCGCTGCGGCCGGTGGAACGGTCGCGCCGGGCGGGCCTCCTGTCCTGGACGGTCGTGGTACGGCGCGGGGGCCGGTCGCGCCGGGCGGGCGTCTCCTGCTGGATGGCGGTGTGGCCGGGGGGTCGGTCGCGTCGGACCGAAGGGCGGTACGGGGCGCGGGGGACGGCGCGGAAGGACTCGGCCGGGCCGTGGCGCGGGGGCACGGCCTGGCCGGCATGCGAGAGAGGGCGCAGCTGTTCGGGGGCGAGCTCGCCGCCGGGCCGGGCCCGGACGGCGGTTTCACGGTGGCGGCGCGGCTGCCGATCGGAGGGACGCGGTGAGCATCACGGTCGTCGTCGCGGACGATCAGGAGTTGGTGCGGGCCGGGTTCCACATGATCCTGGACGCTCAGCCGGACATCGAGGTGGTGGCCGAGGCGGCCGACGGCGCCGAGGCGGTCTCGGCGGCCCAGCGGCTCAGGCCCGATGTGGTGCTCATGGACATCCGGATGCCCAGAATGGACGGGCTCGAGGCGACCCGCCGCCTCGCGGGTCCGGGCGTCGCCTACCCGGTCAAAGTGCTGATGCTCACCACGTTCGACCTGGACGACTACGTCTACGAGGCGCTGCGGGCCGGGGCGAGCGGCTTCCTGCTCAAGGACCTGCGCCGGGACGACCTGGTCAACGCCGTGCGCGTGGTCGCGGCCGGCGAGGCGCTGCTCGCCCCTTCGGTCACCAGGCGGCTCATCGGCGAGTTCTCCCGGCGCCCGCGCCCGCCCGAGAAGGCCCCCGCCGTCCTCGGGACGCTCACCCCCAGAGAGCGCGAGGTGCTGCAGCTCATGGCACGGGGAGGGTCGAACGCCGAGATCGCGGCCGGCCTGGTCATCGGCGAGCAGACGGTGAAGACCCACGTGAGCAACATCCTGGCCAAGCTGTATCTGCGCGACCGGGTACACGCGGTGATCCTCGCCTACGAGATGGGCCTCATCGAACCCGGAACCGCCTGACGCCGCGAACTCCCACGCCCGTACCCGTCCGGCTCGGCTCTGCTGACATCCGTACGTGTCGGGTTGGCTGTCCTGGGGGCCGTACGTGCCGGCTTGGCCCCCGGACGCGTGCTTGTCGGCTTGGCCCCCGGACGCGTGCTTGTCGGCTTGGCCGTCCGGTCGGGGGGTCACTTGAGCGGCGCCGGGTCGGCGGGTCGGGGGTACGGCGAAGTCGGCGCCGTCATACGGCGAGCGACCCGTCGTACGGTGAGTTCGAGGCTGGCGGGATTCGGCGAGAATGGCGTAGAACTGCCCGATGAGCAGTGAGACACTTACCGGCCGCCTCGCGCGGGCCGCCGAGCAGGGACGGGTTCCCGATCTGCACGCCGTCATCGCCGTGCACCGGGGCGAGGTGATCCTGGAGCACTACGGGGAGGGCGAGGACCACCTCCTGAACGAGCCGCTCGGCCATGTCCGGTTCACGCCGGACACCCTCCACGACGTCCGTTCGGTGACCAAGAGCATCGTCTCCCTGCTCTACGGCATCGCCCTGGCCGACGGCCGGGTGCCCGAGCCGCACGAGCCGCTGCTGCGGCACTTCCCCGAGTACGCCGACCTGGCCGAGGACCCGCGGCGGTCCGCGCTGACGGTGGGGCACGCGCTCACCATGACCCTCGGCCTGGAGTGGAACGAGAACGTCCCCTACACCAGCGCCGCCAACGGCGAGATCGCGATGGAGATGGCCCAGGACCGCTACCGGTACATCCTGGAACGGCCGGTCGCCGAGGAGCCCGGCACGCGGTGGACCTACTGCGGGGGCGCCTCCGCGCTGCTGGCGAGGCTGGTCGAGAAGGGAACCGGGGCGAAGATCGAGGACTATGCCCGCGCCAGGCTGCTGGAGCCGCTCGGCGTCACCTGTTTCGAGTGGTCGACCGGCGACGACGGAGTGGCGCTGGCGGCCTCCGGCCTGCGGCTGACCGCCCCGGCGCTGCTGGAGGTGGGGCGGCTGGTCCTCGACGGCGGGCGGGACCTGGTGCCCGCGTCCTGGCTGGAGGTCGCCACGCGCCCGCACGTGCGGATCGACGAGGGCTTCCACTACGGCTACCAGTGGTACGCGGGCGACGGCTGGACGGGCGGGTTCGGCAACGGCGGCCAGCGCCTGTACGTGTCATCGCCGCTGGACCTGGTGGTCGCGGTCAACGCCGGGCAGTACAACGTCCCCGACCAGCCGACCGCCCAGGTGGTCCTGGACGAGGTCATCCTCCCCGCCGTCCGCGCCTGACCTCTCGCCCGCTCCTTCTGTCCGGCCGGTCCCACCGGCGTGCCGCCCGTCCGCGACCGGTGCGCCGTGGGTGTCAGGAGGGCGGCCTCGTGGCGATGACGACGGTGGCGGAGTACTCGTCGGAGGTGGCCACACGCGCGCGCAGCCCCGCGCGTTCGACGGTCTCCACCGCCCGGGACGCCTGGCGTTCACTGGTCTCGAACAGCAGGCGCCCGCCCGGCCTCAGCCAGAGCGGCGCGCCCGCGGCCACCCTCCGCAGGACCGCGAGGCCGTCGGCGCCGCCGTCGAACGCCACCCGCGCCTCGTGCAGACGGGCCTCGGCGGGGAGCAGGCCGATCGCGTCGGTGGGCACGTAAGGCGCGTTGGCCAGCAGGACGTCCACGCGTCCGCGCAGAGTGGGCGGAAGGGGCGCGTAGAGGTCGCCTTCGTAGACCCGGGCGGGCCCGGCGAGCCGGGCGGCGACCGCGGCGACGTTGCGGCGGGCGCACGCCACGGCGGCGGGGTCGATGTCGGCCGCGTGCAGTTCCGCGCGCCGCGCCGTCACGGCCAGCGCCACGCCCAGCGCGCCCGAGCCGCAGCACAGGTCCAGGATCACCGCGTCCGGCGCGGTGAGCGCCACGGCCTGGTCGACGAGGAACTCGGTGCGGCGGCGTGGGACGAAGACGCCGGGGTCCACGGCCACCCGCAGTCCGCGGAACTCCGCCCAGCCGAGGACGTGTTCGAGCGGCAGCCCGGCGGCACGCCGGTCCACCATGGCGGCCACGCCGGCGGGCGTGGTGGCCGTGGCGAGGATCAGGCTCGCCTCGTCCTCGGCGAACACACATCCCGCCGCCCGCAGCCGGGCCGCGACGGCCACCGCCGAGACGGGGTCACGGCCCGCGACCGGCCCGGCGGCCAAAGGTGCGGGAGCGGTGGCTGGACGCGCGGCGGCGCCGGCGTGGCCGGGGATGAGGGGGGCCGTGGAGGGGGCGACGGCGGGGGAAGGGGAGCGGTGCGACGATGAAGCCGACATGTGAGCCTTTCGGGGATGCCTCGCGAGGCGCTCCCGGGCTCACCTACACCGTGCGCATCGCACGACCTGGAGCACGGAGCGCCCAACCGGGTACAGCGGTAATGGGTCTCACCTCCTAGGTCGGTCCACCAATGCGGACGGCACCACTATATGCGTCATTCCATGACCTGGCCTCCTCTTAGGGCCGGTTCCCGGCCCGGGTTTCGGTCCGCGACTCGGTGCGCTCGCGCGGCTCCTGCTCGCGGTGTGGCGGCTCAGGAGGAGTTCGCCGGGGCGGCCTCCGGCGTGAAGGCGGGCAGCAGAGCGGGCAGGACGGCGGCGCCGCGGGAGGTGACGGTGAGCTCGCGGGTGCCTTCGCGCGGTTCGATGAGACCTCGTGCGACGAAGGCGTCGAGCACGGCCTTGCCCAGGACGCCGCCCAGGTGAGGCAGGCGGTGGACGCGGTCGAGGCATGCCGTGGCGAGCTTGCGGCGGCGGGCGTCCACGGCGTCCAGGTCGACGCCGAGGTCGGCGAGGAAGCCGGCGCCGGCGCCGAGGGTGAGCGCGCTGTCACGCCCGTCCGGGGGCCGCAGGGCGCCGCGTTCGACGAGGGCGCCGAACACCGCGACGCCGAGCAGGCCGGCGGCGTGGTCGTAGCAGGTGTGGGCGATGTCGTCGGCGGTCGCGGGGCGGCCAGGGCGTACGGCGAGATCGGCGTGCGCGTACCGGGCCAGCGCGGTGAGCACGTCGCCGAGCCCCGGTGAGGCGACCTGGTAGACGGCGTGGCGGCCGGTGTGCTCGACGGCGACCAGCCCGGCGGCGCGCAGGCGGGCGAGGTGGTTGCTCATGCGCGGCGCGGAGACGCCGAGGACGTCGGCGAGCTGGCTGAGGGTGTGCGGGCCCTCGGCGGAGAGCAGTTGGAGCGCGGTGAGCCGCACCGGGTCGGCGAGTTCGCGCGCGAGGGAGACGACCGAGCCCAGCACCGGCTCGCGCGCGTCGACCCATCCGCCGCTCATCGTCCCTCCCCGTTGCACGGTACCACCATTCACCAAGTCCTGAATGGTGGTTGTCCGGACGGTCCGCGGGTCGTTACATTCACCCTTAAGCGATTCGTGAAGGGTGGTTGGTGGAATGGTGCTGACGCCGGCGACGGAGGCCGCCGCCGAGACCGCCGGGCTGCGGCGGCTGCTGTGGGGGAGGGGCATCTCGGCCCTGGGCGACGGCCTGTGGTTCACCATCTGGGCGCTGTACTTCACGCGCATCCTGCATCTGTCACCCGCCCTGGTGGGCCTGGCCATGGCCGCCGCCGGCGGCGTGGGCCTGCTGGCGGCGATGCCGCTCGGCGCCATGGCCGACCGGTACGACCCGCGGGTCATCCTCGTCGCCGTGACCCTCCTGCGCGGGGCCGCCATGGCCGCCTACACGCAGGTCAGCGCGCCGTGGGCGTTCGTCCTTGTGACGGTGGTCTTCGTCGCGCCCGCCAACGGGGCCTCGGCCGTCCGCACGGCCCTGGTCGCGGAGCTGGTCACCGGCACCGAGCGCCGGGTGGGAGCCCTCGCCCGGCAGCGGGTGGCCCAGCACGCCGGATACGCGCTCGGCGCCGGCGCGGGCGCGGTGGTGCTCGCGGCGGACCGGCCGTCCGCCTACCTGGCCGCCATCTGCGGCAACGTGCTCAGCTTCGCCGTCCTGGTGGCGCTGACCGCCACCATCGCCCCGCCGCCGGGGCCGCGCGCGGCGCGCGAGCCTCGCCGCGGAGTCCAGGTCGTCCTGCGCGACCGCCCCTACCTGGCCGTCATCGGCGCCACATCGGTGCTGTCGCTGTGCTGGGCGATGCTCTCGACCGGCCTGCCGCTGTGGATCGCGAACTTCACGCGCCTGCCCCTGTCACTGAGCGGAGCGGTCGTGGTGATCAGCTCGGTGGGCATCGCCGCGCTGCAGGTCCTGGTCACCCGGTTCACCGGCGCCCCCGCCCAGGCCGCGCGCACCGTGGTCTGGGCGGGCGGGTCGCTGGCCGTGAGCTGCGCGCTGCTGGCGACCACGGCCGGGCGCGCCGGCGCGGTGGCGATCGGGGTGGTGACGCTCGCCGCGCTGTTCCACGTGGCCGGCGAGCTGGGGTACGTCGGCGGCGGCTGGGGCCTGTCGGTGGAGTTGATGCGCGAGGATGCCCGGGGCGCCTACCAGGGGGCCTCGGAGGCGGCGACCGCGACCGTGCAGATGTTCGCGCCGGCCGTGTTCACGCTCGCGCTCACCGGGCTCGGCGCGACCGGATGGCTGCTGATGGCCGTGGTCTTCCTCGCCTGCTCCGCGCCCGTCCCCGCGCTCACCCGATGGGCCGTGCGCACCCGGTGACCCGTCGTCCACGGCTCCTTTCCGACGGGCCGTCCGCCCTCGCCGATCCGCCTCCAGGCCGGCCGCCCGTGCGGGCGGAAGGGGCCGGTCCGGTGTCACCGGACCGGCCCCCGAGCGGGCGTCCGGTCAGCCGCAGTGCTCGAAGGGGCTGTCGTAGGCGGAGGAGCCCGCCTTGCCGCCCCACTTCACGCAGGTGTCGGAGGCGGAGGCCCGGACGGGCCCCGCGTAGTAGGCGAAGGCGCCCGAGTCGGTCACCCGGCTCTTGCCCTGGACCTCCAGATAGGCGGAGGTCGTGGTCGCCGAGCCGACCGACGCCGTCTTGATCGTGGTCACGCAGTTGTAGCCGTTGGAGGTGTTGTAGAGCAGGTAGACCCTGCCCGCGCTGCCGAGGGCGGCGGAGTCGACGACGCTGTAGCCGCTGCCGCAGACCTCCTCGGGCGAGTAGGGGTTGTTGCTGCCGGAGCAGTTGTGCGAGGTCAGGGTCTGCGCGGGGTAGCCGAAGGTGACGCCGTTGAAGACGGCCTTCTGGACGTTGGCCGGGTAGGAGGTGTCGGTCGTGCGCACCTCGTAGTGCAGGTGCGGCGAGATGTTGTTGCCCGGCTTGCTGGTGTTGCCCACCTCGCCGATCTTCTGTCCCTGCGAGACCTGCGCTCCGACGCCGACCGAGCGCAGGCTCAGGTGGGCGTAGTAGGTCGACCAGCCGCCCCCGTGGTCGATCTTGACCAGGTTGCCGAAGCCGTTGGTCGATCCCTGGTGGGCGGAGATGACCACCGTGCCGGCGGCGGCGGCGACCACCGTGTCGCCGTAGTCGGCGTCCGCCGTGCCGCCGCGGTTCCAGTCGATCTCCCACGACTGGTGGGCGCTGCTGCCGCTGGAGTTGCCGCTCCACGACTGGTCGCAGGGGAAGGGCATCTGGAAGTTCGGGCGGGGACCGGCGGCGCTCGCGCCCGGGGCCAGCGCGACGCCTCCCGCCAGGCTGAGCAGCAGGGCGGCGCCCGCCGTCAACAATCCTCTGAGCTTCATGCGGATCCTTTCTCGCAGTTCCGGCGGGTGGCGCCGACGACGGCTCGGCGGAGCCGGTTTCGGGATACTCGGGAGGAAACTCCGAAGGACGGTCCGAGGTGTCGGAGGCTCGGCCCTTCGCTTTGCGTACAGCGTCCGGATAAGCCGTATAAGAAACGTCCAAAACGGATACAAAGAGATCCGGAGCTTTGAGTGACCGACCCGGTGAAGCGGGTGCAGAGTCTCAAAGGAGCAGGCGGGCATGACGACTGATCGGCCCACATTCAGCGTTCTCGGACCTTTGGACGTACGGCTCGGCGGACGGCCTGTACGCCTCGGCGGCACCAAACCGCGGATGCTGCTCGCGACTCTGCTGCTCCATGCCAACCGCGTGGTGGGCACCAGCCACCTGATCGAGGTGCTGTGGCCGGAGCGCCGGCCGCGCTCGGCGGTGGAGAACCTGCGGACCTACGTCAGCTCCCTGCGCGCCGCCCTCGCCGAGGCCGCGCCCGCCGCGGCCGATGGGGGGTCCGCCCGAGAGTCGTTGGCAGGGGAGCCGGTGTCCCGCGGGGGCGGGGCCGTCATCCGGGCCAGGCAGTCCGGTTACGTGATCGACGTGTCCCCCGGGGACCTCGACCTGCTCGCCTTCGAGCGGCTTCTCGCCGAGGGTGGCCGGGCGCGGGCCGAGGGCCGCGCCGCCGAGGCCGCGGACCTGCTGTGCCGGGCACTTTCCCTGTGGCAGGGCACGCCGCTGGACGACCTGCCGGGCAGCCCGCTGTGGGAGGGCCGCCTGTCGCCGCTGGCCGAGACCCGGCTCACGGCGGCCGAGGAACTACTGGCCCTGCGGGTGTCCCTCGGGCAGTACACCGCCGCGATCGGCGAGCTGCGCGTCCTGCTGGTCGAGCATCCGTTCCGCGAGAGCCTGTGGCGGCAGCTCATGCTCGCCCTGCACTGGAGCGGACGCCAGGCCGAGGCGCTGCGCGCGTACGCCACGGTCCGCGACCGGCTGGTGGAGGAGCTCGGGGTCGAGCCGGGCGCCGAGCTGCGCCGCACCCACGCCGCCGTCTTGGCGGGCGTCCCGTCTCCCGCCGGGGAGCCGTCCGGCGGGCGGGTCGCCGAGGTGGCGGGGGAGCCGTCCCTGTGGCGGCTGCCGCCCGACATCCCCGACTTCACCGGCCGGACTGCGGACGTCGCCACGCTGGTGGACGCGCTCGCGCCGGACCGGGCGGCGGGCCCGCCGGCGATCACCGTGGTCGTCGGACCGCCAGGGGTCGGCAAGTCCGCCCTGGCCGTGCACTGCGCGCACGCGGTACGCGACGGCTACCCCGGCGGGCAGCTGTACCTGGACCTGGGCGGCACCACCCCCGCGCCCGCCGACCCGGCCGACCTGCTCGCCGAGGCGCTGCGCGCGCTGGGCGTGGCCGAGGGCGCGCTGCCCGCCGGCGTGCGCGAGCGTTCGGCCCTGTACCGGTCGCTGCTGGCCGGACGCAGCGTCCTGCTCGTGCTGGACGACGCGGGGGGCGCCGCGCAGGTGCGTCCTCTGCTGCCGGGCGGCGGCTGCTCGGTGCTGGTCACCAGCCGGCGCAGGATCACCGAGCTGCCCGGGACGCTGCAGGTCGAGCTGGACGTGCTGACGCCATCCGAGTCCGAGGAACTGCTCGGCAAGATCGTGGGCGTCCAGCGGCTGGAGCGCGAGCGGGACGCGGCGGCGGCCATCGCCCGGTCGTGCGGCCACCTGCCCCTGGCCCTCCGCATCGCCGGGGCGCGCCTGGTGGCGCGGCCGGGGTGGCCACTGCGCCTGCTGGAGCGACGGCTGGAGGACGAGGCCCGCAGGCTGAGCGAGCTGCGGGTCGGCGACCTCGCGGTCCGGGCGAGCGTGGAGCGGAGCTACCGGCTGCTGCCCGAGGACGCCGCGCGGGCGTTCCGGACGCTCGGCCTGCTCGGCCCGCGGTCGCTGCCCGCCTGGGTCATCGACGCCGCGCTCGACCGGCACCACGCGGACGAGGTGGTGGACGACCTGGTGGACGCCAACCTGCTCCAGCTCGTCGGCGGCGACCCGGCCGGCCGGCCGCGGTACCGGCTGCACGACCTGATCCGCTGCGGCGCGCGGGAGAAGGCCTACGCCGACCCGCAGGGGCTCGCGCTCGGCCGGGTCGTGGGGGCGTGGCTGGCGGTGGCCGAGCGGGCCACCGCGCGGCTGCCGACCACGGTGTTCGGCCTGATGTCGCCCACGGCCACCCGCTGGGAGCCGGCCGACGCCACCGTCGGGCAGATCGGCGCCGACCCGCTGTCGTGGTTCGACACCGAACGGGAGGCGCTGGTGGGGACGGTGCGGCTGGCCGCCGACGCGGGCATGGCCGACTCGGCGTGGGGCCTGGCGGCGTCCCTGGTGCCCTACTTCGACCTGCGCGGGCACTACGACGCCTGGCGCGGGACCCACGAGATCGCGCTGGAGGCGGTGCGCGCCAAGGGTGACGCGCGCGGCGAGGCCGCGCTGCTGCGCGGTCTCGGCCAGGTGTACCTGTACCAGGACGGGTACGCCGAGGCGGCGGAGATGTTCCACCGGTCCTACCAGCTGTTCCGGCGGCTCGGGGACGGCAGGGGCGAGGCGATCGCGATATGCGGGCTGGGCGCGGTGGACCAGATCCGCGGCGAGCGGCGCAGGGCGCTCAGGCGGTTCCGGCAGGCGCTCGGCATGTTCCTCGGCATGGGCGACCCGGCGGGCGAGGCGTACGCGCGGCAGGCCATCGGCAAGGTGTGCCTGGAGTCGGGCGACCTCGCGGCGGCGGCGCGGTGGCTGGACGAAGCGCTGCGGCTGGCGCGGGCCATCGGCGACCGCCACCGCGAGGGCTGCGTGTTCAACCACTTCGGCCGGCTGCACGACCTGGCCGCCGACTTCGACCGGGCGACCTCCTACCAGGACCGGGCGCTGGACATCTTCGAGAGTCTCGGTGACTGCCACTGCGCGGCGTACGCGATGCAGAGTCTCGGCAACCGCCGCGCGGTCCGCGGTGAGCGGGTGCGCGCCTCGGCGCAGCTCGAACGGTCACGCACGATCTTCCGGCGGCTCGGCGACCGCAGCGGCGAGGCCAGCGCGACGCGGATGCTGGGCGAGCTGCACCGTGCGGCCGGTCGCGCCGACCTGGCCAGGGACTACCTGCACCAGGCGTTCACCCTGCAACGCGAGCTCACCGCGCCGGACGCGGGGCCCGCGGGCGATCCGGCGGGCCGGCGGGCCCCGGTGGACATTGGGACCGTAGAGGATGCGGCGGTCAGCGGACCGCGGTGGACGTGGGGACCTTAGGCGATGCGGCCGGTCAGTGGGCCGCGGCGGTGGAGATGCCGACGCCGCCGCGGGTGTCACCGCCGTAGCGCCGCTTCTCGCCGGCGATGTCGAGCGGTCTGATGCTCGATCGCCCGGCGATCGTCTCGGGCGTGAGCAGCCCGGCGGGCACCAGCCAGGAGACCTCGAACTCGATGCCGTCGGGGTCCTTGGCGTACAGCGCCTTGGTGGTGGAGTGGTCGGAGGCGCCGGCCAGCGCGCCGAGGTCGCGCAGCTTGGCGGCGATCTCCTCCAGGTCGTCGAGGGTCTCGACCTCCCAGGCCAGGTGGTAGAGGCCGACGGTCGCCCGCCCCGCCTCCGAGGCCCCGGCCTGCGGACCGATCTGGAACAGGCCGAGGTCGTGGTCGTTGTTCGACGCGGGGGCCTGCAGGAAGGCCGCGCCGGGGAAGCCCATGACCACGCGGAAGCCGAGCGCCTCCTGGTAGAAGGCGACGCTGCGCTCGACGTCGCGCACGTACAGGACGGCGTGGTTGAGACGGTGGACCGGCATGGCGCCTCCAATAGCTTGAACTCTCAAGTAAGCATACCTCGTACATGGTTGAGAGTTCAACTATCGATGCGTCAAATAGGTGGGACCGTCAGTGATGAGGGGCGAGCAGGTAGGCGCCGGGGTCGGCGATGATGCGCTGGAGCACCTGACCGGCGGCGCCCAGCGGCGCGGCGTCGGCCCCGACCTGCGACACGACCACCGCGGGGACGCGGGCGCGCATCTGCCCGAGCCGCTGGTGCAAGGTCTCCTCCGCCGGCCCCGACACCCACGGGAACAGCGGGGCGAAGATGCCGCCCAGCACGATGGTGTCCGGGTCGAGCAGGTTGACCGCGCTGCTGAGCGCGACGCCGAGCGCCGTCCCCGCCCGCTCGCAGGCGGCCAGGGCGTCGCGGTCGCCGGCCCGCAGCCGGGCGACCAGCACGGACATCTCCTCGCCCGGGGGCAACAGGGCGTCCTGCCCGGCGTACCGTTCGAGGCACCCCGAGCCGCCGCACCGGCACTCAGGGCCGTCCGGCGCGACGACAACGTGGCCGAGCTCGCCCGCGTATCCATGCGCGCCCCGGAACAGCGCTCCGTCGACGACCAGGCCCGCGCCGATGCCGATCTCGCCGGAGACGTGCAGGAAGTCGCCGAGCGCGGCGCCCGAGCCGAACCACAGCTCGCCCAGGGCGGCGAGGTTGGCCTCGTTCTCCACCAGCACCGGGAGCGGCAGCCCCAGAGCGCCCGCGACCGCCACGTCCCGCCAGCCGAGGTTGGGCGCGCGGTGGACGTTGCCGGTGGACCGGTCGACCGGGCCGGGCAGGGCGACGATGCCACCGGCGACCGACAGGCCGAGCCCGGCGGCCTCGGCCAGCACGGACGTGGCGAGTGCGCGCAGCCGGACGATCACGTCCTCGGGAGAGGCGGCGCGGTTGTCCACAGCCTGTGCACGGAGCAGCCGCACCGTCCGGCTGAGATCGACGACGCAGGCCGCCAGGTAGTCGACGTTGATCTCCAGGCCGAGGGCGGCCACGCGGTGCCCGCTGAGGCGGACGGCGACGCCCGGCCGGCCCCGCTCGCCGTCCCCGACCGTGCCGGACTCCACGGCCATGCCCGCGTCGATGAGGTCCGCGACCAGCTTGGACACCGTGGTCTTGGACAGGCCGGTGGCCTCGGCGAGCGCGGCGCGCGTCAACGGCCCCCGGCGGTCGAGCGCTCCGAGGACCACGGCGAGGTTCCTCGCCCGCATCGCGTCGTGCCGTACGGCCTGGGTCATCGGCGGGTCTGCTCCGGTACCGATCACAGCCTCCAGTGTGGTCCGGTGAAGTGGCCCGGCGGTCCCTCTTGACCTCGGGCGGATCGGGGCAGAGTATTTAGTCCACAACATAGACTAAATCGGGAGACACTCCGTGGACGCGTACACACCCAAGAAGGAAGACAAGTTCACCTTCGGCCTGTGGACGGTGGGCTGGCAGGCGCGCGACCCGTTCGGCGACGCCAGCCGAGCCCCGCTCGACCCGGTGACCAGCGTGCACCGCCTCGCCGAGCTGGGCGCCTACGGCGTGACGTTCCACGACGACGACCTCCTCGCCACCGAGCCCGACCGTGACAAGGCCATCCAGAACTTCAAGCAGGCCCTCAGCGAAACCGGCCTCAAGGTTCCCATGGCGACCACGAACCTGTTCACCCACCCCGTCTTCAAGGACGGCGGCTTCACCAGCAACGACCGCGACGTCCGCCGCTACGCGATCCGCAAGGTCCTGCGCAACGTCGACCTCGCCGCCGAGCTGGGCGCGACGACCTATGTCTGCTGGGGCGGGCGCGAGGGCGCCGAGTCCGACGGCGCCAAGGACGTGCGGGCCGCGCTCGACCGTTACAAGGAGAGCCTGGACATCCTGTGCCAGTACGTGCTCGACAAGGGGTACGACATCCGCTTCGCGCTGGAGCCCAAGCCCAACGAGCCGCGCGGCGACATCCTGCTCCCCACGATCGGTCACGCGCTCGCGCTGATCGGCGAACTGGAGCACCCCGAGATGGTCGGCCTCAACCCCGAGGTGGGCCACGAGCAGATGGCCGGGCTCAACTTCGTGCACGGCATCGCGCAGGCGCTCTGGCACGGCAAGCTCTTCCACATCGACCTCAACGGTCAGCACGGCCCGAAGTACGACCAGGACCTCGTCTTCGGCCACGGCGACCTCAAGAGCGCGTTCTTCCTGGTCGACCTGCTGGAGAACGGCGGCTACGAGGGCCCGCGCCACTTCGACTACAAGCCGCTGCGCACCGAGGACGCCGAGGACGTGTGGGCCTCGGCCGCCGCCAACATGCGCACCTACCTCATCCTCAAGGAGAAGGCGGCCGCCTTCCGCGCCGACCCCGAGGTGCAGGCGGCGCTCACCGACTCGCGCGTCACCGAGCTGGCCCAGCCGACCCTCGCTCCTGGTGAGACCTACGAGAACCTGGCCAACGACGACTTCGACATCGACAAGGCGGCCGAGCGCGGCTTCCACTTCACCCGGCTCAACCAGCTCGCGCTCGAGCACCTCCTCGGAGTGCGGGGATGACGCTGGTCGCGGGAGTCGACTCATCGACGCAGAGCTGCAAGGTCGTCATCCGCGACGCCGAGACCGGGGCCCTGGTCCGCGAGGGCAGGGCCCCTCACCCCGCCGGCACCGAGGTGCACCCCGACCACTGGTGGGAGGCCCTCCAGCGGGCCCTCGCCGAGGCGGGCGGGCTGTCGGACGTGGCGGCGCTGTCGGTGGGCGCCCAGCAGCACGGCATGGTCTGCCTGGACGAGAACGGCCAGGTGGTCCGGGACGCGCTGCTGTGGAACGACACCCGCTCGGCGCGCGCGGCGCAGGATCTGGTGGCCGAGCTGGGCGGGCCGCAGGCATGGGCGGAGGCGGTCGGCAGCGTCCCGGTCGCGTCCTTCACCGTGACCAAGCTGCGCTGGCTGGCCGAGCACGAGCCGGACAACGCGGCCCGCACCGCCGCGGTGGGCCTGCCGCACGACTGGCTCACCTGGCGGCTGGCCGGCGCGCCGGGCGTCAACGCGCTCACCACCGACCGCGGTGACGCTTCGGGCACCGGCTACTGGTCGCCCGGCACGGGCTCCTACCGTCCCGACCTGCTCAAGCTCGCGATGGGCCACACCCCCGTGGTGCCGCGCGTGCTGGGCCCCACGGCGCAGGCCGGCCGGGCCGGTGAGGTCATGCTCGCGCCGGGCACCGGCGACAACATGGCCGCCGCGCTCGGCGTGGGCCTTGGCCCCGGCGACGTGGTGGTCTCCATCGGCACCTCGGGGACGGTCTTCGCCTGCGCCGGCGAGCCGAGCCACGACCCCTCGGGAGCCGTGGCGGGCTTCGCGGACGCGACCGGCCGGTTCCTGCCCCTGGTGTGCACGCTGAACGCCGCCCGGGTGCTCGACGCGGCGGCGCGGATGCTGGGCGTCGGCCTGGACGAGTTGGGCGATCTCGCCCTGCAGGCGCCCCCCGGCGCGGATGGGCTGGTGCTGGTGCCCTACCTGGAGGGCGAGCGGACCCCGAACAAGCCGGACGCCACCGGCGCGGTGCACGGGCTGCGGCTGGCCAACTCCACGCCGGCGCACTTCGCGCGGGCCGCCGTGGAGGGCATGCTGTGCGGGCTGGCCGACGGGCTGGACGCGCTCGGCGTCGAGCCGCGGCGCATCCTGCTGATCGGCGGGGGCGCCCGGTCGCGGGCCGTGCGCCAGATCGCGCCCGCGGTCTTCGGGCGTCCCGTCGTGGTGCCCGAGCCGGGCGAGTACGTCGCCGACGGCGCGGCCCGCCAGGCCGCGTGGCTGCTCAGCGGCACCGCCGAGCCGCCGGCGTGGCTGGCGGGCGAGCCGGAGGTCTACGAGGCCGATCCGGCGCCCGGCGTCCGCTCCCGGTACGCGGAGGCGGCCGCCACCGTCTGACCCGGTGCCGGGGCCCGCACGCCGGGCCCCGGCACCCACCGCGGGCGAGCGTCCCCCGCGACCGGCGGACGTCCCCGGGACCGGCCACGGCAGGCGGGGGAGGACCCTGAGGGACCCCGAGATCGCCTCAGGGGTGGTTCAGGGACGGCACCGGATGTTCGAGACGGCCGTTCCGGGACAGTCTTGGACCATGCTGAGAAGGCTTTACCCCCTGGCCGCCGGAGCGGGCATGCTCGCCGCGTCGATCGCGGCGCTGCTGGCCGCGTCGCTCACGATGGCGGCCGGCCGCGTCGGCACCCCTTCGGGCGTCCTGGACCTCACCATCGGCCGCGCCGCCGCGCTCGAGCCCGGTGGCGTCACCGAGCCGGCGCTGGCCCTGGTCGGCCTTGCCACGCTGGGACTGCTGGCCGGCATGCGCGCCGTCGCGGCGCCGCTCGCGGGGTGGCCGGAGCGGCTGCTGCTGGCGTGGGCGGTGTCGCTGATGGGCGCGGCCGTCGTGCCGGTCGCGGGGGTCGCGGACGCGCTGATGGCGCTGGCACTGATCAGCATGGCCGCCGCCGCGGCGCTGATGGCACGGCGGTTCGGCGAGGACGCGCGGTGGGCGGCGCTGGCCCGTCCGCTGGAATGGCTCGCGCTGGGCGCGGGCGGCGGGCTCGCCGTGCTCACCTATGTGGCCCTTCCCGGCCACCAGGTTTTGATCGGTGTGGCGGAGTGGGCCCTGCTCGCGGTCGAAGTCGCCGTTCTCGCCTTTTCCGCCGTGCAACTGGTGCGCGTCGCCCTGCCGGCGCGGACGCGCATCGCCACGATCATGGCGATGGCCGCGACCATGGAAAACGCTACAAGTGGCGCACGAAACACCACTGCGGTGTTAAGCCGACAGTAAACGCAGAAGCGCTTAATTCACGATATATCACAGAAGCATCAAGAAAATCAGCCGCCACAATGCTATCCTCATCGGCGATCTTCACCCTCGGCTGCCGGTCCCTTACGGCATCCCGCCAACCGATGAGGTGCCATGGCATCGAGCAGGTCCATCAGATTCAAGATCTCCGCTTTGCTCGTGATCCCGCTCCTCTCGCTGACCGCACTGTGGATCTTCGGGACGAGCGTCACCACGCGGGACTCGCTGAACCTGCTCGCCGTGTCGTCGTTGTACGAGGAGATCGGCAACCCCGGCGACCAGTTGACGATCGCCCTCCAGCGTGAGCACCTGCTCTCCGCCGAATACCTCGGCGCCCCCTCGGAACGGACCCAGACCGAGCTGCTGCGCCAGCGCCAGCAGGTCGACCTGCTCCGCCAGCGGATGCGCAGGCTCGCCCTCACCGAGACCGCGCAGTCCAGGCTCTCCACGCCGGAGATGCGCGCGCGGTTCGCCGACGTGATGGCCGTGGTCGACAAGCTCGACGCCACCCGCGCGTCCGTGGACAGCGGGGCCATGGACCTGGTGACGCTGACCCGCGACTACGCCCTGGTCCCCGACGCCATGCAGAAGCTGGTCGTCAGCATGTCGCTCACCGGCGGCCTGGAGCTGTTCCACCAGTCGCAGAGCCTGACCGCGATGGCGTACGCCAAGGACCACCTCTCGCGCGAGCGGGCGCTCGCCGCCGGCGCGATGATCGAGAACCGCCCGCTCAACCCCGGCGAGCTGAGGACCTTCTCCGCGCTGGCCACCACCCGCCGGTTCCTGTTCGACCAGGGGATGGCCGAGCTCGAACCCTCCGTGCGCGCGCCGTTCGCCGCGCTGGCGCGCTCGGAGGAGTACCGGCGCTTCTCCACCCTGGAGAACGACATCGTCCTCGGCGAGGGCCGCACCTTCTCCCACAAGACCTGGCGGACGATCACCGACCGGGTGGAGGGCTCCTACCAGGGCACGCTCACTCGCGCCGGCGCCGCGCTCGCCGCCGGCGCCGAGCCGGTGGCCATGGCCTCCTTCGTGCGGGCCGGCCTCGCGGGCGCGCTCGGGCTCATCGCCGTCGTCAGCTCGCTCCTGGTCGCCTTCCGTGTGGGACGCCGGCTGACCCGGGAGCTCGGCGACCTGCGGACCGCCGCGGCCGACCTGGCGACCGTGCGCCTGCCGCGCGTCGTCGAGCGGCTGCGCGCGGGCGAGGAGGTCGACACCGCCGTGGAGGTGCCGCCGCTGGTCAGCACCGCCACCACCACCGAGGTGCGCGAGCTGACCGCGGCGTTCAGCAGCGTCCAGTGCACCGCCGTGCGGGCCGCCGTCGAGCAGACCCGGCTCCGCGACGCCGTCGGCGAGGCGTTCCGCAACCTCGCCCGGCGCAGCCAGTCGCTGCTCCAGCGGCAGCTCCGGCTCCTGGACGGCATGCAGCGGCACGCCGAGGACCCCGAGACGCTGCGCGACCTGTTCCGGGTCGACCACCTCACCACCCGCATGCGGCGGCACGCCGAGGGCCTGGTCATCCTGTCGGGGGCCTCGCCGGGCCGTACCTTCCGCCAGGAGGTGCCGGTGATGGACGCGCTGCGCGCGGCGGTCGGCGAGGTCGAGGACTACACGCGGGTCCGCGTCCACCCGATGCCCGAGGTGATGATCGTCGGCAACGCGGTCGCCGACGTCATCCACCTGTGCGCGGAGATGATCGAGAACGCCACCTCGTTCTCCCCGCCGAACACCGAGGTCACGGTGAACGGCGAGATGGTGGCGCGGGGCTTCGCCGTCGAGATCGAGGACCGCGGGCTCGGCATGACGGCCGGGGAGCGCGACGCGCTGAACGAGAAGCTGGCGCGTCCGGCCGAGTTCGACCCGGCCGACACCAAGCGCCTGGGCATGTTCGTCATCGGTCGGCTCGCCGCCCGCCATGACATCCGGGTCGAGCTGCGCGCGTCGCCCTACGGCGGCACGACCGCGATCATCCTGCTCCCCGACCGGCTGATCACGATGCCCGAGCGGCCGGCGGCCACGCCCGTGCGGCCCACCCCGCCGCCCGCGCGGACCGCGATCCTGCCCGCCGCGCGTGCCAGGTCCTTCTTCGACGAGCGGCCCGCGAGCCCGCCCTCCGGCCTGCCCGTCCGCACCAGAACCGCTCCCGCGACGGAGGCGTCCCGGCCGGAGGAGGCCGCCGGTCCGTCCGCGCCGCTGACGCACGACGCCCCCGAGCCGCCCGCGCCCCTGACACAGGGCGTTCCCGAGCCGACCGGCCCGCGCTCCTTGGACCCCGGACCGCGCCTGCCGCGCGAGGAGACCTCCGGCCCGGTGGCCCGGCCGTGGCAGGACGCACCGGAACGGGCGGGCGCGGCGCGGTCGCCCGATGCGCCCGCGCCGCAGCCGCCGCCCGCGTCCCGCCCGGCGGCGCCGGGCAAGGGGGCCCTCCCGCGGCGCACCCGGCAGGCCAGCCTGGCCCCGCAGCTGCGCCCGCGGAAGGGGCACTCCGACCCGGCCGTGCCGGCGGCCCACGGCGGCCATCCGCGGGAGGAGCAGCGGGGTAACGGTCATCCCCGGGAGGAACAGCGGGGCGACGGCCACGTGCGGGAGGAGCACGGCGGCTCGGCGGCGGTCGCGGGGACGCCCGTGGAGCGATCGCCCGAGGAGTCCAGGGCGTTGTTCGACTCGCTCCAGCTCGGCTGGCGGCGGGGCAGGGCCGGCGACCGGCCAGACGGTGAGGAGGTGTGACGATGTCGGCCGAACTGCACTGGCTTCTCGACGACTTCGTGGCCCGGGTGACCGACGTGCGGCACGCGATCATCCTGTCCAACGACGGCCTGCGCGTGGCCGCGTCGAGCAGTCTCGAACGCGAGGACGCCGAACACCTGTCGGCCGTCGCGGCGGGCTTCCAGAGCCTGGCCAAGGGCGCCAGCCTGCGGTTCGAGGGCGGCGCGGTCCGTCAGACCATCGTGGAGATGGAGTCGGCGCTTTTGTTCGTCACCTCGGCCGGCAACGGCAGCTGCCTGGCGGTCCTGAGCATGATGCAGGCCGACGCGGGCGTCGTCGCCTACGAGATGGCCCGCCTGGTCGCCGGGGTCGGCCGGCACCTCGGCACCCACCCGAGAGGCGCCGTGTGATGGACGAGCCCGAGGTGATCGACGACGGTCCGGTGGTGCGGCCGTACGCACTCGCCAAGGGCCGGACGCCGCCGCCCGCCGAGGCGTTCGACCTGTTGGCCCACCTCGCCGCCACCGGGACGCCCCCCTCCGGCGCCGACCTGGGCCCCGAGCACCACCGGCTGCTCGGGCTCGTCCAGGAGCCCCGTCCTCTGGTGGAGGTCGCCGCCGACATCGACCTGCCCCTCGGCCTCGTCCGCCTGCTGCTCGCGGATCTGGTGTCCTGCGGCGCCGTCCAGGTTCGCCCGCAGGCGCCGAGCACCCGCAATCCCAGGGCGGCCCTCCTCCAGGAGGTCATCAAGGGTATCCAGGCCCTCTGACCGGAACCGTCCGGGCCCTTCGGCCGAGAACCGTCCAGGCCCTGTGACCGAGAACCGGTGCCAGGGTCCGCGGCGGCGTGGAAACCGTCCGCCGGGGTCGGCGCGCGGCCGTCGCCGCGCGGCGGGCTCCTATCCGGCGGCGGGTGTGAGGGTGCGAAGGGCGTGCTCGACCAGGGTGACCAGCACGACCTTCGCCGAGGCGCGGCGCCGGACGTCGCACAGGATCACCGGGATGCCCGGGTCCAGGTCGAGCGCGATGCGGACGTCCTCAGGCTCGTGCTGCTCGGCCTCGTCGAAGCAGTTCACCGCGACGATGAAGGGCGTGCCGCGCTGCTCGAAGTAGTCGATGGAGGGAAAGCAGTCGGTCAGGCGCCGGGTGTCGGCCAGGACGACCGCGCCGAGCGCGCCGTAGGACAGCTCGTCCCACATGAACCAGAACCGCTCCTGCCCGGGGGTGCCGAACAGGTACACCACCAGGCCCTCGCGGATGGTGATCCGGCCGAAGTCCATGGCCACCGTCGTGGTGGTCTTGCCTTCCACGCCGTCGATGTCGTCGACGCCGATGCCGCGGTCGGACAGGACCTCTTCGGTGCGCAGGGGGCGGATCTCGCTGATCGCCCCGACCAGCGTGGTCTTCCCCACGCCGAAGCCGCCCGCCACCAGTATCTTGAGGGCGACGGGCTCCTCAGAGTGCTCGTAGGCCATTGATCACTTCCTTGAGAATGCGCTCGTTCGGACGCGGTCCCGCGTGGGCGGGCGGCCGAACGCTGATCATGCCGTGATCGTGGAGATCGCCGAGGAGGACCCGGACCACGCCGAGCGGCAGGTCGATCTCGGAGGCGATGTCCGCGACCGACATCGGCCGGTCGGTGAGCTCGAGGATGCGGAGCTCCTCCGGGCCCAGACCGGCCTCGCCAGTGTAGGGAGACCCGGTCGCCGTGACCATAGCGATCAGGTCAAGATCGTCGGCCGATGAGCGGGTGCGGCCGCGGATGAGGGCGTAGGGCCGCACGATCGGCCCCGCCTCCTCGTCGATCCACTGCTCTCCGCGCGTCCTCATGACAATGTCCGCCGGGGGTTGGTCGAGATGTGCTGGCCGACGCGCTTGACGAGCATCGCCATCTCGTAGGCGATGTGGCCCACGTCCGCGTCCGAACTGCTGAGCACCGCCAGGCAGGTCCCGGTGCCGGCGGCGGTCACGAAGAGGAAGGCCGACTCCATCTCGACGATGGTCTGGCGCACCTCGCCGCCGCCGAAGTGACGGCCCGCGCCGCGGGCGAGGCTCTGGAAGCCCGACGCCACGGCGGACAGGTGTTCGGCGTCCTCCCGGCTGAACCCCTTGGACGCGCCGACGACCAGTCCGTCGGTCGAGAGGATGACCGCCTGCCGCACGGCCGCGACCCTGCTGATGAGATCGTCGAGGAGCCAGTTCAGTTCGCCGTTCGACGAGACATTGCCGGTCATTCGTCACCCTTCTCGCCACTCGTCTGCTGTACGTAACCCTCACTATGGTTGCGCAGCTCGTGCTTTTGGTCACCTTCGTCAGGCCGGTCGGTGGCGCTCCGACCGGGCCCCGAGGTCCGCCGGGGCAGGGGGGTGGCGACGTCACCCCTGTTCGAGGGCGCTTCGGGCCGGGGTTCGCCCGTCGCGGAACTCTGCGGCACTTCTCGCTCGGCTTCCAGCCGCCCGCGCCGGCCGCCGTGCTGGAAGGCGGAGAACATCGCGCGCGCCTCGTCCGGTGAGCGCTCGGCGGCTCCCGGGGCTCCGGTCGGCTGTCCCGCCTCGCCGGTCGGGGCGGGCAGAGGGGTCGGCGCGGCCAGCGGGCCGGTGTTCTCGCGAAGCTGCGGGGCCATGTTCGCCTGACGCACCCGCCGCGGCAGGCCCCGGTGCGTGCCGTTCGGCGCGCTGGTGCGCGAGGACGGCGTGCCGTTCGAGGAGCCCGGACGCGGTGGCCGGGTGGACGCCTCGCCCCCGTCCCACGGGGAGGCCTCCCCGGCGCCCTGGGACGACGCCTCGCGCGCGTCGCGAGGAGAGGCCGATCCGGCGAGCCCGGTGGAGGGCGCGCCCGCCTCCGGGACCGGCGGGGCGCCGGCGTCCGCGGCTCTGCCGCCGTTCAAAGCGATCGGGCCGGTGTCGGCGATGCCGGGGATCACGGTCAGCGCGGGCGGGGCCGGGTCACCGGACCGCTCGTGCGAGGGCGTGAAGAACGGAGATCCGCCGGCCGCGGGCTCGGGGGCGGCGGGCCCGGTCACGGGCCTGGACGTCCGGCCGTGCCGCGGCTCGCCGGCGTGCCCGGCGCCGGTCTCGGCCGGGGCCGCGGAACCGCCCGCCAACGGGTCGGCCATCAGGTGCTTCGGGACCAGCACGATGGCCGTCGTGCCGCCGTAGGGGGAGCCGCGGAGCACCACGCTCACGCCGTTGCGCGCGGCGAGCTGGCCGACGACGAACAGCCCGAGCCGGTCGCTGTCGGCCAGGTCGAACTCCGGCGGCTCGGCCAGCCGCTCGTTGACCGCCTTGTACTCCTCCGGGGACAGGCCGAGGCCGCGGTCCTCGATCTCGACGACGAAGCCGTTGCCGACGACATCACCGCGCACCTGCACCGTGGTCTGCGGCGGCGAGAACATCGTCGCGTTCTCGATCAGCTCGGCGATCAGGTGGATGACGTCGGCGACGACGGCCCCGTTGATGTGCGCGTCCGGCAGGGGATACAGATTGACCCGGGTGTAGTCCTCCACCTCGGCCACGGCGGCGCGCACGATGTCGACCACGGGCACCGGCTTGCGCCAGGCCCGGCCGGGCGCGGCGCCGGACAGGATGATCAGGCTCTCGGCGTGGCGGCGCATGCGGGTGGTGAGGTGGTCGAGCTGGAACAGGCCCTCCAGCGCGTCCGGCTCGTTCGTGCGGCGTTGCATGGTGTCCAGCAGCCTGAGCTGGCGGTGCAGCAGCCCCTGCTTGCGGCGGGCGAGGTTGAGGAACACCTGGCTGACGCCCTGGCGCAGGGCGGCCTGCTGGACGGCGGCCTCCACGGCGGTGCGCTGCACCGAGCTGAACGCCTGCGCCACGTCGCTGACCTCGGAGGAGTCGCCGCCGGTGATGGGCGGCGCCTCGGTCTCGACGTCGACCTCCTCGCCCTGGCGCAGCCGGTCGACGACGCGCGGCAGCCGGACGTCGGCCAGTTCGCGGGCGGAGTTGCGCAGGTCGGCCAGCTCGCGCACCAGGCGGCGGCCGAATCGCACCGAGATGACGATCGAGGCGATGACCGCCACCAGGCCGAGGCCGCCGGCCAGGATGATGCGCAGGAGGATGCCGGTGGCGATGGTCTTGGCCCGGTCGGCCAGGACGCGGGTCGCCTTGACGGCGACCTGGTCGAGCGTCGTGGAGAGGTTGTCGATGATCGGCTGCCACTTGCCGAGCGTGTCCGGTAGCGGGCCGCCGGTGTGGATCCTGCCGAAGAGGTCCTGCTCCATGGAGGCGAAGCGCTTGTAGGTCGAGGAGGCGACGACCTCCTCGTAGGGCCTGCGCAGCTCGGGGTCGAGGGCGGCCATGCTCTTGGCCTGCTGGAAGCGCCGGTTGGCGGCCCATTCGGCGAAGGCGGAGAACTCGGGGTGTGTCAGCCCCCCGGAGCGCAGGGCCCCGCCGACCAGCGCGTTCTCCCGCGCGATGATCTCGCGTACGTTGCCCATGCCCTGCATCGCCGCGGCCTGCTCGAAGACCGCGAGGTCGGGCACCGAGGTCATGCGGGTGAAGACGGTGAACAGCGCGTCCATGACGCGGTTGTAGGCCTGGATGGTCTCCAGGCGGTTGGACTGCGCGGTGTCGACGTTGGCCCGGATGTTCGGCAGGCCCTGCAGCTCGTCGATCAGGGAGTCGATGGAGTCGCTCATCGCGTCGGTGAGCGCGCCGCGGGCGCCGTCCTCCGTCGCGGCGGCGCGGAACTTCTCCAGGGAGACATCGGTGGTGTGGCGCTGGGCGGCCAGCTTGTTCTGGTCGTCGAGCCGCACGCTGAGGGCCTCGGCGGACAGGGCGCGTTCACTCTGAATCTGGAGTCCCAGATCTGTTGAGGTGACGCCCACACTCTGATAGATCGTGTTCGCCCGCATGAGGGCGATGCCATCACCGACGGTCAGATTGAGGACGAACCCCCACAGGGCGCTGAGCGATAGCAACGGCAGAAGCAGCAACGCGAAAATCTTGACTCGGATGGACCGCTTTCGGGAACTCATGGTCACTCCTGCATCGCTTGGAGGCTCTGCCGCATTTGGGGGGAAATGCACCTCCGGAAGATCGCACAGCAGGCTAGCACCGATACAGTTTGCGCGTACTGGAGGATCAGATGATATCTGTCGTTACTGGGGCGAGTGCGGGTATTGGGGCAGCCGCTGCGGAGGCGCTGGCCAGAGCCGGTCACGATGTCGTCATCGTCGGCCGCTCGCGCGCCAAGCTCGACTCCGTCGCCGACCGCGTCGCCGCCGTCTCCGGCCGCCGCCCCGATGTCGCGGTGGCCGACTTCACCTCCTTCGAGGACGTCACCCGCCTGGCCGCCGATCTGCTGGACCGCTACGAGCGCATCGACGTGCTGGCCAACAACGCCGGCGTCATGTCCGCCAAGCGGCGGACGACCCGCGACGGGCACGAGGTGATGGCGCAGGTCAACCACCTGTCCCCGTTCCTGCTGACCAACCTGCTGCTCGACCGGATCACCGCGTCCGGCGGCAGGGTGGTCACCACCTCCTCCGCCGCCGCGCGCACCGGGCGGCTCGACCCCCGCGACATCGACCGCGCGCACCGGCGGTGGTCCGCCTGGCTGCAGTACGGCGACACCAAGCAGGCCAACGTGCTGTTCACCGTCGAACTCGCCAGACGGGGAGTGAACGCCACCTGCTTCCACCCCGGCGTCGTCAAGACGGGGTTCGCGCCCGACAGCCTCTACATGAAGGCGGTGCTGATGGTCCCCGGCGTCGCGCGCTCGCCCGAGCAGGCCGCGAGCACGCTCGTCCACCTGGCCACCACGCCCGACGGCGTCGAGCACTCCGGCCGCTTCTTCGCCAAGAGCGCCCTCGCCTCGGCGAGCAGGTCCATGACCGACCCCACCCTGGCCGCCGCCCTCTGGGAGACCAGCCGCGCCGCCACCGGCCTGTCCACCCCCGACCGCACCTGACGACGGCCCGCGCCGCGCCATCGGCCCGGCCCGGGCGCCTGCCTCCCCCTACGGGGCGGCCAGCGCCAGATCGAGCACGTCGATGCCGACCGGAGTGCGCCTGGTCGTGATCCGGCTCACCGACCACGGTGCGGGGAAGCGGTCCAGCAGCGCGCGCACCGCGATCACGGCCTCGTGCCGGGCCAGGTGCGCGCCGAGACAGAAGTGCGCGCCGTGGCCGAAGGAAAGGTGCTCGTTGGGCGTCCGGCCGGGCCGGAACTCGTGCGGCTCGGCGAACACCCGGGGGTCCCGGTTGGCCGACAGGACCATGGCGACCACGCGCCGGCCGGTGTCGATGGCGTGCCCGGCGATGCCGGCCGGGCCGGTGGTGAACCGGTCGGTGCCGCCGACCGGGGGCAGGAACCGCAGCACCTCCTCGACGGCGCCGGGTACCAGCGCGCGGTCGGCGCGCAGCCGGGCCAGTGCGCCGGGGTGGGCCGCCAGGCACAACACCGTGTTGACCAGCAGAGTCTTGGTGCTCTCGTGGCCGTTGACGAGCAGGAGCGTGCAGAAGTCGAGCAGCTCCTCCTCCGAGAGCCGGCCGCCGTCCGGCTCGGCGGCCAGCAGGGTGCCGATCACGTCGTCTCGGGGCCGGGCGCGGTGCTCGGCGAACACCTCCCGCAGGTACTCGCCCAGTTCGGCGCGCGCGGTGCGGAAGGCGGCCCGGCGCCCCGGGTCCTCGGTGAACGAGCCGGCGAAGGAGGTGATCGCCTCGCTCCAGCGCACGATGTCGGCCTGCCGGTCCGCCCGGACTCCGAGCAGCGCGGCGATGGTGCGCACCGGCAACGGGTAGCCGAGCCGGCCGATCACGTCGAGCTCGCCGTCCACATCGGTCAGCAGCGTCCGCACGGTGCCGGCGATCGAGGGCAGGAGGGCCTGGATCGCGCGGGGCGTGAAGGCCCGGCCGACCAGACGGCGCAGCACGTGGTGCCGGGGCGGGTCCATCGCGGACAGGCTGCCGAGAAGCGGATTGTCCCGGTGCGGCACGGGCCGGGCGCTGTAGCGGAGTTCGTCGGAGGAGAACACCGAATGGTCGGTGAGAACCTGCCTCACCTCGGCGTGACCGTGTACCACCCAGGCGCCCAGCGGTTCGACGAAACGCACCGCGTCCCCGGCGGTACCGTCCCGTGCGGTCTCCCGGTACCAGTCGAGGATCTCCCCGACAGCGCCATCAGCCATGCGTCGAGTGTCGTGGCTCCCGGCCGGCCGAGGCTTGGAGAAAACGGACGTCCGGCAGCAACGTGGCCGGCGGCGCCCCCACGGCGTGCCGGAACTCGGCGAGCAGGTGTGACTGGTCGTAGCAGCCGCTGCGCACGGCGATGTCCGCCCAGTCGGGGCGCTCCCCCTTGGCCACCGCGGCGCGCGCGGCGGCGAGCGCGTGGTGCAGCCGGACCACCCGCACGTAGGACTTGGGCCGCAGTCCGACCGCCACCCCGAACCGCCGCCGCAGGTGCCGCCCGGACAACCCCGCCCGGGCGGCATGCCGGTCCACCGGCGCGCCCGGCTCGGCGTGCATGGCCGCCAGCACGATGAGCACGCGCTCGTCCACCTGGCATCGCCCGGCCCGCGCCCGCACCAACGCCAACGCCCCGCCCAGCCGTTCGCTGACCGAGCCGCCCAGCCGTTCGCTCACCGAGCTCCCCAGCCGTTCGGTCGCCGAGCTCCCCAGCCGTTCGGTCGCCGACCCGCCGAGCCGCCCGACCTCGAGCGGCGTCCCGGTCAGCGGCACCTCGTCGGCCGCCACCCCGAACAGTCCGGTCACCGTCCCCGGTCGTAGCCGCACCCCCACCAGCGGTCCGCCCTCGGGCAGCGCCCCTTGCCGGCCCCGCGTCTCCGGCCCGGCCAGCCGGCACGCCCCGTCGGGCATGACCAGCAGGTCGACGGTGGGGTGCGGCAACCCTCTCGGCACCGTGCCGCCGTCGAGCACCCAGGTCGCGGCCACGAGATGGGTCAGGTCGGCAGGGACGGGCAATGCGGTCACCCGTGCAGTCAACCCGGTGGCCGCCGCCTTCGCCAGCGACCAACCGGACGCGGGCACAGCCCAAGGACGGCAGTGGGTGAGGCGGGCGGCGGCTCACCATCCGGCGGACCGCGATGAAAGTTTCACGACATCTCATCGCAACAGCGCCGAACGCGCCACGGGAAGAGCCAGGCGGCGCGCTGACGGCACCCCGAGGCGTCCGGGAGATTCGATCCGCCTTCTTGACGCCGGGGCCTTCAGTGCATTGACTCCGCACTATCCCGTCAACAGCGAATCGGTTCGATCGGGGATGAATGTTAGCGCTAACATCCATCTGATCAGGCTGCTGTGGCGGTGCCGTCCCATGATCCCTGATCGAGAGAAGAAGGCATGATGCTGTTCGGAAGCCTGAGAAGGGCGCTCGCGACCGGGGCGAGCGCGTTGCTCGCCACCGTCTGCCTGGTCGGCGGTGGCACGGCACGGGCCGCCACCACCGGCCCGTGTGACATCTACGCCGCGGGCGGTACGCCGTGTGTGGCGGCGCACAGCACGACCCGTGCGCTGTACGGCGCCTACAGCGGCCCGCTGTACCAGGTCAGGCGCGCCTCGGACAACACCACCCGCGACATCGGCGTCCAGAGCGCGGGCGGCGTCGTCGACGCCGCAGCCCAGGACTCGTTCTGCTCCGGCACGACCTGCCTCATCACCATCCTCTACGACCAGTCCGGCCGTAACAACCGCCTCACCCAGGCGCCCCCCGGCTACTGGAAGGGTCCGGCCGCGGGCGGATGGGACAACCTCGCGAACGCGACCGCGGCGCCGATCACCATCGGCGGCCAGAAGGCCTACGGCGTCCGCGTGGAGCCCGGTACCGGCTACCGCAACAACAACACCAACGGTGTGGCGACCGGCGACCAGCCGGAGGGCATCTACGCGGTCGTCGACGGCACGCACTACAACCAGTGGTGCTGCTTCGACTACGGCAACGCGCAGACCGACGGCCAGGCCGACGCCCCCGCCATCATGGAGACCGTCTACTTCGGCGCCGACAAGCAGTGGGGCTACGGGGACGGAGCCGGCCCCTGGATCATGGCCGACCTGGAGTGGGGGCTGTTCTCCGGGGTGAACGCGGGCCACAACACCCTCGCGTCGATCAACCACCGTTTCGTCACGGCCATGGTCAAGGGCGAGCCGAACCACTGGGCGATCCGGGGCGGCGACGCGCAGTCGGGCGGCCTGACGAACTACTTCGACGGACGGCGCCCCAACGGCTACAACCCGATGAAAAAGGAAGGCGCCATCCTGCTCGGCATCGGCGGCGACAACAGCGTCTCCGGCCGCGGCACCTTCTTCGAGGGCGTGCTGACCTCCGGCTATCCGAGCGCCGCCACCGAGAACGCCGTCCAGGCCAACATCACCGCCGCGGGCTACGCGCCGGCGGGCGGCGGCAACCCGCAGCAGGGCTCCCAGATCGTGGGCGGCCAGTCCGGCCGGTGCGTCGACGTGCCGAACTCCAGCACCACCAACGGCACCCAGGTGCAGATCTGGGACTGCGGGAGCGGCACCAACCAGCGGTTCACCTCCACCTCGGGCAAGCAGTTGCAGGTGTACGGAAACAAGTGCCTGGACGCCAACGGGGCCGGTACCGCCAACGGCACCCAAGTGATCATCTGGGACTGCAACGGCCAGGCCAACCAGCAGTGGAACGTCAACTCCAACGGCACCATCACCGGCGTGCAGTCCGGTTTGTGCCTCGACGCCAACGCGGCCGGCACCGCCAACGGCACGAAACTCATCCTGTGGGCCTGCAACGGCCAGGCCAACCAGCGGTGGACCCTGCGCAGCTGAGCTTCGGCCGCGCCGTGCCCGCCCTCCCGTGATCGCCGCGGCGAGAGATCAGATCGCAACAAAGATCATTCCGTTGGGAGCTCCAAGCCCGCTCAGTCGTTTCGGCGTACCGATGCCCGACGCGGGCCCGGCTTCCCTGTCGTCCCTACCCGCTCCCTGGGTAGGGGACGGTCTCCTGCCGCGACGTCCGTCACGGGCCGAGCGCCACGGGTGGGCGGTCACACTTGGGACCGCCCACCTGCTCGCCGGGCGGGACCGTCCACTCCTGTGACGACGACCGGGCCTGTACGGCCGGGGGATGTCGCACTGTTCGCCCAAGGGTCATCCGCCGTTCAGCGGGTTCCCAGGCCGTCTCGTTAGGGTGCGTGGGCTGTGACCGCCGCCACCCCCGCCACCCCCGCCACCCCCGCCGTTCCGGCCCTGCCCGACGCCCCGGCCGCCGCCGTCCGCGCGGCCAGGGCCGCCCGGGACCCGTTCCTGGACAACGCCAAGTACCTGGCGATCCTCCTCGTCGTGATGGGGCACCTCATCGAGGACCTGCGGGACGTCCCGGCCGCGCACGCCATCTACTTCTTCGGCTACACCTTCCACATGCCGCTGTTCATCACGCTGAGCGGCTACCTGTCGCGGAACTTCACCTTCTCGCCGGGCAAGGCGCGAAAGCTGATCACCCAGCTCGCGCTGCCGTACGTGATCTTCGAGCTCGCGTACTCGCTGCCGCGCCTGGTCATGTACGGCAAGCTCGACATCAGCCTGCTCGACCCGTACTACCTCACCTGGTTTCTGATGTCGCTGTTCATGTGGCGGCTGTCGACCCCGGTGTGGCAGCAGCTCCGCCGGCCGCTCGCCGTGGCGGTGGGGCTGTCCCTTCTGGGAGGCATGAGCGAGTTGCCCGACGAGCTGTCGATGAACCGCACGCTCGGCCTGCTGCCCTTCTACGTGCTGGGGCTGATGACCCGTCCCGAGCACCTGGAGCTCCTCAAGCGCCCGTGGGTGCGGGTGGCCGGCGCCGTGCTCCTGGTGACAGGGCTGGTGGTCGCGTTCGCCGTGCACGCCGACATCGCGACCGAGTGGATCCGCTGGCGGCACAGCAACGTCAAGATCGGCGTGAACGACCTCACGGGCAGTGTGATCCGGCTGGCGATGCTGTCGGCGGGCGCGGTGCTGGTGGCCGCGTTCCTGGCCGTCACACCCGCGCGCCGCACCTGGTTCTCCGGGCTCGGCGCGGCCACGATGTACGCCTACCTGCTGCACGGCTTCGCGGTGAAGGTCCTGGAGAGGTACGACGCGGGGCTGCGCACCCCGTGGGGCGTCGCCCTGGTGGCCGCGTCCGGCGTGGTCCTGGCCACCGTGCTGTGCACGCCGCCGGTGCGCCGCCTGTTCCGCTGGGCCGTGGAGCCGGACCTGTCGTGGGCCTTCACCGCCATCCGCCGCCCCCGGCCCTCACGCTGACCTCATCCGGTTCGTGCCGGGGTCACCTGCGAGGTTCGTGCCGGGGTCACCTGCTTCATGCCGGGGCCGCGTCCGAGAGGTCGCGTACCGCGCGGTGGGCCGCGCTGACGGCCGCGCCGGCGTCCCCGCCGGACACCGTGTCCGCGCCGGCCATCGCGATGCGCCCGAAGCGCCGCCGCGCCGTGTCCGCCGTGAGCGGCGCGCCGGGACGGGAGGCGTCCCACGGCCCGGCGTGCTCGCGGGCGTACCCGTGCCCCCACCGGTTCACCGTGAGCCCCTCCACGTCGCGGGCGGCGTCGAAGCCGAACGGGCCGAGCAGGCGGGCGAGTTGTTCCCTGACGGTGAACTCCAGCACCGCGTACGGCGTGAGCGCCAGTGCGCGGCGCCCGGCCTCCGCCGCCCGCGCCGGAGCCATGCCGGGCGGGGCCGGAGCGTGCACGAGGTGGACGGTGATCGGCTCGTCCGGGCGGCGCGGGAACCGGTAGGAGCCGGCGCCGACCGGCGGGGCGAGTTCGGCGGCGGCCCAGAACGCTCCGGTGAACCGGACGCGGTGGACGCCGGCCTCGCGGAAGGCGTGCCATGCGCGCAGTTGCGCCGTGGCGCACACCACCGGCATCCGCACCGCCTGCCGCATCGCGTCCCTCTGGGCGGCGGGCAGGTCGCGCACCAGGTGCGGGATCGCCGCCGCCCAGCAGGCCATGATCACGGCGCCGGCCCGGACCGTGCGGACCCGGTGGCCGTCGAAGTACCCCACGGTGACCGAGGCGGCGCTGTGGGGATCCCCGTCGTTGCGCACCAGCACCACCGGGCTGGACAGCCGCACCCGCACGCGGTTGGACGGCCGGTCCAGCGCGCCGTAGTCGAACCACGTGGTGGTGATGTCCTCCAGCGCCGTGGTCCCCGCGAATCCCGGCACCATGCGGCCGACCATCGCGCGCACCAGGGACTGCGGGCCCTCGGGCAGGCAGGGCACCTCGGCGTCGTCGCCGGCCCGTCGTCCGGCCGCCCGCGCCGGGTCGCGGGGCGAGGGCGCCGAGCCGGCCGGCCCGAGTCCGGCGAAACCCGGATAGGCGTGGCGGTCCGCGGCGGCCCAGGCGTCGATGGCGCCCAGCGCGTCCGCGCCGTGGGCCCGGGTCGCGGTGGGCATCGTCCGGCAGAACGCGACGGCGTCGGGGTGGACGCGGCAGACCTCCCGCAGGAAGCCCGCGTAGCTCAGCCCGGCGAGCCGCCGCTTCTTGTCCTCGCCGGACAGGCCGGGGAACCAGTCGGGAGGGTCGTCGTAGAGCATGACCAGGTCCCTCCGGGCCTGCGCGGCGATCGGCAACTCGGCGACCCACTCGGCGGTCGTCCTGCCCGGGGGCAGGGCCACCAGCCGGTCGGCGCCGGCGCCGTAGGTCTCCCGGTCGCAGAAGACCCCTTCGTGCATGCCGAGGCCCGGATACAGGCCCGGTTCGGCGTGGGCGCGTAACCTGCCGGGTTCGGCGCCGAGGTCGGCCAGGAGCTCCCGTGCCTGCGGCGGCCAGGCGGAGGGGGCGTAGAGCGCGCGGGCGCCGCCGTGCGCGACCAGCGGTCCGGCCCGCCCTGCGGGGTGGAACTCGGTGCGGCGGGCGGGCCCGCCGATGTCGTCATGGCCGTCGAGGATGAGCACCCGCGCCCCGGGGTGGCGCCGCACCCAGATGTAGGCGGCGGTGACGCCGCTGATGCCGGCGCCGACGACGACCAGGTCGTAGCTCTCCACGGGCGGCCGTGGCGCGTCCACGCGCTTCCAGAACCTGCCGTCGCGCAGGGCGTGCGCCACGCCGGTCGCGTCCGGGGTGTCCCCTCGCAGCCCTTGCAGCGCGGCCGGATGCGGCCGTGCGCGCCCGTGTCCCGGGTGCGTCCCGTCCCTCGGGGACGGTGAAGGTCCGCCCGGGTCGCCGGCCGGGCCGAGGGGCGTACCGGCGGACGCCGGGCCGGCGGGGGAGGCGAAGGCGGCGCACGCGGCGGCCGTCGTGACGCCGTCCAGGAACGCCCTGCGGCTGATCGCGCGTCCCGTCCACGGTCCGGCGCGCAGGTCGCCTCCGGACGCGCGGGCGGAGGTCGCGGGGGATCGCCCGCCGGGAGGGAAATGAGCCGTCATTCCGCCGATCCTCGCCCCGCGCGGAATGGAACAAGGCGCATGTCGCGGGCGGCGAGCCGAGTCTTTTCGGGTTCATTGCGTGGGCCCTACGGGCGCGGCATCCCGCTTTGATGGTGATCGTGCCTCATGTGGGGAACGCCGCGAACACCTGGTTCGTTGGGCCGGACGAAGACGATCCGCGCGGACGAATCGGAGTCGCCGCGAAATGCCAGGGGGCTTTTCGCCGGCCGATGAAGATACGGGGCAAACGGGGTAACGTTCGCGTTCGCGGGTCGATTTATGACGACGGGGTGTGCTGCACGTGGTGGGCAGACAGGGCAGGGTCACCGGCAAGATCGGGCCGGGCCTTGTGGGCGAGGTGCTGGTGCCGATACGCGGGGGCGTTGAGGCTTTCTATGCCCATCCCAGCGTGCCCGAAGAGGAGATCCCGGTGGGAACGATCATCATCGTCGTCGAGTACTCGCCACCACGCACCGTCTACGTGGCGCGCGCGATCGTCTGACTCTCCCACCCCCCTCATCTCGGAGGTCAACACATGACCGGTACGGAGCTGGCCTTCTGGGCCGGCGGCATCGTCGTCCTGTTCGTCGTCCTGGTCCTGCTGTTCAAGGCCGTGTGGCGGGTCGCCGAGCCGAACGAGGCGCTCATCATCTCCGGCCTCGGCGCCCACACGAGGAACGAACTGGCCGACAGCCTGGGCTTCAAGATCATCACGGGGAAGGGTGCGGCGGTCATCCCGGGCTTCCAGACCGCGCGCCGCCTGCGGCTCGACAGCCGCGCCACCAACCTCCAGGTCAACTGCGTGACCCAGCAGGGCATCCCGGTGCAGGTGCGCGGCGTGATCATCTACAAGGTCGGCGACGACTTCGTCTCCATCGCCAACGCCGCCCGCCGCTTCCTGGACCAGCAGGACAGCATGAGCGGGGCGATCCACGAGCTGTTCACCGGCCACCTGCGCTCGATCATCGGCAATCTCACCGTCGAGGACCTCATCCTCAACCGCGAACGGCTCACCGGTGAGACCCGCAGCAGCGCCGCCGACGAGATGAGCAAGCTCGGCCTGGTCGTCGACTCCCTGCAGATCCAGGAGATCGACGACGAGACCGGCTACATCCTCAACCTCGGCAAGCCGCACGCCGCCCGGGTCGCCGCCTCCGCCCGCATCGCCGAGGCCCAGCGCGACCAGGAGGCCACCGAGGCCGAGCAGGTCGCCGCCGCCAAGAAGGCCGCGGCCATCCGCGAGTCCCAGATCCAGCAGGCCGGCTACCAGGCCGAGGTCGACCAGGCGTCCGCCAAGGCCCGGCAGGCCGGCCCGTTGTCGGAGGCCACGGCCCGCCAGGAGGTCGTCGTCCAGGAGACCCGCGCCGCCGAGCTGGAGGCCAACCTGGCCGAGCAGCGGCTCCAGTCGCAGGTCCGCAAGCCCGCCGACGCCAAGGCCTACGAGACGGTCACCCTCTCCCAGGCCGAGCGCGACGCCCGCATCGCCCAGGCCGAGGCCGAGGCCAGAGAGACCGAGCTGCGCGCCGTCGCGCAGGCGTCCCAGGTGAAGCAGGCCGCCGCCGCCGAGGCCGAGTCGGTGCGGCTGCGCGCCGAGGCGGCCGGCGCGGCCTCCCGCGCCACCGGTGAGGGCGAGGCGGCCGCCGCCCAGGCGCGCGGCCTGGCGGAGGCGGAGGCGGCCAAGGCGCGCGGCCTGGCCGAGGCCGAGGCGGCCAAGGCCAAGGGCTTGGCGGAGGCCGAGTCGATCAGGGCCCGCTCGCAGGCTCTCTCGGAGAACCAGGAGGCCGTCATCGCCCAGCAGCTCGCCGAGAACTGGCCGGCGATCGTCGAGGCCGGCTCCAAGGCGTTCGGCAACGTCGACCACATGGTCGTCCTGAACGGCGCCCAGGGCGTCGAGGAGCTGCTGGCCAAGGCGCTGACCCTCGGCGGCACCGGCCTCGGCCTGGCCCGCTCCCTGCTGTCCGGCGCCACCCCGCCCAACCTGAACGCCGCCGCCCCCGCCGCCCCCGAGACGGCCGTCAACGGCACCGTCCCCCTGGAGAAGTAGCTCAAGGACTCCCGGTCACCCGGACGGGGCCGGGCGCGCACGACGGCGCGCCCGGCCCCGCCGCATGCGTGGGGACGGGCGTGGCGGGCCCTGCGCGGGTGTTCTAGGCTCGGTGCGGTGACGATCCTCCATCTGGCGCTGGCCGCCGACTGGGAGGCCGCCGTGCGTGCCGGTGAGTACCGCGTGTCCACGCTCGGCCGCACCCTCGAGCAGGAGGGGTTCATCCACGCCAGCGCCGACCGGGCGCAGCTGGACGGGGTGGCCCGGAACTTCTACGCGGCGGTGGCCGCCCCCCTCGTCGTGCTGACCATCGACGAGGCGCTGCTGGACGGCGAGGTCCGCCTGGAGGTGCCTCCCGGCGCGCAGGAGGCCTTCCCGCACATCTACGGCCCCGTCCCCGTCCACGCCGTCACCTCCGTGGAGCCCTTCTCCCTCTGACCGGCCTCGGCCCGAGGACCTCGGCCAGGGCGTCCAGGGCCGCGGCGTAGGAGTGCTCCGGTGGTGTCCCGTACCCGACGATGACGCCCTGCGGGTGGCCGGGGCTCTCCCGGTGCCAGTAGTCGGCCAGGCCGCCCAGGGCCAGGCCGCGTTCCTCCGCCGCCGCGAGGACGGCCCGTTCGTCCGGGCCGCCGGGCGGCAGGTGGATCAGCGCGTGCAGGCCGGCCGCGACGCCGCCCGGGTCGAGGAACGAGGCGCGCGCGGGGCCAAGGCGCGCCAGCAGCAGGTCGCGGCGGCGGCGGTAGTGCAGCCGGCAGGCGCGCACGTGCCGGTCGTAGACGTGCGAGGTGATCAAATCGGCCAGGACGAGCTGGGCGAGGGTCTCGGTGTGGTGGTCGGCGTGCAGCTTGGCGTCGGTGACCGGCCCGACCAGGCGCGGGGGCAGGATCATCCAGGCCAGGCGCAGCCCTGGCACGAGGGTCTTGGCGGCGGTGCCGAGGTAGGCGACGTGATCGGCGGCCATGCCCTGCAGGGCGCCGACGGGCTGGCGGTCGTAGCGGAACTCGCCGTCGTAGTCGTCCTCGATGATCAGGCCGCCGGTGCTGCGCGCCCAGTCGGCGAGGGCGTGGCGGCGTTCGGGGTGCAGGGTGGCGCCGGTCGGGAACTGGTGGGCGGGGGTCACCACGACCGCGCCCACCCCGGCGTAGGCCGCCGTGCTCAGCAGGCCGGTGCGCGCCCCGCGCCCGTCGACCGGCAGGGGCAGGACGCCGGCGCCCGCCCGGCGCACGATCTCCCGGTGGAAGGCCAGCCCCGGGTCCTCCATCGCGATGGTGGGGCGCCCGCCGGCGGCGACCACCCCGGCCAGCAGGGCGAGGCCCTGGACGTACCCGGTGATGACGACGATCCGGCCGGGGCCGGCGAGCACGCCGCGCGTGCGCCCGAGATAGCCGGCCAGCGCGGTGCGCAGCGCGGCGGTGCCGGCCGGCGCCCCGTAGCCGTGCACGGCGGCCGGCACGGTCGCCAGCACCCGCCGGGTGGCGCGCAGCCACGCCGCCGCGGGGAACGTGGTCACGTCGGGGCTGCCGGGCCGCAGGTCGAACCTGGGCGCCGGGGAGTCCCCGCCGGCGGGCGGCGCGCCCGCGCGCTGCGGGGCGACGTCGGCGACCGAGGTGCCCGAGCCGTGGCGGGCCGTCAGGTAGCCCTCGGCGATGAGCTGGTCGTAGGCGGCGCTCACCGTGCCGCGCGAGAGCCCGGTCTCGGCGGCCAGCGCCCGGCTGGACGGCAGGCGGGTGCCCGGCGCGAGCCGGCCGTCGCGGATCGCGTCGCGCAGCGCGTGCTCGAGGCCGGTGCGCCGACCGGCGACGGCGTCCATCTCGACGAGCAGGTCGACCCCGAAAGTGGCCCAATCTCCTGACACAACACTGGATCTTACCGCCGGTCCACTGGGCTTCTACCATGGATTTCATGACGACGACGAACACCACGAGCGCCCCCGCCACCACGCGGCCGCAGCACCGTGTCAACTTGAACAAGCACACCGCCGAGATGTACAAGGCCCTCGGCGAGCTGGACGGCCTGGTCGCCGGCAGTGGTCTGGAGGCCCCGCTGCTCGAACTGGTGCGCATTCGCGCCTCCCAGATCAACGGCTGCGCTTTCTGCGTCGACATGCACACCATCGACGCACGGGCCGCGGGTGAGCGGGAGCAACGCCTCTACGCCCTCACGGTCTGGCACGAGACGCCGTTCTTCACCGACCGCGAGCGCGCCGCGCTGGAGCTGACCGAGGCGATCACCCTGCTGCCGCAGAGCGGGGTGGGCGACGAGGTCTACGCCCGGGCCGCGGAGCAGTTCGGCGAGGAGGAGTTGTCCAAGCTCATCTGGGCGATCATCATGATCAACGCCTGGAACCGCATCGGCGTCACCTCGCGGCTGGTCCCCGGGAACTACCACCCCTCCGCGCACTGATGACCTCTCCCAAGGCGGCGGAGCTGCGGGCGCTGCACGTGCCCGGACGGCCCCTGGTGCTGCCGAACGTCTGGGACGCCGCCTCCGCGCGCGCCGTGGTGGAGGCGGGCTTCCCCGCCGTGGCCACCGGCAGCGCGGCGGTGGCGCCCGTCCTCGGCTACGCGGACGGCGAGCAGGCGCCGGCCGGCGCGATGCTGGACGCGGTCGCCCGCATCGCCCGCGCGGTGCCGGTGCCGGTCACCGCCGACCTGGAACGGGGGTACGGGCTCGCGCCCGCCGAACTGGTCGAGCGGCTGGTCGCGACGGGGGCGGCCGGTCTCAACCTGGAGGACTCCGACCCGGGCACCGGCACGCTGGTCGATCCCGATGAGCAGGCCGGCTTCCTGGCGGAGGTGCGGGCCGCCGCCGCGAGGGCGGGAGCCGACCTGGTGATCAACGCGCGGGTGGACACGTACCTGCGCGGCGCGGGGACCTCCGGTCCCCACGGTGCGGGGGCCGCGGACCCGCGCGACGAGGGGGCCTCCGACCGGCGGCTCGCCGACGCCGTGGAGCGCGGGCGCCGCTACCTGCGGGCGGGAGCCGACTGCGTGTACCCGATCGGCGCCGCCGACCCCGAGGTGATCAAGACGCTGGTCGCCGAGGTGGGCGGGCCGGTCAACGTGCTGTTCCGCCCGGGCGTCCCCTCCCTCGCGGAGCTGGCCGCCCTGGGCGTCGCCCGGGTGAGCTTCGGGCACGGCCTGCACGCCGCCACTCAGCGGTACCTGGCCGCGATGCTGTCCGCGATCGCCTCCGGGGAGACCCCGTACGAGATCGGCGGCCCGTAGGCGCCCTGCCCAGCCCGAACGCCGGCGTCCTGCCCGGGGAAGTGGGACGCGGCGCCACCACGCCCACCGCGGCGGCGGTGGGACGTGTCGCGTCCGCGACGACCCGCGACGCCGGCGGCCGGCCGGTGAGCCCGTACGGGACGCGTGCGATTGGAGCTCTCCGCACAGGGGCAGGTACCGGCAGGAAGCGCACGCGCCCCCCGGCGGCGACATCGAGCGGGGGGCTGTATGGGCATGAGCGGGTTTCTGGGCAGGTGGCCGGTGCTGCGGCAGGTCACCGGCCCCGACCGCGGCGGCCTCGGAGCGGCGGCCCGCTCGCCCCGCACCGACGCGCTGCGCGCCCGCGTCGCCACCGCCGACCGCGTGGTCAAGTCGGTCTGCCCCTACTGCGCGGTGGGCTGCGCCCAGAACGTGTACGTCTCCGGGGGCAAGGTCGTGCAGATCGAGGGAGACCCCGACTCTCCGGTCAGCCGCGGCAGGCTGTGCCCGAAGGGGTCGGCCACCCTCCAGCTCACGACCGGCCCGGGGCGCGAGCACGCGGTGCTGTACCGCAGGCCCCACGGCACCGAGTGGGAGCAACTCGACCTGGACACGGCCATGACCATGGTGGCCGACCGGGTGGTGCGCACCCGGCGCGAGACCTGGCAGGAGGAGCACGACGGCAGACGCGTCGCCAGGACCCTCGGCATCGCCACCCTGGGCGGCGCGACCCTGGACAACGAGGAGAACTACCTCATCAAGAAGCTGATGACCGGGCTCGGCGTGATCCAGGTGGAGAACCAGGCGCGGGTCTGTCACAGCTCCACGGTCACCGGGCTCGGCACCTCCTTCGGCCGGGGCGGTTCCACGACCTTCCTGCAGGACCTCCAGTTCTCCGACTGCGTCGTCATCGAGGGCTCCAACTTCGCCGAGGCGCACCCGGTGGGCTTCCAGTGGGTGATGGAGGCCAAGCTGCGCGGCGCCACGATCATCCACGTGGACCCGCGCTTCAGCCGGACCAGCGCGATGGCCGACCTGTACGTGCCGATCCGCCCGGGTTCGGACATCGCCTTTCTCGGCGGGATCATCAACCACGTGCTTCAGGAGGGCAAGGACTTCCGCGAGTACGTCCTCAACTACACCAACGCGTCGAGCATCATCACCGACGACTACGCCGACACCGAGGACCTGGACGGGGTGTTCTCCGGCTGGGACCCCGGCACCCGCACTTACGACGTCGCGACCTGGCAGTACAAGGGGCCCGCGGTGAAGGCCGCGTCGGGGCGGCGGCTGCGCCTCGACGAGTACCACGTTCCCGGCCGCAGCGAGGCGCACGGCTCGGGCGGCGCCCCGGTCAACCTGCACCCGCAACGCGACGAGACGCTGAGCGACCCGCGCTGCGTGTACCAGATCCTCAAGCGCCACTTCGCCCGCTACACCCCGGAGTTCGTCCACCGGACGTGCGGCATCCCGCCGGAGCTGTTCCACCGGGTCTGCGACGCGCTGACCGCCAACTCCGGGCGCGAGCGCACCAGCGCGTTCGCCTACGCCGTGGGCTGGACCCAGCACACCGTGGGCACGCAGTACATCCGGGCGGCGAGCATCCTGCAGTTGCTGCTCGGCAACATCGGCCGGCCGGGCGGCGGCATCATGGCGCTGCGCGGCCACGCCAGCATCCAGGGGTCCAGTGACATCCCGACCCTGTACAACCTGCTGCCCGGCTACATCCCGATGCCGTACGCGCACAGCGACGAGGACCTGGACACCTTCACCGAGGTGATCAGCACGCAGAAGGGGTTCTGGGCCGACGCCCGCAACTACGTCGTCAGCCTGCTGAAGGCCTACTACGGGGACGCGGCGACGCCCGGCAACGACTTCTGCTTCGGGCATCTGCCCCGGCTGACCGGCTCGCACAGCACCTACGACACGACGATGGCCCAGCTCGACGGCGTCTGCAAGGGCTACTTCCTGTTCGGGCAGAACCCGGCGGTGGGGTCGGCCAACGCCCGCCTGCAGCGGCTCGGGATGGCCAACCTGGAGTGGCTGGTCGTGCGCGACTTCTCGCTCATCGAGTCGGCGACCTGGTGGAAGGACGGCCGCGAGGTGCGGAGCGGCGAGTTGCGCACCGAGGAGATCGCCACCGAGGTGTTCTTCTTCCCCGCCGCCGCGCACACCGAGAAGAGCGGCACCTTCACCAACACCAACCGCCTGCTCCAGTGGCACGACGCGGCCGTCGAGCCCTCAGGCGACCGCCGCAGCGACCTGTGGTTCACCTACCACCTGGGCCGGATGGTCAAGGAGCGGCTGGCCGGCTCGGACGAGCCGGGCGACCGCGCGTTCCTCGACCTTGCCTGGGACTATCCGGTCGAGGGCCCGCTCGCCGAGCCGAGCGCCGCCGCCGTGCTCCAGGAGATCAACGGGTACGGCCCCGACGGGCGGCTCCTGTCGGGCTACACCGAGCTGCGCGACGACGGCTCGACGCGGTGCGGCTGCTGGATCTACTGCGGGGTGTACGCCGACGGCGTCAACCAGGCGGCGCGCCGCAGGCCGCACACCGAGCAGAGCTGGACCTCCCGCGAATGGGGCTGGGCCTGGCCGCTCAACCGGCGCATCCTGTACAACCGCGCGTCGGCCGACCCGGAGGGCGCCCCGTGGAGCCCGCGCAAGGCGTACGTGTGGTGGGACGCCTCGCTCGGCCGGTGGACCGGCCACGACGTGCCGGACTTCGTGGAGGACCGGCCCCCGGACCACCGGCCGCACGAGGACGCCGAAGGCGTGGACGCGCTGTCGGGCATCGACCCGTTCATCATGCAGGGCGACGGGAAGGGCTGGCTGTTCGCGCCCGCCGGGCTGATGGACGGCCCGCTGCCGACCCACTACGAGCCGCAGGACACCCCGTCGGAGAACCTGCTGCACCCCGCGCAGCGCGGCAACCCGGCCCGGCTGACCTACGACCGGCCCGGCAACCGCTACCACCCGCCCGGCAGCGAGGTCTACCCGTACGTGGTCACCACCTACCGGCTGACCGAGCACTTCACCGCCGGGGGCATGAGCCGCTGGGTGCCGTACCTGTCGGAGCTCCAGCCGCAGATGTTCTGCGAGGTGTCGCCGGAACTGGCCGAGGAACGCCTGCTGGAGCACGGCGGCTGGGCCACCGTCATCAGCGCGCGCGGCGCCATCGAGGCCAGGGTCATGGTCACCGATCGGATGCCGTCGCTGCGCCTGGACGGCAGGGTCGTCCACCAGATCGGCCTGCCCTACCACTGGGGACCGAACGGCCTGGCCGTCGGCGACCCCGCGAACGAGCTGACCTCCATCGTGCTGGACCCGAACGCCGACATCCAGGAGACCAAGGTGCTCACCGCCGACATCCAGCCGGGGCGGCGGCCGCGCGGACCCGGCCTCCCGCGCCTGGTGGAGACCTTCCGCCGCCGCGCCGGCATCGACCAGCCCGCACACCAGGGTGGCGTGCGATGACGGCGCCTCCGGCCGCCGGGCTGCCCGCGGTCCAGGAGGAGACCGGCTACCCGGAGCATCCGCCGCGGATGGGCTTCTTCACCGACACCTCGGTGTGCATCGGGTGCAAGGCGTGCGAGGTGGCCTGCAAGGAGTGGAACCGGCTTCCCGCGGACGCGCCTTTCGAGCTCACCGCCATGTCCTTCGACAACACCGGGCAGCTGTCGGGGTCCACCTGGCGGCACGTCGCCTTCATCGAACAGCGCAAGCCGGTGCGCGCGCCGCAGGCCCCCGGCGGACGGCCTTCCGGCGACCAGGGGGCCGGTGACCTGCGCTGGCTGATGGCCTCCGACGTGTGCAAGCACTGCACCGACGCGGCCTGCCTGAACGTCTGCCCGACCGGCTCGCTGTTCCGCACCGAGTTCGGCACGGTCGTCGTCCAGGAGGACGTGTGCAACGGCTGCGGCTACTGCGTCTCGGCCTGCCCGTACGGGGTGATCGACAAGCGCGAGGACGACGGCCGGGTGTTCAAGTGCACGCTGTGCTACGACCGCCTCGGCGACGGGCTCGTCCCGGCCTGCGCCAAGGCGTGCCCGACCGAGTCCATCCAGTTCGGGCCGGTGGACGAGCTGCTCGAACGGGCCGAGGCGCGCGTGCGCTCGCTGCACCGCGACGGCGTCCAGGACGCCCGCCTCTACGGCGAGGACCCCAAGGACGGGGTGCGCGGCAACGGCGCGTTCTTCCTGCTGCTGGACGAGCCGGAGGTGTACGGACTGCCGCCCGCCCCCATGGACCCCACCCGCGACCTGCCCTCGATGTGGCGGCACGCGGCCGCCGCCGCGGCGGCCCTGGTCTGCGGGGTCGCCGCCGCCTTCCTCACGGCACGCCGATGAGGCTCGGCGGCGACCGCCCCCAGGTGGACACCGGCGCGACGAGAGCGAGGAGCGAGATGACGACGCGTGGACGCGCCGGCGGCGGGGCGACCCTGACGGCCGATTCGATCGCGGAGGAGTTCACCTCCTACTACGACCGGCCCATCCTCAAGCCGCCGGTCTGGCGGGAACTGCACATCGGCGGGTACCTGTACCTGGGCGGGCTGGCCGGCGCCTCCTCGGCGCTCGCGGCCGGCGGCGAGCTGACCGGCCGCCCGTCCCTAGCCCGCGCGACGAAGCTCGCCGCGCTCACCGGCATCACGCTGTCGCTGGCCGCGCTGGTCGCCGATCTCGGGCGTCCGGCCCGCTTCGTCAACATGCTGCGCGTCGTCAAGCCGTCCTCGCCGATGAACATGGGCTCCTGGCTGCTGGCCGCGTACGCGCCGCTGGCCGGGGTCAGCGCGCTCACCGACCTCACCGGCAGGTATCCCCTCGTGGGACGGGCCGCCGGGTACGGCGCGGCGGTCCTCGGACCGGCGGTCAGCACCTACACCGCGGTGCTGATCAGCGACACCGCCGTGCCCGCCTGGCACCAGGGACACCGTGAGATGCCGTTCTTGTTCGCCGGCTCGGCCATGGCCACGGCGGCCGGGGCGGCCCTCATCGCCACGCCGGCGGCCGAGAACGCCCCGGCGCGCCGCGCGGCCGTGCTCGGCGTCGCGCTGGAACTGGCCGCCGGGCGGCTGATGCGCCGCCGCCTCGGCATGGTCGCCGAGGCGTACGAGCGGGGACGGCCCGGCACGCTGACCCGCGCCGGCGAGCTTCTGAGCCTGGCCGGCGCCCTGGCCGCCCTGGCCGCCGGCCGCGTCTCCGCCGGCCGTGTCCCAGGAGGCTCGCCCACCGGCCCGTCCCGCGTCCGGCTCGGCTCCCTGGCTTCACTCGCGTCACCGGCCTCCAGGCCGCACGCCTCCCACGCCGTCCCCGGCCATCCAGGGCGGGGACGGGCGCTCGCGGTCGTCTCGGGGGCCGCGCTGATGGCCGCCTCGGTCTGCGTCCGCTTCGGGGTGTTCTCGGCGGGCGTCGCCTCCAGCCAGGACCCCCGCTACACCGTCGTCCCGCAGCGCGCCCGCCTGTCCACCCCGCCGTCCTAGGAGGGGTGCGCACCCGCCTCGCCTCCCGCCGTCCTAGGACCGCCGTGCCGCGCCCTCGGGTACCGGCATCGGCGGCGTGGCGGGGCGCCAGGCGGCGCGGGCGGCGGCGGCGGAACCGGCCCCGGCGAGGAGCAGGACGGCGATGGCCGCCGCGGTCCAGCCGAGTCCGGCGCTCAGGTACAGGCCGCCGAGCACGGCGATGGCGCCGACGGAGGAGAGCACGGGGCCGGTCGAGTTCAGCGCCGACAGCGCGGACGCCCGGCCGGGGCCGGCCACCGCCGACACCTGGGCGATCAGCGGGCTGTACCCGGCGGCGTGGCCCGCCCCCGCCGCGAACAGCAGCGGCGTCACCAGCGCCACCGGCCACCCGCCGCCCCACAGCCCGGTCACCGCCGCCACCGCCGCCGCGACCCCGGCGAAGACGACCGGGCCGGCGACCGGGAGGGCCGCCTGCGTCCGTTCCGGCAGCCGGGTCCAGGTCAGGCTCAGCGCGGCGAACCCCGCCGCGTAGGGGGCGAAGGCCAGCCCCGCGCCGAACGGGCCGAACCCCAGCCGCCCCTGCAGGTGGAGGGTCAGCGCGAACAGGAAGGCCGCGTAGCAGGCCATCACCGTGAAGCACGCGACCAGCGCGGGCCGCACGCCCCTGGGACGCAGCACCGTCAGGTCGAGCAGCGGCTGCCCGCCGCGCAGGGCCATGCGGCGCTCGAACCGTGCGAATCCCGCGAGCAACAGGGCCCCGGCGGCCAGCGACGCCCACGTCCAGGGCCGCCAGCCGTGCTCCCTGCCGAAGATCAGCGGCGTGATCAGGGCCGTCATCGCCACGGTCAGCAGGCCGACGCCGGCCAGGTCCAGTCGCGCGGCGGTCGCGCCCGCTCGCGGCAGCGCCCGCACGCCGGCGACCAGCAGGACCGCGCCGGCCGGCACGTTGATCAGGAACGCCGGACGCCAGCCGAGGCCGAACAGGTCGGCCCCGACGACGAGCCCGCCGGCCAGCTGGCCGAGCGCCACCCCGAGGGCCAGCACCATCGAGTACAACCCGATCGCCCGCTTGCGCGCCGCCCCGTCGAAACGCAGCTGGATGAGGGAGAACACCTGCGGCGTCATCAGCGCCGCGGCGGCGGCCTGCACGATCCGCGCCGCCACCAGCGCGGGGGCCGCCCAGGCCAGCCCGCAGAGCAGGGAGGCCAGCGTGAAGCCGGCCAGCCCGCCGAGGAAGGCCCGCCGGTGGCCGAGCACGTCGCCGAGCCGCGCGCCGGTGACGATCAGCAGGCCGACAGCCAGCATGTACGCGGAGGCGACGAGCTGCACCATCGCCCCGTCGCCGCCGAGGTCGCGCTGGATGGACGGCAGCGCCACCGTGACGATCGAGCCGTCCATCGATGCCATCGTCTGGCCGGCGAGCAGGACCGCGAGCACGATGCCGCCCCGCCGCCGGGTGAGCGTGGAAACCATTCCGACAGGCTCGCCCGCCGTCCCGCCCCGCGTCTTGCACGTATTTGCGCTTCTTCTCTCGGACGTCCGAAATGTGGCCGCATCGGGCGGGGAAGTGGGGTGGCCGTGCCTAAGGTGGGCGGGTGCGTACGTCCCGACGGGTGGTGGACGGGTCAGACTTCTCCGTCCATGTGGTGTCATGCGGTGAACGGCACGACGGATGGTCGGCGCCGGAGGAGGGCCACGGCAACGGCCTCGTTCTCGTGCGGCGCGGCAGGTTCCGCGTGCGCAGCGACGGCGACGAGGTGAGCGCCGACCCGACGATGGGGTATCTGACGGTCCCCGGCCGCGAGTACGCCTTCGCGCACCCGGCGGGCGGCGATGTGTGCACCTTCATCCACGTGCGGGAGCCGCTGTGGCACGCCGTCGCCGGTGACGAGCCGCCGCGGGCGCCGGTCGCGGTCGACGGCAGGGTGGAGCTCGCCCACCGGCTGCTCCTGCGCGCCACGGCCGACGCCGCCGACCCGGTGGAGCGGCTGGTGGACGCGATCGCCGCCGCGGTGCGCGTCCCCCGATCCCGGACCCGGCCGGGGCGCGGCCGGGGCGAGCTGGCGGCGCGGGCGCGGGAGGCCATCGTCGCGGGCGACCCGGAGTCGGCCGACCTGGTGCGGCTGGCACGGGCCCTCGGCGTGTCGCCCTCGCACCTGAGCCGCACGTTCCGTGCGCACGTCGGCATGACGGTCAGCGGCTACCGCAACCGGGTGCGGGTCAGCCGGGCCCTGGCCCGCATCGAGGAGGGTGAGACCGACCTGGCCGGGCTGGCGCTCGCCCTGGGGTTCGCCGACCAGGCCCACCTGACCCGGACGGTCCGCGCCGTCCTCGGCCACCCGCCTGGCCACGTCCGCGGCCTGTTCTCCGGCTGATCTCCGCGCGATGATCCGGGCCCGCGCCCGGCCGGTGGAATGGTCCGGAGTGGCGGCGTGAATGGCCGGGAAATGTCATCGGATTGGAATGACAAATGGCCTGAATAAGTTTTTTCGCCATGATATGATGACAAAAGTCATATATATGCTCTCCGGTCGTGAACGAAAACGGAGAACCGAGCCGCACCGCCCTCATGGCGGCCGCCGCCCGCGCCGCGCATCTGATCGTCGACGACCCGCCGCTGATCTTCGCCGACACCCTGGCCCACGTGCTGCTCGCCGACCGCGCCGAGGAACTCCTCGCCTACCACCGGCTGCACGGCGCCCACCTCATCCTCTCCGGTGTCCGCGCCGCGGCCGTCACCCGCGCCCGCCACACCGAGGACCGGCTCGCCGAGGCCGTGCGCCGCGGCGTCGCCCAGTATGTGATCCTCGGCGCAGGCCTCGACTCCTACGCCTACCGGGCCGGCGCCGGCGCGCCCGTCCAGGTCTACGAGGTCGACCATCCGGCGACCCAGGCGTGGAAGAGCGCGGCCCTGGCCGGCGCGGGCATCGCCGTCCCGGACACCGTGACCTTCGTCCCCGTCGACTTCGAGAACGACGCGCTGCTGGACGGGCTGACCGGCGCGGGCTTCGACCCCTCCCGTCCCGCCTTCGTGAGCTGGCTCGGCGTGACCATGTACCTGACCAGGGAGGGCATCGGCCGCACCCTGGAGGTGATCGGCGGGTTCGCGCCCGGGTCGCAGGTCGTCGTCGACCACATGCTGCCGGAGGAACTGCGCGACGAGGCCGGGCAGGCGTACGTCGAGGGCGTCATGCCCATGGCCGCCGAGCAGGGCGAACCGTGGCTGTCGATCCTCGGGCCCGAGGAGATGGCCGCCCTTCTCGCCGAGCACGGGCTGACGGCCGTCGAGCACGCCGGCCAGCGCGAATCCGTGGACGCCGCTCTGTGGAACCGCACCGACGGCCTGCGCCCGTCGGCCCTGTCCATGCTCACCCGCGCGGTCGTCCGGAGCTGACCTCGGGGACGTCCAGGGCCGCCCCGGAATGTCCGGGGCCGGACCTCGGAACGTCCAGGGCTGATCTCCGGGGCGTCCGAGGCGATCCCGGGCGTCCAGGCTGATCCCGGGAGGCGTGCCGCGCCGGTCTCTGGGGCCGGCCTTCCGAGGCGTGCCCGACCGGCTTCTGGGGCTCTAAGGTTCAGGCGTGCCGGGTGCGGAGCCGGACGCCGTTCCAGAGCCAGCGGCGGGCGACGGCGAGGGCGAGGGGCGGCGGCACCGTGCCGGCGCCGAGGCCCACGTCCACGAGCAGGTCGAAGACCTCCTTGCGGCGGGCGGCGGTGGCGATCGCGGCGTCGATGAACCCGGGCGACCGGGCGGCGCGCGAGAGCAGGTCCGTGGTGCGCAGGTGCCGTCCGAGCGCCCTGGCCAGCTTGCGGCGGTAGGCGGGCAGCGGGTCCGCCGCCTCGACGGCGGCCTCCCCGGCCAGCCGGCCGGACAGCAACGCGTAGTAGATGCCCTCGCCGGTCAGCGGGTTGATCAGGCTCGCCGCGTCGCCGGCCAGCAGCACCCGCCCGGCGCCGGGCCTCGGCCGGCCGGGGGACAGCGGCAGGTGGTGGGCGCGCAGGTCGCGAGCGGGCAGGTGGGGCAGCAGCTCGGCGAGCCGGCCGTGCAGGACCTCCCGGCCCGGACGGCCGGTGGCGCGCAGCCGCGGCAGCATCATCCCGAACCCGACGTTCGCCGTGCCGTCCCCGATCGGGAAGGACCAGGCGTAGGCGGGCCACCCGTCCCGTTGCATGGCGATGAACTGGACGTCGTCGTCGGCGGGAACCTCGGCGTAGCCGCGCACCGCGATCGCGGTGTGCCGGTCGGGCGACGGCGGCACCCCGATCAGCCGCCGCACGGCCGAGTTGGCCCCGTCGGCGGCGACGACCACGCGCGCGGCCAGCACGTCGTCCAGGACGACCCGGTCGTCGCGCGCGGCGAGCCCGCGGACGCGGTGCCGGCGCACCTCGACGCCCTCCGCGCGGGCGGCCTCCACCAGGCGGGCGTCGAAGACCGCCCGCGGGACCACGTGATTGGGGCGGGCGACGGCGGCGGTCACCCGTGCGCCGCCCGGGGACACCACCGACAGCCCCCGCGCGGGCCGGTAGTCGTCGATCAGATCGGGGACGCCGAGCAGGGCGAGCTCTTCGCGGCCGTGCGCGGCGATGCCGTCCCCGCACGCCTTGTCACGCGGGAAGTCGGCCTTGTCGACCAGGAGCACCCGGGCGTCCGGCCGTATTTGCCTGGCGCGGATGGCCGCCGCCGAACCCGCCGGCCCGCCCCCGACCACGACGACATCCCAGATCTTGTCCATCCGGCCAGCCTGCCACAGCGCGGAGGCGGGGGCGTCCAGGAAGAATGTCGATTTTACAGGACGCGGTCAGCTTGTAAAGAGCGATTGTCCGCGAATATCGGCACCGGTATTGATCAGATTATGTTCCGGCGTTCCGGGTTATTTCGCCTCATTGTTGTGCCGTGGCCGATCGCTGCCCCGCGAGCCATCCCCCCGACAAAGCCGGAGCCCCCCATGATGAGACGTGCCCTCGCGACCGTCGCCCTCTCCCTCGTCACGATACTCGGTTTAACAATACCCGCATACGCGGTGACGCTAGAGCAAAAGCTCGCCGCACTTTTCAGTTTCACCCAGCCCACGTCGGCCAGCTCCTCCGCCTGGCAGGCCGCCTGGCAGAACCAGGGCAACTGGGCGGACTACGCCTTCGACTGGTCGACCGACCTGTGCTCCAGCAGCCCTGACCAGCCGCTCGGCTTCGACTTCAGAATGCCGTGCAGGCGGCACGACTTCGGTTACCGCAACTACAAGGCCGTAAACCAGTTCCCGGCGAACAAGTCGCGCATCGACGACTCCTTCTACTTCGACATGAAGGCGGTCTGCGCCGGATATTCGACCATCCCGAGGGCCACCTGCAACAGCGTCGCCTGGACCTACTACCAGGCGGTCAAGGAATTCGGCTCCCTGAACGTCACCGACGCCCAGCTCGAGCGCATCCGCCAGACCGCCGAGAAGACCGCCCAGAACGCCACCACCTGACCGGCCCCGCTGATCCCTGAGGGGTGCCGGGCGGCCGTACCGTGCCGCCCGGCACCCCTGCCGCGTCCTGAAGGGCCCGCGCGAAGCCGTTCAGGCAGGCGGAAGCCCGGCCCGCGCGCCGCCGACGCGAAAAAGCGGATCGGTGACGCCGCCGGGGCAGGCAAGGCGGGCGATGTCCCAGCCGGCGAGCCGGGCCCCCGCCCGGTAGGCGCTCTCGTAGAAGGCGAGCACGGCGGCGTGCGGGTCGGTGTCGGTGCGGGCGTCCGCGTGGCGAAGCACCGCGAGGTGGCTCCCACCCCGCTCGGTCCACCGGGCCGCCGGCGGCAGCAGCGGCTCGTTCGCCAGCCCCGCCGGCTCGGGGGCGGTGTAGGAGTAGAAGGCGGGCTCGGGAAAGGCGTCGTCGCCGAACCAGAACCCCGAGCTGATCACTTCCCGTGAGTACGCCTCGCGCGTCACCGGGTCGGCGTCGGGTGACGGCTCGACCTGGCGGTCGGAGAAGCGGGTGCAGGCGATGTCGAAGGTGTGCCAGAAGTGGTGCACCGGGCTGATCTTGCCGGAGAACCCCGCCGCGAACTCCTCCAGCAGCAGGTTCACCTGGTTCAGGACCCGCCAATATCGGGTGACCGTCGCCGGCTCGTAGGCCGCGTGCTCGGTGTCCTCGGCGAACGGCCGGTCGGAGTCAGGCAGGTCGAACGGCCTCGGGATGTCGATGTGAACGTCGATCCCGAGGTCGTCCAGCGCCCTCATGGTCTCCCGGTAGAAGGACGCCACCGAGTGCCCGCACAGGGGGAACGAGATCATCCTGCCGTCGCCCCCGGCCACCTCCAGCCGGTGGCCGACGAAGTCGAAGTCGATGGTGAAGATCGGGTTGCCGTCGGCCTGTCCCATCGGACGCGTGGTGAGCCCGCGCCCGGTCAGGTGGAAGGGCGCGTTCCACCAGTGGTTGCGCCGCACTCCGGCGGCGAGCCGGATCTTGCCCACCACCTGGGCGAAGCGGTGCAACGTCTCCTTGGTGTCCTGCCAGTCGGCCACCGGCACCTGCGGGAACAGCTCCATGACACCAGCCTGCCCCATGCGGCCCGCGCGCCGCGGCGCGACTCCCCGTCCGACCGGTGCGGGAAAGCGGCGGCGGACCAGGGACGGGCGCGCGGGCGCGTCATAAGATCCCTACCAGACGAAAGGCGAGGATATGACGTTCGAGGACCCCTTAGTGGCGGGAATCGACCCGTCCATCCCCAGTGTGGCCCGAATGTACGACTACTACCTCGGAGGGAAGGACAACTTCGCGTCCGACCGCGCGGCGGCCGAGAAGATGATCGAGCTGGTGCCCAACATCCGCGAGGTCGCCCGTGCGAACCGCGAGTTCCTCGGCCGGGCGGTGCGGCTGCTGGCGGAGTCGGGGATCCGGCAGTTCCTCGACATCGGCGCCGGGCTGCCCACGCAGCGGAACGTCCACCAGGTCGCCCGCGAGGTGGCCACGGACGCCCGGGTCGTCTACGTCGACAACGATCCCATCGTGCTCACCCACGCCCGCGCGTTGCTCGCCGACAGCACCGGGACGATCGTGGTGCAGGGCGACGTCACCACGCCCGAGCGCATCCTCGGCGACCCCGCCGTCCTCGGTCACTTCGACCTGTCCCGGCCGGTGGCCGTCCTGATGGTCGCCATCCTGCACTTCGTGCCGGACGACGAGAAGGCGGCGATGATCGTCTCGCGGGTTCGCGAGAGCGTGGCGCCGGGCAGCCACCTGGTGATCTCGCACGGGTACACCGGCCAGATCGGCGGGCGCACCGACCGGCAGGTCCGCGCCCTCTACAACCGGACCGCGACCGGCTCGGTCAAGCCACGCGACCACGCGCAGATCGCCCGCTACTTCGAGGGCATGGACCTGCTCGAACCCGGCCTGGTGCCGGTGTCCGCCTGGCGGCCCGCCTCCGAGCCCGACGTCGAAATCGACGTCGAAATCGACCTGAGCCGGCCCACCCTCATCGGCGGCGTCGCCCGCCTACCGGCCTGACCCCGGTCTGCCGCCGGACCGGCACTTCGCGGGAAGAGGCGGGCAGCCGGTGACGGACCGCCCGCCGCCCATTACCAGCATGTCTTTTCGGTGATACACCGGCTACACAGAACGATTTTCGCTGTTTCCGCGGAGCAACGCTCGGTGGTCATCCTCATGTCGACGGCGGTACAACGTCGAGGAGGACACCATGGCGTCGATCTACGATCAGGTCGGGGGCGCGAAAGCGGTCGCGGCGGTCGTCGAGGAGTTCTACACCCGCGTCATCACCGACCCCGCATTGGCCGGCTACTTCAACGACGTCGACATGGGCAAGCTCAAGGCCCACCAGCGCAGCTTCGTCGCCGCGGCGCTCGGCGGGCCGCAGGAGTACCGGGGCAGGTCCATGGACCAGGCCCACGCGGGCCTCGGCATCACCGTGGGCGCTTTCGACACGGTGGTCGGCCACCTGGCCGGAGCGCTGGGCGCCTGCGGAGTCTCGACGGAGACCATCGCCACGATCGCCTCCGCCCTCGCCCCCCTGAAAGACCAGATCGTCCAGGACCAGGCCGCCGCCTGACCGCCCGGCATCCGACGCGGAAGCGGGTTCAGCAGCGGAATTCGTCGCCCTTGAGACCCTGAAGAAAAGCCGACCACTCCCGAGGGGCGCACACCACCACCGCCCCCTCGGGATCCTTACTGTCCCGAACAGCCCACGCCTCGCCCGAAAGCTCCGCCACCTCAGCACAGTTGTCGTTGTTCGCGCCGCTCAGAGTGCTCTTACGCCACCTGAGACCTCTGATGCTCCGATCCATCGACGATCATCCTTCGAGGGGCTTCCTGAGCACGGCCATGCACCGCGCCGACTCGTCGGGCGACAGGGCCGATGTCATCACATGACTGCAGCGCGGCCGACTGGGAGGCTGGGACTCTACTCGTGAGTGTCAGCGCCGAGCCGTGAACGATCTGTCGGCCGCCTCGACAGGAAATCCTGCCGCCACTGCTCGGCAGCGTGGATCAAGTTCTGGCTGACGTGCTCGAAGAACTGGCTCATGTCCTGCAGTCGGGCGCCGGCGGGAGTGGTGGAGTCGAGGATTTCGGTTCCGCCGCGGGCGAGATCGGCTATGAGGGCGTTCTGCCGGGCGCTGACCAGCCAGGCTCGGTACCAGACGTCGGGGTCGATGACGTACCGGTCGCGCCGCCGGCGTGGGTCACGTTCACGCCGGATCAGTTCGTGCCGTTCGAGTTCGCCGATGGCCTTGGAGATGGACGCCGGGCTCACCTGGAGATGCTGGACGAGTTCGGCGGCGGTGAGGCTTCCGCTGTCGACGGTGCACAGGCAGGCGAGTACCCGGGCGGTCATGCGCGGCAGCCCCGTCATGGTCATCATCGTGGCGAGCCGTTCCTCCAGGGCATGGACCGCCTGGGGGTCTCGCCCGGGCACGTCGCCGGCAGCCGGTGGCGCGGGGACCGGGACGGGGGCCTGCTTGCGCCGGCGAGCCCGGCCCTCGGTCGCCTGATGTGCCCGGTCGGCCTGATAGCCATCGGCTCCGCCGTTGCGGGCCACCTCCCGGGTGATGGTGGAGATCGGCCGTCGCAGGTGCTGGGCGATCTCGGTGTAGGTGAGTCCTTCGGTCAGCCCTGCGGCGATGTGCTGACGGTCCTGGTAGGTCAGTCTGCCTCCCGGCATGGGGCGTGCCTCCTTGTCGCTGTGCCCGGCCCGGCTCGCTCGTCGCGCCCGCGGACGGGTGAACAGTATTGCGTTCGTCGGCATCTCATTGCAAGTCCGGTCATTTGACTTGCGTTCATTCCCATTACCATTGCAAAACGAGGTGGTTTTGCCCGGTATGGCGGATGTTTATGTTGATTATTTCGTGAATGCAAGATAGCTTTTGGTCTGCGCCGAATGAGTACTATCGCGAGTGAGGCGATCGGTGTCGCGCTGACGCCCATCGCCTGGAAGGAATCGACATGACCAGATCTCTCACCTCAACGGCAGGGCTGCTCATCACCGCCGTCGCGTTGACACAGGCCGCCACGTCGCTCCCCGCGGCAGCCGCCTCCGCGCCGAGCGCCCACGCCCAGGTCCAGAAGGCGCTCGACCGGGCCGTGGCCGACGGCGGTGTGCCCGGCATGGTGGCCGAGGTCCGCGACGGTCGCGGGCGGTGGTTCGGCTCGGCAGGGGTGGCCGACACCCGGACCGGCCGCAAGCGTCAGCCGCAGGAACGCTTCCGGATCGGCAGCGCCGCCAAGCCGTTCACGGCCACCGTGGTCCTGCAACTGGCGGCCGAAGGGAAGCTGAGCCTCGACGACACCGTGGACAAGTGGCTGCCCGGCCTGGTCCACGGCAATGGCAACGACGGCGGCACGATCACCATCAGGCACCTGCTCAACCACACCAGCGGGATCTTCAACTACGGCAATGACAAGGAGGAGTTCGCCAAGCTCTCCGGCCCCGCCTGGCTGGAGCACCGCTACGACGCCTACACGCCCGAGCAACTGGTGAAGATCGGCCTGCGTAATCCGCGCTCCTTCGAGGCGCCGGGTGACGGTTTCGTGTACTCCAACACCGGCTACATCCTCGCCGGGATGATCGTCGAGAAGGTCACCGGCAAGACGCTCGCCGGCGAGATCGAGCGGCGCATCGTCCGCCCTCTCGGCCTGACCGGGACGTACCTGCCGGGCAAGGAGACGAAGATCCGCGGCCCGCACCCCCGGCACTACTCGACGCTGTTCGCCACCGAGACCGACGCCAAGGTCCATGACGTGACCAACCAGAGCGCCACCACAGGGTGGGCGGCCGGCGGCGTGGTCTCCACGGTCGGCGACCTCCAGCGGTTCACCAGCGCGCTGCTACGCGGCAAGCTCATGCCGCCCGCCCAGCAGCGGGAGATGTTCGCCATGGTCAAGACCGGGATCAAGATGCCGGACGGCACCTGGACGGACACCTGGATCCCCGGCACCACGTACGGTACCGGCGTCTTCTCCTGGACGCTGGCGTGCGGCGTGCAGGTCTGGGGCATCGGCGGCGCCATCACCGGAGGGTTCTCCTTCGCGATGGGCGCCCGGAACGCCGAGCGCATGATCGCCATCAACATGAACATCGACCGGTACGGCCGATCCAACTCGCTCGACATGTCCAAGACGGTGATCGAGGCCGAGTTCTGCCCACCCGGCTCTCGGACACGGAGCGAGTGACGATCAAGCACGGGCGGGCGCGCCGGGTGGATGCCGCGTGCCGGCCGCTTCCAAGGCCGTCCGACCAGGACACCAAGCCCCGGATCGTGGGTCGGACGGGGTGCCGGTGAACGGGACCCGGCGTTCGGATCGTCAAGATCACCTCTGTAACGCCGAACTCCGGTCCGATCCTCCCTGGAGGGGGTTGACCATCAACACGGTGGGGCTCGACCGCTCCTTCGGCGATTTGCCGGCCGAAGTGGGGAAGCACTACCCGCCGGCCGTGCCGGACTGAGGCGCGGACCGGTCAGGAGGAGGTGACGGTCAGGACCTCCATGATGTGGCCGTCGGGGTCGTCGAAGTAGACCGCGCGGCCGCCGCGCCAGGTGTTGATCTCCCCGTGGCGCTTGGGCTCGTGGGGCTCGGCGTAGAAGTCGAGGCCCGCGTCCATGATCCTGCCGAAGATCTCGTCGAACTCCGTCTCGCCGACCGCGAAGGCGTAGTGGTGCGGGGAGATCTCGCTGACGCCCCTGGTCGCGAAGTCGACGTCGGCGAAGTCCAGCGTGGTCAGCTCTCCGACCAGCACGGGGATGAAGGGCCCCACCTGCTCGCCGACGGCCAACCCGAGAATGCCCGCCAGAAAACCGGCCGAGGCCCGCTTGTCGCGTGCGGGAACGATCGTGTGATTGAGAGAGATCGCCATGTCCGTTCCCCTCTCCATCGGGGGGGGTGCCGTCCCTCTCATCGTATTCGGCGGCCCTGCCCACGGCGAGAGGCACGACAACGGCACACCGCCGAGGCCGCTTCTCAGGGGAGCCAGTCGACCTGGCCCGATGGAGGCAGACGGTCGCACGAAAGCCTTTCCTCCAGCGCGTCGACCAGTCGGCCCATCGCCGACTTGGTACGGGGGAAACGGTGAGCAGCGCTGTAGAGCAGGCCCGCACACGGCCGTCCCTGTGTGAGCCTTCGGACTCGCAGCATCTCGAAGTCACGGACGTTCTCGGTGAGGACGCAGCGATCCTGACCGATGGCCAACTCGATCACGCCGTCATCTGGAGTGCCCGGCCCCCCGTCACCGATGGTCAGTCGAAGGTCAGTTCTTCTGTTTTGCGGGGCATGAGGAGGAAGGCGCCGACGCTGAGGACGGCGACGACCAGGACCGTGAGGAAGACGTGGTGGCTGGCGTCGTACAGGGCCTTGCGGATGTAGGTGGCCGTGGGCGACTGGGCGGCGGCTCCCTGGGCGCCGAGCACCAGGCTGGTGGCATCGAGGCTGTTCGGCAGCTTGCCGGCCAGCGCCGCCGGCGGGTGCGTGAAGCGGTCGGACAGGGTGGCGTTGGAGATGGCGCCGAGGACGGCGGCGCCGACCGCGCTGCCGATGGAACGGCTGAACATGTTGGTCGCCGTGACGACTCCGCGGCGTTCCCAGCCGACGACCGACTGGATGGCGACCATGGTGGGGCTGGAGGACAGGCCGAGTCCGGCGCCGACGACGAAGCACGCCGCGGCGACCTGCCAGACCTGCGCGTGCTCGCCGAGGAAGGCGCACATCACCGAGCCGACCAGCACCACGGCCGCGCCGATGAGGGCGGTGTCGCGGAAGCCGATGCGCATGTACAGGCGGCCGGAGAACGTCGCGGCGAGCGGCCAGCCGATGGTCAGAGCCGCCAGGGCGAAGCCCGCGACCAGGGCCCCGGTGCCGAGGACGCCTTCGGCGAAGGTCGGCACGTACGAGGTGAGGCCGATCATGAGCGCGCCGACGCTCAGTCCGACGAGGTTGCCGCCGATCAGGACGCGGCGGCGGAAGACCCACAGCGGCAGGATCGGCTCGACGGCCCGGCGCTCCACCAGCACGAAGGCGACGACCATCACGATGCCGGCCGCGAAGATGGCCAGGCTCGGCACCGAGTCCCAGGCCCACGCCACCCCGCCTTCGAGCAGCGCCAGGATGATCAGCGAGGAGCCCGCGGTGAGCAGCGCCGCGCCCAGATAGTCGATCTTGTGGGTGCTCCGGGTGACGTTCTCCTTGAAGCGGCGCGCGAGCATCCAGGCGGCGATCGCGCCCAGCGGGAGGTTGATGAAGAAGATCCAGCGCCAGGAGATGTACTCGGAGAACAGGCCGCCGAGCGTGGGGCCGATCACGGCGGACACGCCCCACACGCTGGCCACGTACCCCTGCACGCGCGCCCGTTCCTCGACGGAGTACAGGTCGCCGACCATGGTGATGCTCATGGGCTGGACGGCCCCGGCGCCGATGCCCTGGAGGGCGCGGAAGATGATGAGCGCCGGCATGCTCCAGGCCACGCCGCACAGCACCGAGCCGAGGAGGAAGACCGCGATGCCGAAGAACATCACCGGCTTGCGGCCGAAGATGTCGGCGAACTTCCCGTACAGCGGGACGGTGACGGCCTGGGTGAGCAGGTAGATCGAGAACAGCCACGGGAACTGGGAGAAGCCTCCCAGGTCGCTGACGACCGAGGGCACCGCCGTCGCGATGATCGTGCTGTCGAGTGCGACCAGGCTGGTGCAGAGCATGATGGCGGCGAGTACCGGACCGCGCTCCGACCTGAGACCGATGCTTTTGGACGTCGTTGCCGTCGTCACGTCGGGGAACTCTCCTTGCGGGTTGGTCCTGAACGTCGAAGCGGACGCCTTGCGCCGGCAGCACGGACGTCCTAAAAGTACGCAACTCTGTCATCACCGTTCAGATTCCCCATAACCGCATAACTACGGCGAATGCCGCACACGCACAGGAGAAAGACACCGTCAAGCTTCCCCGCTTCCCGAGCGCGCAACGTGGCACTCCGCCCACGATCGGCGCTCCCCGGCCGTCGACTCGCTCTCTGACGATGCGCCGTGGGGAAGGGGACGTGCCGCGATCAGGCCATGACGTGGATCTTGAAATGGTCGGAGAGGCGGCGCCGAGCGGGCTTCCGGGTGCAGTGTGGAGTTCCGGGAGCCGGGCGGTGCTCGGAGACGCTTTGGGAGGTCTGTCGCCGGCCGGTCGTCAGCTGCGGCGCAGTAGTAGAGGGGTGAGCCGGGAGCGGGTTCTCGCCTGGAAGTCGGCGGTGTCGTTGACCCGGGGGAAGGGCTCGTCGGGCACCGGCACCCCGAGGAAGCCGCACAGCGGCTCCCATCCCTGGCGGACCTCGAAGACCAGCAGCCGCTCGGGCGGGATCGCCGCCTTGACCTCCGCCACGTGCTCCTCGAACCGCTGAGTGAGGTACTCGGAGTCGTCCGCCCGGCCGCCGAACTCGCGTTCGGTGACGATGCGCCGGGTCATCTCCATGAAGGCGGCCAGGTCGGTGCCCAGCATCGACGAGAACAGCATCATCATCCTCGCGGGCAGCGCGGTGCCGCGCTCGCGCTGCTTCAGGATGGTGGCCCGCATGCTGTCGAGCCATCGGGCGGGGTCCCGCACGGTCAGGACGATCTTGGCCTCGGGATAGTGCGCGGCCAGTTCGCGCCAGTACGCGGCGGCCGGCCAGTCGACACACGACCGGTAACCCGCGAACACGGAGTCCCAGTCGGGGGTCTCGCCCCGCGACACGGCGAGCCAGCGCCGCACCTGCCGCGAATCGCCGATCACCTCGGTCATGTGGTGACACGGCCCGAACCCCAGCCGCTCCAACGCCGTCTTGAGCGTCAACGTCCCCGTACGCCCGAACCCTGCCCCGATGACCCGCATAATCCGCACCATTCCGATCGGAAACTGCCGATTGCGTCTAGAAACAATCTTCCACCGTCGACCGGATCGGGCAAGTGCTCCGGATACGCGAAACCCGGCCGGCTCACCGTCCGGAGAGCCGCCGGGTTCACTTTCGCGAGCTGGTGCTCACGACACCTTCATGGTGCCCCAGGGCCACGGCCTGCGCAGGTCGTTGCCGGGTCTGATGGGCACTCTGGAGCGGAGGTCAGATCATGACGTGGGCTTCGGGGTGGCCGACGAAGCAGAATTGGGCGTTGCGGGTGAGTTTGTAGTCCTGGGCCTTCCAGGTGTGGGCGGAGGCGTCGGCGCCGCGCATGTAGACGAAGTTGAAGCGGTCGCCCGAGTAGATGCGCACGCCCTCCTCCTTGCAGCGGCGCACCAGACGGGTGTCCTCGCCCGCGTTGACCGCCTCGAAGGCGAACGTGCGCAGCAGGTCCGCCTTGGCGAGGATCGTCGCGCCCTGTACGAGGTGGGCGTACCGGTGCTCCAGGCCGGGCAGGCGCATCACCGTGGTGTTGGTGGCGGGGAAGTAGGTGTAGTGCGCGCCCTTGCCGACCATCTCGGCGTCGGCGTAGTCGAAGGCGCGCAGCAGGTCCGACAGGTAGTGGTGGCCGTAGAGGTTGTCGTCGTCCATCTTGGCGATGTACTCGCCGTCCGCCTGGGCGATGCCGAGGTTGAGTACCTCGCCGAGCGTCAGCGCGGGGTCGGCGGTGAGCACCTTGACGGCGGGGACGCCGGCGGCCAGCGCCTTGTCGCGCACCACCTCGGGGTCGATCGACAGGCCGTGCAGGACGAGGATCAGCTCCAGGTCGCGGTGACGCTGCCGGGCGACCTGCGCGATGGCGTGTTCGAGCTGGCCCGCGCGGTTGGTGGGCAGGACGATCGAGACGCTCTTCGTGCGGGGGGCGACCGGGCGGCCGAGCGCGGTGAGGATCTGGTCGACGCGGTGGGTGAACAGGTGCTTGTCGAAGACCTCGCGCATGGCCAGGTGGGCCTGCCGGGCGCGCAGCTCGGGGCTGTTGATCAGGTAGAGGGCCTGGTTGTAGGCCTCCTCCTGGGTGTGGGCGATCGGGATCAGCGGTCCGAAGGTGCCTTCGATGGCCCGCGACCAGCCCGACAGCACGGTGGTGGAGCACGCCGACAGCTCGAACACGCGCCGGGCGCACATGGTCGGCGAGTCGATCACCGAGTTCACGTTGAGGAAGACCTTGTACATCTTGTACGCGGCCAGCATCTGCTCGTAGGGCAGTTCGCCGACGATGTGCGGCCGGTACTCCTCCGGCCAGGCGTACTTGTCGCCGGCCTTGTCGTTGCGGGCGAAGATGTGCAGGCCGAGCTCCCGGGTGGGGGCGATCACGGTCTCCATCTGCTCGCGCCGCTCGGGGTGCTTGTCGCGGAAGTACATCCCGGCGAACACGACGTCGTAGGGACGGCCCTGCTTGGTCTGGATGGGGTTGTGCACCCGGGGCTGTGCGGCGAACTGCAGCACGTCCACCCGGTCATGACCCAATATCTCGCGATATTTCGGCACCATGTCGCCGTCGCACGTGTACACGAAGTCGAACAGCTTGGCGGTGTCGATGAAGAAGTCGAAGTTGGGCGGATCCTCCTTGTTCCAGAAGACCGTGGGAATGCCCTGCTCGCGGCACCAGGCCACCAGCTCGCGCAGCTCCTGCTTGGGCGCGTTGGTGCCGGTCATCTGGTAGCGCCAGCGTCCCTGGTTGCCGTGCCAGGCCGACTCGCAGAACAGCACGTCAGGACGCTTCTCGGCGAAGACCTCCTGCCAGTCCTTGAGCCCGAACTCGATCTGGTCCCACTCGTACTTGAACGCCATCCGGGAGAAGTCGTCCAAGATGACCGCGACCTTCAGGTCGGGGCGGTTGACCGGCCCGTCCGGCCAGGCGAGGTTGGGGATCTTGACCTCGGGCGCGTGCGCGAGCACCGCGTCGATGGCGGCGGCGCTCGCGGTGACGGTCGCGGGCGGCTTGGGCGCCTTCTTCGGCTTCATGGCCTGCGACAGGTCGCGGGGGAGCCGGACGAGCCTGGCGGGGCGCTTGGCGCCGGCGAGCGCCGTGCTCACGCGGTACGGGCGCTGGGCCTTGGTCGCCGACAGCTGCCACTGGGCGTACTCGGCCTTGGCCTCGGCCGTGGCCAGACGCCGCTCGAGATCGCGGATGCGGTCTTCGTAGCGCTCGACGACCTTGCGCTCCTCGGGCAGCCAGTTGGCCGCGCCGAGACGCTGGAAACGCGGCTCGTCCGGATTCTTGTCGTCATCGGCCATGGTCGGACTCGCTCCCTCGTTGTCCGGGACTTCTCACGCGCGCGTCACCCCCGCATGGCCCGGGAATGTCCGATCGTACGGCGTCCGGTCCGCGAAGTCGGGCAATTCACCCAAACGCGCAGGTCAGCTGTTCGGCACCGTACCCTGCGCGGCCGGCGAGAGGTTGTCGCCGCGCAGCCACGCCTCGATGACGCGGGCGATGCGCGGCCCCGCCTTGCCGTCCCACAGCGGCGGCAGGTCGCCGCTCGGGGTGGCCGCGCCGTCCGCGAGCGCCTTGGACGCCGCCGCGGGCAGCGTCGCGGGGGTGACCAGCCGGTTGGTGCCGTGCGTGATCGTGACGGGCCGCTCGGTGTTCGGCCGCACGGTCAGGCACGGCACGCCCAGCATGGTGGTCTCCTCCTGCACGCCGCCGGAGTCGGTCACGACGAGCGCCGCGCCGCGCACCAGCGACAGGAAGTCGACGTACCCCAGCGGGTCGATGATGGTGAGCCCCTCGCCGGTGACCAGCCCCGCCTGCGCCAGCCGCTCGCGCCCGCGCGGGTGCAGCGGCACCACGACCGGCACCTGCTCGCCCACCGCCAGCACGGCCTCGACCAGTTCGCGGGCCGACTCGGGGTCGTCCACGTTCGCCGGGCGGTGCAGGGTGGCCACGGCGTACCGGTCGGGCAGGCCGAGCCGGGCCTTCAGCGGCGCGGGGTCGAGCTTGGGCAGCGCAGAGAACAGGCTGTCGATCATCGGGTTGCCGACCAGGTGCGCCTTGGCGGGGGAGACGCCCTCGTTCGCCAGATGGGACAGCCCGTCGGGGCTGGTGACCAGCAGGATGTCGGCGAGCGCGTCGGTGACGACCCGGTTGACCTCCTCGGGCATCTCGCGGTCGAAGGACCGCAGGCCCGCCTCGACGTGCGCGGTCGGGACGTGCAGCTTGGCGCACACCAGGATCGCGGCGAGCGTGGAGTTGACGTCGCCGTACACCACCACCAGGTCGGGCCGGTGGGTGAGGACGACCTCCTCAAGGCCGGTGAGCAGCGCGGCCGTCTGGCGCGCGTGGCTGCCGGAGCCCACGCCGAGGTTGGCGACCGGGTCGGGCAGGCCGAGGTCGGCGAAGAAGACGTCGGACATGAGCGCGTCGTAGTGCTGCCCGGTGTGGACGATGCCCTGCCGCACCCCCAGCTCGTCCAGGCCGCGCACGACCGGAGCCGCCTTGACGAAGTTCGGGCGAGCGCCGAGCACGTGCAGGACGAGGGGATTGTCCCTCATTGACCTCGCCTTTCAGCCGGGAGTGGGTCACATGTTGCCCCGATGGACCAAGCGTTGCCTATGGTACGGTCACGGCGTGGTTTCCGAGGCCAGCCGGCCCGAGAAGGTCTCCCCCAAGTCGGCTCGCGCCGGCCTGCGCGGCTTCCTCAAGGGCTTCGTCCAGCATCCGGTCATCGTCTCCAGGGTCTTCGTCACCAGGGTCAAGTCCGACCCGATGCGGGTGGCGCAGGCAGCCGCGGAGGCCATGCCGCCAGGCCTGCGTCCGGCCGTGGGCAAGGTCGCCTGGCCGGTGGCCCGCGTGGTCAAGGTCACGGCGCGCAAGATCGCGCGGCGGATGGCCGACGGCCCGCTCGAGGCGGCCAAGGTCGAGTTCGAGCGCGGGCGCATGACCAAGGCCGTCGAGGTGCTCCAGCCGCACGCGCGCTGGCCGTTCATCCGCCGGCGCATCGCCTACTACGAGGGCGAGAAGGCCGCCATCGGCGCCTCGCCGATCCCGCCGAAGTCCAAGGTGATCGTCGGCGAGCGGGTCGCGGGCCGGGTGCTGCACTGCGTGACCAACGCGCTGCCCTACACCCAGGCCGGCTACACCGTCCGCACCCACCGCATCGTGACCGCGCAGCGCGCCGCAGGGCTCGACCCGCACGTGGTGACGAGCTGGGGCTGGCCGATGCTCCAGGGGCACGCCGACGCCGAGCCGTACGAGGAGATCGACGGCGTCCCCTACCACCGCCTGCTGCCGAGCGGCGAGGTGCCGTTCGAGAGCCGCGGCCGCATGATCCGCGGCGCCGGCGAGGTGACCGAGCTGGTCAGGACGCTGCGGCCGCAGGTCCTGCACGCCGCCACCGACCACCGCAACGGCTCGGTGGGGCTGGCGGTGCGCGAACGCACCGGCACGCCGCTGGTGTACGAGGTGCGGGGCTTCCTGGAGGAGACCTGGGCCTCGCGCGACGCCGCCCGGGTCGGCAGCGAGCGCCACCTGCTCCAGCGCGAGCGCGAGGCGCACATCATGCGCTCGGCGAACGCCGTGGTCACGCTGGCCGAGACGATGGCGGCCGAGATCGTCGAGCGCGGCGTCCCCCGGGAGAAGATCTTCCTGGCGCCGAACGCCGTGGACGACTCGCTGCTGACCGCCGACTACGACGGCGCGGCCTTCCGCGCCGCGTACGGCATCGCGCCGGGCGAGATCGTGGTCGGCTCGGTGTCGAGCATCGTCGGCTACGAGGGCTTCGCCACGCTGCTGTCGGCCGCCGCGCAGTTGCGTGACGCCAGGACGCCGGTGCGGGTGCTCATCGTCGGCGACGGCGCCGAACGGCCCGCGCTGCTCGCCCAGGCCGAGAAGCTCGGGCTCGGCGACCTCGCCATCCTGCCCGGACGGGTGGGGCCCGAGGAGGCGCTGCAGGCCCAGTCGGCCATCGACATCTTCGTGTGCCCGCGCGAGGACCTGCGCGTGTGCCGCCTGGTCACCCCGCTGAAGCCGGTGGAGGCCATGGCGCTGGGCAAGCCCGTCGTGCTGAGCGACCTGCCCGCGCTGTCGGAGCTGGTCGGGTCGGACGGCGCGGGACTGCTGGTTCCGCCGGGCGACCCGGCGGCGCTTGCCAAGGCGCTGGCCGGGCTCCGCGAGGACCCCGCGCGCCGCGCCGAGATGGGCGAGGCGGGCCGCGCCGAGGTGGCCGCGAAGCGCACGTGGAGCCGCATCGCCGAGAACTACAAGACGATCTACCAGTCCGTCGCCGGATGACAACCCCGAGATGACCCTTGTGAAACCTTCGCTTGGTTACCCGTTCAATCGCATTAGACGTGATCTGTGCGGACTTGAGATAGCCTTTCCCACCATGCAGTGTTGTTTCGGACTCCCTCAGGTCGTCACGTGAGCGCATACGATCTCGCGGTCATCGGCCTCGGGTACGTGGGCATGCCCCTCGCCAAGGAGGCCTCAGGCGTCGGCCTCCGGGTGGTGGGGCTGGACATCGACCCGCGCAAGGTCGACGCCCTGACCTCAGGCCGCTCGTACATCGACGACCTGAGCGACGCCGACCTGGACACGATGCTGACGAACGGTTTCACCGCCACGCTGGACCAGACGGTCCTGACCGGCAGCGACACCATCGTCATCTGCGTGCCGACCCCGCTCGACGAGGACCACCGCCCGGACCTGTCCGCCGTGCGCGGCGCGGTCGAGACGGTGGGGCGCCACCTTCAGCGGGGCACGCTCGTCGTCCTGGAGTCGACCACCTACCCCGGCACCACTGACGACGTGGTCCGCCCCATCCTGGAGGACGCCTCCGGGCTCACCGCGGGCGTCGACTTCCACCTCGCCTTCTCGCCCGAGCGCATCGACCCGGGCAACCCCAAGTTCGGCCTGCGCAACACGCCCAAGGTCGTCGGCGGCTACACCCAGGCCTGCCGCGACCGCGCGGCGGCGTTCTACGGGCGGCTGGTCGAGCAGGTGGTGACGGTCAGCGGCACCCGTGAGGCCGAGATGGCCAAGCTGCTGGAGAACACCTACAGGCACGTCAACATCGCGCTGGTCAACGAGATGGCCATCTTCTGCGACGAGCTCGGCGTGAACCTGTGGGAGTCGATCGAGGCGGCCGCCACCAAGCCGTTCGGGTTCCAGAAATTCCTCCCCGGCCCCGGCGTCGGCGGGCACTGCATCCCGGTCGACCCCTCCTACCTCTCCCACGCCGTGCGCAAGCTCGGCTACCCGTTCCGCTTCGTGGAGCTGGCGCAGGAGATCAACGAGCGGATGCCGGCGTACGTCGTCGCCCGCGTGCAGCGCCTGCTGAACCGCGCCAAGAAGCCGGTGAACGGCTCGCGGGTCCTGCTGATGGGCGTCACCTACAAGCCCGACATCGCCGACGAGCGCGAGACGCCCGCGGTGCCGGTCGCCCGCGCGTTCCGCGACCTCGGCGCCGAGCTGCTGTTCGCCGACCCGCACGTCAAGCAGTGGTCGGTCGACGGGGTCGAGGTGCCGCGCGAGGACGACCTGGCGGAGGCGGTGCGCAAGGCGGACGTCACCGTGCTCCTGCAGCAGCACTCCGAGTTCGATCTGGACATGGTGCAGCAACGAGCCCATCTCATTCTCGACACCCGGGGCGTCCTCTCCGAGGGCGATCGCGTCGAGCGGCTCTGACGGGCGGAGGGTCGGCGCGTGCACGTGCTTGTCATGACGGTGGTCCACCACCCTGAGGACGCCCGGATCCTGCACCGGCAGATCCGCGCGCTCGTGGACGCCGGTCATGTGGTCACGTATGCCGCGCCCTACACCGCACGCGGTGTCGTGCCGCGGTCGTGGGTGACCGGAGTGGACCTGCCCAGAGCCGCCGAGCGCAAGCGACTGGCGGCCGTGCGGGCGGCGCGCAGGCTCTTCAAGAGCCGGCGGCGGCCCGGGGGGCCGGGGGGGCAGCACCACCCCCCACAC
>NZ_JBSGDZ010000027.1:0-128135 GCF_053602655.1 Sphaerisporangium sp. NPDC004334
CCGCCGGAGTGGTCTGGTCGCTGATCTTCGCCCCCGCCGCCCGCACCGGAGGACCGGTCGACGTCGAAGCCGCAGGCGGCACGGTCGTCATCACCCCGGGCGAGTCCCTGCCACCCCTGCTCGACTCACCGCCGCCTCCCCCGTCTTCCCCGAAGACCACCGCGGCGCCCACCCCGGCACATAAGCCCACGTCGGCCCGAAAGTCCACGCCCGAGCAGAAGCCCACACCCGGGCAGGCGTCCACGCCCGGGCAGAGCCCTCCGCCGCGGGCCGCCTCGGCGTCACCGGCCCCGCCGTTCGTGAGCGTCGCCGGCACCGTGGACGTGGGGTACGCCAGGCACGGCACGGCGTCGATCACCTCCACTTCGGGGACCGTCCGCTGGAGCGCGGCCGGGTCCGCCTACGTCACCGCCTCACCGTCCGGCGGCACCCTCCGCGACGGCGAGCGCGGCCGGTTCCGCCTCACCCTCGGCGGCCTGACGCCGGGCACGAGGTCGGACTGCGACCGGCCGCTGAGCACCTACCTCACCATCACCTGGTGGGGGCGGAACAAGGGCGCCGAGGGCTCCGGCAGCGCCACGGTGACCATCGCCTACAAAAAGCCCTGCCCCAAGGGTTCGTAGCCTGTCGTCGAGCGGGCGTTGAACGCTCCCGGTCAGACCATGCACGGCCGGCGACGGTGCCGGCCGAGCCGGCGCGGCGCCGGTCGCAGGCCGAGGCGGAGCCCGGCCGAAGTGGCGTCCAACATAATAGGGATAACCGGGAATTGCGAGGCGTTGACATCGATCGCATATCGCGGCGAAACTTCCTGGGGGGCAGGTGGTGACCCCGGTTGTTTCGAGGTTGTTCCGAGTAGCGTCAATCGATGTGTTGTCCCCTCACCGATGATGGGTAATGCGTAGAGCCTCGTGGCAGTAACCGCTCGTAGCAAAGTACCTGGACGTTGACGGTCCCTTTCGCCTGCCGGGTGTTCTCGCCTGTCCGGGGGCGGAGTTCCGCCGTTCATGCGTCGCCGTCTCGACTCGTTTCCGAAGGCAGGAGGGTGTCGCGGTCGTGGCTGCCGTGGTGCGTCCATAGCCAAATGTCGAGTCGGTCTCGTCTTTTCTCGATGAATCGGAGATTTGATGCGCGTAGCCCTGCTCACCACGACTCAGCATGGTCACCTGAACCCCTATATTCCGGTGGTCAATGCGCTCCAGGCCGCCGGCAGTGAGGTCGCGCTGCTGCTGTTGTCCGCGGACGGTGGTGCGCTCGACGAGCGGCGTCGCCAGGCCTTGGGCAAGGCACAGGTCCACGCGATCGGGCAGGTTCAGATGGCGCCGTGGAGCGGCGACCCGGCGAAGATCGGCCCGATGCTCGAGTCGTCGCCGGTGGCAGAGCAGACGGCCGACACCCTCGGTGCGACGGCGCCGGACTTCGTGCTCGTCGATTCGCTGCCGGTCACGGCGTCGGCGATGGTCGGCGCACAGGCGTCCGGCGTGCCGTACGGGATGATCTGGGCCAACCTGGGCGGAGTATGCCCGGCCAAGCATCGACAAGGCCGCTGGGCGTACGACGAGCAGGTCGGCGACTATCTGACCAGGCACGGGGTGGCGTGGTCGACCCTGACTCATTCGGCGCGTTCGCCGATCCTCAATCTGATGCCGACGATCCCCGCTCTCGTCGGGGAGGACGGGGTCACCGACGACGGTGTGCAGTTGGTCGGGTTGCCCGGTGCGGCGGGGACCCGCGGCGACGAGGTCGCCTTCTCGGGCCTGGATCAGATCGACCCCGGCCGCCCGGTGGTGTACGTCTCCTTCGGCACGATCTTCTACCGGCGGCCGGACCTTCTGCGCACGGTGATCATCGGGGCGGCGGCGACCGGCGCCCAGGTGATCGCCTCGGTAGGAGATCTCGCCGAGGAGCTCGCGCTGCCCGACGAGGTGCTCACCGCCCCGTATCTGCCGCAACGTGAGGTGCTCGAGCGCGCCGATGTGTTCATCACCCATGGCGGATACAACTCCGTGGCCGAGTCGATCAGGGCGGCCACACCGATGCTGGTGATTCCGCTGGCCGTCGATCAGCCCATCCAGGCGTACTTCGTGGCCAGCGCGGGCTTCGGGACGGCGTTGGAGCCGGCCGGCGTCACCGAGCAGACGGTCGCCGACGCCATCGCCGATCTGCTCGATCCAGCCCAGGGCTACCGGGCCCGGCTGCGCGCCGCGCAGCCGGAGTGCGGCGATTCCGCCGCGCGCACGACCGAGCTGGTCCTCAGCACGGTCGAGACGTTACAGCGAAAGGGGCAGCAGTGACGATCGAACTGCAGCGGCCGGTGGGCGACCCGATCGTGATCGATGATCTGGAGCGCCTCTCGTTCCAGGTTGATCGCCGCGCCTACACCGACGAGGACCTGGCCGCACAGGAGATGACCAGGATCTTCGATCGCTGCTGGTTGTACGTCGGACACGAATCGGAGGTGCCCGGGCCGGGCTCCTACGTGGCGCGCGACGTCGGCGGGCGCCCGGTGGTCATGGCGCGCGGGTCCGACGGGGTGGTCCGGGTGTTCGCCAACAGTTGCACGCACCGCGGGGCTCTGATCTGCTCGCAGCCGGCCGGGCAGACCCGATCGTTCCGGTGCCCGTACCACGACTGGACCTTCTCCAACCAGGGCGACCTGGTCGGGGTCCCGATCCCGGACGGGTACGGGCCGGGCTTCCGCAAGGCGGACTTCGGCCTGGCTCGGCACCGTAGTGACACCTACCGCGGTTTCGTGTTCCTCACCTTCGATCCGGAGCAGCCGCGCACCTTGACCGAGTACCTGGCGGGTGCGACGGAGTACCTCGATCTGATCGACGACCAGTCCGAGGTCGGGATGGAGGTGATCCAAGGCGCGCAACTCCACGGGGCTCGGGCCAACTGGAAGCTCATGATGGAGAACAGCGTCGACATCTACCACTTCCGGGCCCTGCACAAGCGCTACGTCGGCTACATGGAGTCGCTGGGGTCGGTGCCACCGCGACGGCGAGGCGGCTTCGGCCGCGCCCTCGGACTGGGACATGGTGCCAACGAGCTGCCACCGGCGGCGGCCCGCCCGCTCGCCTACTGGACGCCGATGTTCGGCGAGGAGGTCCGGCCGCGGATCGAGGCGACGGCCGCACGGTTCGTCGACCGGTTCGGCGCCGAACGCGCCGAACGGATCACCGGCACCAATCGCGCGGTGCTGATCTTCCCCAACCTGATGATCATCGACGCGATCGCGATCACGATTCGCAAGATCGACCCGGTCGGCGCCGGCCAGATGGCCATCACCTCGGTCGCCCTGGCCCCCAAGGACGAGGACCCGGACATCCGGGAACTGCGCAAGAGTCACTACCTGACCTTCCTCGGCCCCGCCGGCTTCGCCACTCCCGACGACATCGAGATCGTCGAGTCGTGCCAGCGGGGTTACCTCAACCGCACGGTCCGCTACTCGGACCTGTCACGCGGCATGAACAAGGAGGTCCCGGAGACGACCGACGAGCTTCCCGCCCGCGAGTTCTGGCGGCAGTGGGACCGGCTGATGCACGGCGACGACGGTCACCTCGAGGTCGCCCACCGGCCCGAGATGCGAGGGGCGCGATCACGATGACCACCGAGCTGACGGTCGACGAAACGGCCCAGGTGCGGCTGTGGCACCAGGTGAGCCGGTTCCTTTTCCGTGAGGCGCGGCTGCTCGACGAGTGGCGCCTGCGCGAGTGGTACGACGAGATGCTGACCGGCGACATCCGCTACTCGGTGCCGGCCACCGATGTCCGCGGCGAGAGGGCCGACGCGCTCGGGCTCATCGACGACGATGCCGCCCGGCTACGCCAGCGGATCGAACAACTCCTCAACGGCGAGGTGTGGTGCGAGAACCCTCGGTCGCGCACGAACCGCATGATCGGCAACGTGGAGATCCTGACCGACCGGGGCACGCACCTGGACGTGGCGGCGAATGTCGTCGTGTACCGGTTCGGGCACGGGCGCTCTGACACCTACGTCGGAAAATGCCGGTTCGAGCTCGTGATCGAGGGCGAGTCGTTCCGGATCAGGAGACGGGTCGTGGTGCTCGACCACGAGACGTTGTACGAGCACGGAAAGCTCAGCATCATCCTGTGAGCGGACGGTGACCGCGGCGGGCCCCGGCGGCGCCCCACCCGTTGCCACCGCCCGGCCGAGTCTCCCGCGCGAGGTCTACGTCCTCAGTGTCGTCGGTGGCTGCGTCATGCTGGGCCTGGGGCTGGTGGTCCCGGTGCTCCCGGTGTACGCGGCGACGTTCGGGGCCGGGCCCGCCCAGATCGGAGCGATCGTCGCTCTGTTCGCGTTCCTGCGGCTGGCCACCAGCCCGTTGTGCGGCCGGCTCGGAGTTCGTTTCGGCGAGCGGCGGGTGCTGGTCGCCGGCCTGCTGCTCAGCGCGCTTTCCTCGGCCCTGATGGCGTTCGCCGGGTCCTACGGACAACTACTGGTGTTCCGCGGTCTCGGCGGCGTCGGCTCGGTGCTGTTCTCGGTGTCCGCGCTGGCGACCCTGCTCGCGGTCGCGCCGCACGACCAGCGGGGCAGGGCCGGCGCCGTGTTCGAAACGGGCTTCGTGCTCGGCGGGATCTGCGGGCCGGCACTGGGCGGGCTCCTTGCCTCCGTCACCCTGTCCGCGCCGTTCATGGTCTACGCCGTGCTGTTGCTGGCCGCCGCGGCGCTGACCCTGACGGTGCTGCGCACCGGTGGAACCGCCGGCGCCGAGCACGGCCGTGAGGTGGTCGGGCTACCGGCGCTGCTGCGGGATCGGCGCTACGTGGTGGCCTGCCTCGCGGCGCTGGCGCAGGGATGGGTCCTGTTCGGCCTGCGCGGCGCACTCATCCCCGCGGTGGTCGTGGCGTGGGGGCATGACGTGACGTGGGTCGGGTGGGCGTTCACGATATCCACCGTCGTCCAGACGCTGCTGATCGTGCCGGCCGGCCGGGTCGTCGACCGCGCCGGCCGCCGGCCCGCCATGATCGCCGGCACGGGTGTGGCCGCGGCGGCGATCACGGCCCTGGTGTTCGTGGACGACTACGCCTGGCTGGTCGTCCTGCTCAGTGTGTACGCGGCGGGAACGGCGCTGCTCAACGCCGCACCGGCCGCGCTGATCGGCGACGTCGTCGCCGGCCGGGGCGGCAGTGGCGTCGCCGTCTTCTCGATGTGCATCGATGCCGGCGCCGTGGTCGGACCGGTCCTGGTCGGCCTCATCGCCGAGCGGGTGAGTGTTCCGGCCGCCTTCGGCAGCGGCGCCGCGTTGCTGGCCGTCGCCTTCGTGGCGTCGTGGACGTTGACAACTGTCGGCCAAAACCAAGGAGTTGATCGATGAACCAGCCCTCTGCCCGGCATGAGCAGGGTGAGGCCATGTTCAAGCAGGTCTTCGGCCGCGAGCCGCGTCCGGGTTCCTACCCGGAGTTCCTGCGGATCACCGTCGACCACCTGTTCGGTGAGATCTGGACCCGCCCGCACCTGAGCGTCCACGAGCGCGAACTGGTCGCGCTGACCGCGGTGGCGCTGGCTCGCACCGATTGGGAGCTGCGCGGCCACATCGGTGCCGCCCTGCACCTGGGGATGTCGCGGGAGAAGATCATCGAAGTCATCATCCAGCTCGCCTACTACGGTGGCTGGCCGGTCGCCAACAACGGGCTGCGCGTCGCCCAGGAGGTCTTCGCCGAGTTAGACGGCGACAGCGGGAAGGACGCCGACCATGACCACTGAACCTGCTGCGACCACTGAACCCTCTGCCCTCGACCCGGCCGAGAAGGTCGACCTGTGGCGCCAGCGGTTCTTCGAGGCCCAGGCCGCCGCGGAGGAGTTCGTCCTGGGAGAGCACGGCGAGGAAGGGCTGGCCGCGTGGATCCAGGCCAACTCCCGCATCACCGCCAAGCTCCTGCAGGCGCAACGGCCCGCCGGAGTCTCCGCCACCGATCACTTCATGACCCGGCTGCAGCGTCAGCTGATGCTGTACGACTCGGCGGTGACCAGTGAGCCCCGGCCCTCGGGCACCGTCCTGCGCAACGCCGACTGCGGGATCCTGCGGTACCGCAAACGGGCCGCCCGCGCCGGCGTCGTCCTGACGTTCTCCTCACCGTGCTCCTACTGCCAGGAACTCAACACCGCCATCGCCGCCCGCTACGTGGAACCGGAGGTCACGGTGTCGTGCGAGCAGGCGGGCGACGGGTGCACCTGGCGCGCGGAGCCCGCTCAGGCGGAAGGAGAGGACGCGGCCGGGTCACCGCAGCGCGGACGCGCCGGCGATTGAAGCACCGGCAGCGCCGTGCGGCCGTCGGCCGGCGACCGGCTGCCCTCGAGCGTCATGCCGAGTTGCCGGCCCACGGCCACACACATGTCGAGCGCCGCGGTGCGGGTCAGATCCTGATGACCGCTCTGGGTGAAGCACGCCGACGCGATGTTCTTGTTGCGCAGGCGCAGGAACCACGGGAACAACGATCCCAGTGCGGGCTCGGTCAGCATCGTGCGCGAATGCACGATGGTGCCCACCAGCAGGTTGCCGAACGGGCGGTGCGTGGCGTTCATGAAGCTCTTCAGGCGCTCCTGGAAGATCTTCAGCACGGAGGGCACGTTCCCGGCGTACACCGGCATGGCCAGCAGCATCCCCTGCGCGCCCTCGGCCAGATCGACGACGTGCTCGAAGTCGTCGTCGAGGGTGCATCGGCCCACCTCGGGATCAAGGCAGGTGTCCTCGCCTTCGCACATCGCGATGCGGTGGTCGATCAACCGGATGTGCTGGATCTGGGCGTCACCGACCTCCCGGACGACGCCGCTGATCGCCGCCTCGAGCAGGGCGTCGGTCAGCGACGGCAGACGCTTCTGCGTACAGGACAACGCGACGATCTTCACGTAAGGGCCTCCTCTGTCCGCCCAAGACGGGCACCTGACGAAGCCCCCGTGGCTGCGCACTGAGGCAGCCTCAAAATACCCACCTCGGGTGTGCCTGCGGAAGGGGGCCGGCGAAGGCCGGACCCCTTCCCAGGTCATGCCAGGCTGTCGAGCCAGGCCCGGTGCAGGTCGGCGTAACGGCCGGCTTCGCCGATGAGACGCTGCGGGGGGCCGTCCTCGACGACGCGGCCGGCCTCCATGACCAGCACCCGTTCGGCGATCTCCACCGTGGACAGGCGGTGGGCGATGATGAGGGCGGTGCGCCCGGCCAGGACGGTGCGCAGGGCGCGCTGGACCAGGCGCTCGCTGGGGACGTCCAGACTGGAGGTCGCCTCGTCCAGGATCAGCACGGCCGGGTCGGCCAGGAAGACCCTGGCGAAGGCCACCAGCTGCCGCTGACCGGCCGACATGCGGCCGCCGCGCTTGCCGACCTGGGTCTGGTACCCCTCCGGGAGCGCCGCGATGAACTCGTGCGCGCCGATCGCGCGGGCCGCCTGCTCGATGTCGGCCAGGGTGGCGTCCGGACGGCCGAACCTGATGTTGTCCGCCACCGTGCCGGTGAACAGGAAGTTCTCCTGCGTCACCATCACCACGGCCCGCCGCAGCGTGGCCTCCTCCAGGTCGCGCAGGTCGACCCCGTCGAGCAGGACGCGGCCGGCCGTCGGGTCGTAGAAGCGGGCGATCAGCTTGGCCACGGTGGTCTTGCCCGCGCCGGTCGCGCCGACCACCGCGACGATCTGCCCAGGAGGGATCGACAGGTCCAGCCGGGGCAGGACCGGCACGCCGTCGATGTAGGAGAACTCGGCGGCCTCGAACCGCACCTCGCCGAGCGGACGCTCCAGCGCGACCGGACGCCCGGGCTCGGCCACGGCGGGCCGCTCCTCCAGCACGCCGGACAGGTTGGACAGCGCCGCGCCGGCCGACTGCAGGGTGTTGTAGAACTGGGAGATCTCCTGCATCGGCTCGTAGAACTGCCGCAGGTACAGCAGGAACGCGGCCAGCACGCCGACGGTGACCGCGTGGTGCAGCGCGAGCCAGCCGCCGTACAGCAGGACCACCGCGACGGTGATGTTGCCGATCAGCTTGATGCCCGGCATGAACACCGCGACCAGGTGCATGCTGCCGGCGTTGGCGTCCCGGTAGCCGGTGTTGAGCTCCTGGAAGATCTCCTGGTTGCGCGGCTCCCTGCGGAACGCCTGGACCGCCCTGATGCCGGTCATCGACTCCACGAAGTGCACGATGACCAGCGCCACCGCCTCGCGGGTCCGGCGGTAGACGATGCTGGACTCGCGCCGGAACCACCGGGTGAACAGCAGAAGGACCGGCAGGGGCACCAGGGCGACCGCGCCGAGCGGCAGGTCGAGCACCAGCAGCAGACCCGCGGTGCCGAACAGGGTGAGCACGGCGGTGACGATGCTGTCGAAGCCCGACTGGAGCATCTCGGCGATCGCGTCGATGTCGGAGGTGAGCCGGGCGATGACCCGCCCGGAGGTGTAGCGCTCGTGGAAGGCCAGCGACAGCCGCTGGAAGTGGTCGAAGACGCGGCGGCGCAGCTCCAGCAGGATGTCCTGGCCGATCCGCCCGGAGATCTGCAGGAACGCCTGGCGGGTGAACGCCTGGGTCAGCGTCGCGGCCAGGATCGCCGCGACCGAGGCGACCAGCGTCCCGGCGCCCTGGTGCCGCAGCATCGGCGGGATGCCGGCGTCGATGCCCACCTTCACCAGGTACGGGATCGCCAGGCCGGCCGCGCTGGAGAGCACGATGACCGCGATCAGCGTGGCGATGGCCCTGCGGTGGGGGCGCAGCAGGTCGCCGAGCAGCCGCCGCGACCGCGCCCGCAGCAGCACCGACACCTTGTCGGGCAGGTCCTCCTTCTTCTCCGCGGCGACGCCGCGCCAGCGCCCGGGTTCGACCGGCGCGCCCGCCGGCGCGCCCGCGTTCACGGGGGTCATCGCAGCGCCTCCCGCTGGTCGAGGTCGGCGTCCTGCGCGAGCAGTTCCCGGTACTCCGGGACCGTCGACAGCAGTTCCTGGTGCCGGCCGACATGGGTGATGGTGCCCTCGCGCAGCAGAGCGACCTTGTCGGCGAGCAGCACGGTGGAGGCGCGATGCGCCACCACCAGGCCCGTCGCCTCCGCCAGCACCGCGCGCAGCGCCTGCTCGACCAGAGCCTCGGTCTCGACGTCGAGGGCCGACAGAGTGTCGTCCAGCACCAGGATCCTCGGCCGGCTGAGCACCGCGCGGGCCAGGGCGAGCCGTTGGCGCTGGCCGCCCGACAGGGACATGCCCTGCTCGCCGATGCGGGTGTCGAGCCCCCAGGGAAGGTCGTAGGCGAAGGTGGCCTGGGCGATCTCGAGCGCCTCGCGCAGTTCGTCGTCACTCGCCTCGCCCCGGCCGAGGGTGAGGTTCTCCCGCACGCTCATCGAGAACAGCGTCGGCTCCTCGAAGGCGGTGGCGACCACCGACCGCAGCGCCGGCAGTTCCAGGTCGCGGATGTCGCGGCCGTCGATGGTGACCCGGCCCGCGGTGACGTCGGCCAGCCTCGGCACCAGGGCGGTCAGCGTCGTCTTGCCCGAGCCGGTCGCCCCCACGATCGCGACCGTCTCGCCCGGGCGCACCTCCAGCCAGACGTCGCGCAGCACCGGCCGGTCGTCCCCGGCGAAGCGGAAGCCGACGCCCTCGAACCGCAGGTGCCCGCGCGGCCGCTCGATCACCTCCACGCCGCCGACGATCTCCGGCTCGGTGTCCAGGACCTCCATGACGCGGTCGGCGGAGGTCATCGCCTCCTGGGCCATGGCCAGGATGTAGCCCAGCGACGCGATCGGCCACACCAGCTGGAGCATCAGCGTGGTGAAGGCCACCAGCGTGCCGAGCGTGAGCGACCCGGCGCCGACGGCCAGCGCGCCCAGCAGGAGCACCATGGCCAGGGTGACGTTGGGGATCACCTCAAGGAAGGTGAAGAAACGCGACGCCAGGCGGACCTTGTCCATCGAGACCCGGTGAACCTTCCGCGCGGCGGCGTCGAACTCGGAGAACACATGCGGCCTGCGGCCGAACGCCTTGATCGTCCGGATCCCGAGCGCGGCCTCCTCCACGTAGGTGGCGATGTCGCCCTGCATGTCCTGCACGTCGCGGGAGATGCGGCGGTACTTCTTCTCGAACCGCAACGACACCGCGAAGATGGGCACCGCGGCGGCGACGATGAGCAGGCCGAGCGGCCAGTACATCCGCATGAGCAGCACGGTCACCGTGGCCAGTTGCAGGATGTTCATGACCAGGAACAGCAGGCCGAATCCGGAGAACCGCCTGATCGTCGACAGGTCGGTCGTCGCGCGCGACAGAAGCTGGCCCGACTGCCATTCGCCGTGGAAGCTCATCGGCAGCAGTTGCAGGTGCCGGTAGAGGTCGTCGCGGATGGCCGTCTCCAGGCCGAGCACGGCCTTGGTCTGCATCCACCGGCGTACGAAGGTCAAAAACGCCTCGGTGACGCCGAGGGCGAGGGCGAGCAGTCCGAGCGGGAGCAGGGCGTCGCCGTGGCCGTGGCCGACCGGGCCGTCGATGATGTCCTTGCCGACCAGAGGGATCGCGGTGCTGGTGGCGATGCCGGCGATGGTGGCGAGCCAGATGGTGACCAGTCGGGGGACGTAGGGGCGCAGGTAGGGCATGAGCCGCCGCAGTGAGCGGGATCTTGTTCCGCGGCGCTTGTCCGGGGAGTCGGGGGCAGGGCCTGGGTCTGTACCGTCGGAGGGCATGAGGAAGCGGCATTCCTTAGGGGTAGGCGCGATGGACAGGGCGGACGGGCGCTCGAGGGGTGTCGCGGCGGCTTCGGGGGCGCGCGTGGGCAGCCACGGCCGCGGGCGTCACCTTCACCCTCCAAGCCTTCTACTCCCCCGAGCAACCGATTTTCGACACGCGCGCGATTCCCGGCATCCCGGGCGGGTGGTCCGGTGTTGGCATACCCACTCGGCGGACCCGCCCCACTCCGGCGCATCGGCGCCGCCCTCGGGCCCGGCGCCGATGCCGGCGGCGCTCAGGCCGCCCGTTGACGCGGGCCGGTCAGGGATTGGCGGCCAGGAACAGGTAGGCGGCGCACAGGGCGAGGTGGACGGCGGCCTGCAGGAGGGTGGCGCGGCCGGGCATGACGGTGAGGATGCCGACGCCGGCGGTGAGGGTGAGCAGCACGATCTGGGTCGCGCCGAGCCCGAGCAGCAGCGGGCCGCCGAGCCAGATCGAGGCCACGGCGATGGCGGGGATGGTCAGGCCGATGCTGGCCATGGCGGAGCCGAGGGCGAGGTTGAGGCTGATCTGGACGCGGTCGCGGCGGGCGTTGCGGGCGGCGGCGAGGGTTTCGGGGAGCAGCACCAGCAGCGCGATGACGACGCCGACGACGGAGTGGGGCAGCCCGGCGGCGGCGACGGTGTGCTCGATGGTCCCCGACTCGACCTTGGCCAGGCCGACGACGGCGACGAGCGCGGCCATGAGCAGGGCGAGGCTGATCAGGGGGGCGCCGGCCGCCGAGACCGGGCCACCGGAGCCCTTGGGGCCTTCGGGGCCTTTGGAGCCCTGGGAGCCGGCGCCGGGGACGATGGGGGCGGCCGGCGGTTCCCCGGAGGGCCGTTCCCCGGGGGGGCGTTCTCCGGTGGGCGGTTCCCCCGTGGGACGGGCGCCCTCGGGCGCGCGGGCAGGGACCGGCGGGGCGGCGGCGGGAGCGGCCGGTGCGGGCGGGGCAGGGCGAGCGGCGGGCGGCGCCGGCGGGGCGGATGGAGCAGGTGCAGCAGATGGGGCGACGGCCGTGGTGGCGGTGAGGAAGGACTCGCGGTGGCGGACGTTCTGCACGAAAACGAACAACGAGTACAGAATCAGGGACGCCACGGCGGCGAAGGCCAGCTGCGGCGTGGAGAACTCCGGGCCGGGGGCGCTGGTGGTGAAGGCGGGCAGCACCAGGCAGAGGGTCGCCAGAGTGATGACGGTCGCCAGGGCCGCGCCGGTGCCCTCGGGGTTGAACCGCGCGGTGCGCGAGCGCAGGGTCACGATCAGCAGTGACAGCCCGACGATGCCGTTGCAGGTGATCATCACGGCGGCGAAGACGGTGTCGCGGGCCAGGGCGGCGGTGGCGGGGCCGCCGGAGATCATCAGGGTGATGATGAGTCCGACCTCGATGATGGTGACGGCGACCGCGAGGACCAGCGACCCGAAAGGCTCTCCGACACGGTGGGCGACCGCCTCGGCGTGATGGACCGCGGCCAGCACCGAGGCGGCCAGCAGCGCCACGACGACGACCTCCACGACGGCGGGCAGGTCGCGCCCCCACACCGCGCCGAGTGCGAGGACCGCCACGATCGGCACGATCGCGGCGGCCAGATCCAGCGGCGAGCGGGCGGTCGTGGCCGCGACCGGCGGAGTGTTCACCACGAGCCCCCGTCGATTGAGATGGCCGGTGCACTCCCCCGCCGGCGACCGTACCGCCTGCCATTCTAGGCGGCGTGGTCACCGGCGGCCCCCGCGCGCGTGCCCGTGGGCTGCGGCATCACACCGCCACGCCCGGTCCGCCGCGGCCATGACCAGCTCAGCGATGTCCTTTATGTGACGTCCATCTCGCCGCGCCGGCCTCCGTCGCCGCCGCGCGGCCGAGCGTGCGGTCGAAGACGGTCAGCAGGAGGTAGAGCACGCCGGCGGCGAGCAGCGCCTCGCGCGGCGCCGGATCGCCTGGCCGGTCGTCATGGGCCTGCGCCGGCCGGATGCCCGGTGGTGTAGTGCCGCAGCCGGGGGGCGGCCCAGGCGATCGCCGCCACGGTCGCGGTGGTGAGCAGGCCGCCGGCGCAGACCACCGTGCGGGGGCCGTACGCCGCGGCAGCCGCCCCGTGCACCAGGTTGGCGATCTGCGGCCCGCCGATGAGCACGACGGTGAGTGCTCCCTGGATTCGGCCGCGCATGGCGTCGTCGGTGTGCGCCTGGGTGATGGCGTTGCGGAAGGCGCTCAGCACGCAGTTGGCCGCGCCGCCGAGGACGAGCGCCGCCAGAGCCGCCCACAGATGCGGCGCCAGCCCGAGGACCACGACGGTCAGGCCCCACACGGCGGCGGCCGCCGCCATGAGGGCGCCCTGGCGGCGGGCGTAGGTGAAGGTGCCCGACAGCAGGCCGGCCGCGCAGACCCCGGCCGGGTAGGCGGCGTACAGCAGGCCCAGTTCCACGCCGCCTCCGGCAGGACCGCCGTAGGTGTGCCGGGCCAGTTCGGGGAACAGCGCCACCGGCATGCCGAAGACCATCGCCGCCAGATCCACCGCCAGCACCGCCACCAGCAACCGGCCCGCCGCCAGGTGGCCGAAGCCCGCCCACACCTGCCCGGCCACCGACCGGTTCCGGCGCCGCCCCGCGCCGTCGAGGGGAGGCGGCAGGGGCGGCAGCGCGGCGACGGCCCACACCACGGCCGTCAGGGCGACGGCGTCGAACAGGTACAACGGGCCGATCCCGACGAGCGGGATCAGCGCGCCGGCCAGCACCGGGCCGCAGATGGCCCCCGCATAGCGCACCAGCGTGCCGAGACTGTTCGCCGCCGGCAGCAACTCGGCCGGGACCAGGCGGGGCACCACGGCGCCCATCGTGGTCATGATCGCCCCGTAGGTCAGCCCCTGGCACGCCACCAGCACCAGCAGGACCGGGATCGAGGTCGCGCCCAGCGCCGCCTGGATCCACAGACCCGCGTACGTCAGCGCCAGCCCGCAATCGGCGGCCAGCAGCAGCCGGCGCCGGTCCATGACGTCGGCCAGGCAGCCGCCCCACAGCGCCGCCACGACCAGGGCGACGAACGAGACCCCGGCGGCCAGGCCCACGGCCGCCGACGAACCGGTCACCGTGAACAGCTGCGCGGGCACGGCGACCACGCTGAACGAGCCGCCGGCCGCGCAGACCACCGAGGCGGTCCACAGCCGCCGGTAGGACGCGATGGCCAGCGGGCGCCGGTCGACCGCGCGGAGGCCGAGCGACCGGACCGCCGCGGCGGTCACCGTCCGCTCCCGCCGTCACGGCCGGCCGCGACGGGGGTCTCCAGCCTGACCACGTCGGCGACCACGCAGGCGATGTTGTCGGGGGCGCCGGCCGCGTACGCCTCGGCGATCAGGGTGTCGAGCACCTGCTCGGGGCCGCCGGGGCCGTTCAGCGCCTCGCGCAGCGACGCGGGGGGCACGACGGTGGACAGCCCGTCCGAGCACAGCAGGTACCGGTCCGCGGCCAGGGCCTCGTGCAGCGACAGGTCCGGCTCGGCGGCGCCGGCGCCGGTGAGCGCCCGCACCAGCAGCGAGCGCTGCGGGTGTGAGACGGCCTCCTCGGCGGTGAGCCTGCCCTCCTCGACCAGCGAGCGCACGTAGGTGTGGTCCTGGGTGATCTGGAACAGCTCCCCGCCGCGCACCAGGTAGGCCCGGGTGTCGCCGATGTGCACCAGCGCCAGCCGGGACCCCGACCACAGCAACGCGGTCAGCGTGGTGACCGCCTGGCCCGAGGGCGTGGAGGCGGCGATGTCCTTGAGAGCGCGTTCGGCGTCCTCGATGGCGTCGGCGAGCGCGCCGAGCAGACCCTCCGCCGGCACGGCCAGGGTCTCCAGCGGCTTGAGCGCCTCGACGGCCGCCGCGCTCGCGCGGTCACCGCCCGGGCCGCGGACGCCGTCGGCCACCGCCAGCAGCCGGGCGCCGGCGTAGGCGGTGTCCTCGTTGCTCGTGCGCACCAGGCCCGACTCCGACCGGGCGGCGTAACGGATGCCCAGCATGGTCGCGGCGTCCTCCACGGCGCTACCCCTTCCCGACAGGTAGTCGACGAGGAAGGTGGCAAGGCGCCCACGGGCGGCGGTCTCGGCCCGCACCTGGTCCCAGTAGCGGGCGACCTCCTCGGCCGCCGCGGGCGCGGGCAGGTCGCACACCCGGCGGATGCGGGCCAGCGGCATGCCCACCCGGCGCAGCCAGGCGATCAGCCGGGCCCGCTCGAGCTGCGCCGGATCGTAGAACCGGTATCCCGACTCGCCGTCGACCGCGGCCGGCCGCAGCAGGCCGAGCTCGTCGTACAGGCGCAGCGCTTTCGGTGACAGCCGGGCGGCCCGGGCGAACGCCCCGATCGTCAGCAGCTCCCCCACCAGTCCTCCTCGTCCCGGCCACCGCGGCCGGTGCCGACGATGCTGTGGCTTCACCCAGGGGAAAGGTCAACACCGCGCCACCGTTCCGGCCGGCGCTCGCGCGGTCAGATGGGGCGGGCGCGCAGGTGGGCGCGTTCGCCCTGCGGGCCGAACAGGGCGAGCAGCTCGACGGCTTGGTCGTCGGCCGGGCCCATCCAGTGCGGGACATGGGTGTCGAACTCGGCCACCTCGCCCGGCTTGAGCACCAGATCGCGCTCGCCCAGCAGCAGCCGCAGGCGGCCGTCCAGGACGTAGAGCCACTCATACCCCTCGTGCGTCTGCGTGACGGGCTCGGCGGCGTCGCACCGTGGCGGAATGACCAGTTTGTGCGCCTGCACCCCGCCGACCCGGCGGGTCAGCGGCACGATCGTCATGCCGTGGCGGCGCACCGGGCGCAGATGCACCCGCGGGTCGCCGGTCTGCGGCGCGCCGACCAGCTCGTCGAGGGGAACCCCGTACGCGCGGGCGAGCGGGAGCAGCAGCTCCAGGTTCGGCCGCCGGGTGCCGCTCTCCAGCCGCGACAGGGTGCTCTCGGAGATGCCGGTGGTGCGTGACAGCTCCGCCAGCGTGAGGCCGCGCCCTTTGCGCAGCTCGCGCAGCTTCGGGCCGATCGCCGCCAGGACGTCCTTCAGCTCTCCCATGGCCCCACCTTGCCGAAACGGCACGACGAATTGCAACCGGCGCGGAGGCGAGGCCACCATCGAGCCCACGTCCGGCCCCCCGCTCGGGTCCCCATCTCGGCGTCCCGCGCCCCACCATCGAGAAAGGCGGCCTCATGCACCACGACACGCCCGGCGCCGGCCGCACCGGCGAGGCCGGAGACTTCTGGGAGAACCTCTACAGCGGCCGCGAGCAGGTGTGGAAGGGCGATCCCAACCCCCTGCTGGCCGAGACGGCGCGGAGCCTGGCGCCCGGCGCCGCGCTGGACCTGGGGTGCGGCGAGGGCGGGGATGCCGTCTGGCTGGCCGCCCACGGATGGCGGGTGACCGCCGTCGACATCTCGCCGACCGCTCTGCGCCGCACCACCGCCCACGCGGCCACCACCGGCGTCGCCGACCGCGTCACCACCGAGCGGCACGACTTGGCCCGCACCTTCCCCACCGGCGCGTTCGACCTCGTCAACGCCCAGTATCTGCAGACGCCGTTCGAGTTCCCCCGCCCATGGGTCCTCCGCCAGGCCGCGAACGCGCTGAGGCCCGGCGGGCTCCTGCTCATCGTCGACCACGGCTCGGCACGCCCCTGGGCCTGGGACCCCGATGTTGACGCCCACTTCCCGGCCCCCGGGGACATCGCCGGGGAGATCGGTCTGGACCCCGCCCGCTGGCGGCCCGAACGCCTCGACCGTCCCCAGCGCCAGGCCACCGGCCCGGACGTCCAGACGGCCACCGTTACCGACACCGTCATCACCATCCGCCGCCTGACCCCCTGACCCCCTGACCCCCTGACCCTGACCCCTCCCCCTGCCCCCGGACAGCCCTCCCTGACCTGCCTACTTCGCTGACCTCCCTGTTCCCCTGACCTCCTGATCTCGTGTGCCCCCGGATGGCTTGCCCCCTTCGTGCCTTCACCGGCTCGACGCTTCGACCCCTTGCCCGCCTGGCCTCCGGACTCCCTCGCCCCGCCCTTGTGATCCTCTGATTTCCCGGCCGCCCCACGGCCAGGCGGCCCCCGGGACCCGGTGGCGATCTTGCGAGGGTGACCGCCGGTCGCCCGCCCCCGTCGGAGGACGACCGGCGCACGCCTCGACCGCCGCCCGTCCCCCCCGGACGGACATGCGGCCGGCGCTCCTGCCACCGAACTCTCGCTGTGCCGGCTTTCGCACGGACCGGCGGCGAAGATCCCCTGGTGCGACCACCGCAGGGCGAGGAAGAGGCCCCCGCCCGTCAGGCGCCGCCCGTCCCCCGTGGATGACGTGCCTGCCGATCAAGGGTGCTCTTCCCGGCGTTCCTTCCTATGGGCGCGGGAGCGGAGCCCGTCCCGCCATAGGCGCAGGAGCAGAGCCCGTCCCGCCGGTCGCGCGCCCTGGGCGCCGTCAGCCGCCTTCCTGTACCTGGAAGATCTCGTCGGCGACCAGCCCGTGCGCCGCGCGGTGCACCGCGGCCGCCGCCTCGGCCGAGGGCGCCTCGACCAGGCAGAAGATCCTGCCCTGCCCCTCGTCGACCCAGTACCGCAGGTAGCTGACGTCGTGGCCCGCCTGCTGCTGCAGGTCGGCCTTGTGCGCCTGGGCGACGTCGGCCATCGCGACGCCCCCGGCGATGGTGTGCACATCCATGTAGAGCGGCATTCCGGCTCCTGTCTCGTGGTGAGTCCCGCCAACCGTAGGGACGGGGGCCGCGGGGCCGGATGGGGAGCGGTTCCCTATGTTGCGCCGCGTGCTCCCCAGATTTCCGCCGTGCCGCCACGCGCCCCCGCCGTGCCGCCACGCGGCCCCGGTGTCCGGGCCGATCCGCCGTGCCCGGCCGGCTCCTCCGCGGCGCCGCCGGCCGGTCCGGCCACCGTCCGGCCGGCCGGCCCCTGCCTGGTCCCACCGGCCGTCGCCGGGACCTTGACGTCGGCAAGGCCGAGACGGACGGCCTGGTCGGCGGCGGCGCCGCGGCTCGGGGCGCCGAGCTTGGCGAGGATCGCCGAGACGTGGTGGCCCGCGGTCTTGACCGAGATGAACAGCTTCGCGGCGATCTCGGCGTTGGTGTGCTGCGCGCAGACCAGGGCGAGCACCTCACGCTCGCGCCGGGTCAGCCCGGAGGGATGCTCCCGGGTGGCCGCCCGCGGCCCGGCCGGCAGCGACCGGACGCCGAGCCCGCGCAACTCCTGACGGACGATGCGGGCCGCGGGGAAGGCGCCCAGGCCGGTGAACACCGCCAGGGCCTCACGCAGCTCCGGCTCGCCGCCGGCGCCGGACAGGGCGAGCGCGGCGTCGTAGCGGCAGTCCAGCTCGGTCCAGGCCCGCGCCGCCGCGACGGGCTCCCCGCCGAGCTCCAGCCGGTACGGCTCGGGCACCTCCCCCTGCGGCGGACGCGGGGACCCGGTCCGCACCAGCCAGACGGCGACCGCGCCGCGGTCCCAGGGGTCGCAACCGGCCGAGACGTCGTGGGCCAGTTCGGCCTCGCGGCGCGCCTCCCCCGTCCTGCCCTCCAGCCAGCACGCCTCGGCGCGGCTCAGCCGGACGGGCACGATCTGCTGCGGCTCGCCGGTGCGGTCGGCCAGCACGGCCGCCTCCTCCAGGTGCTCCCACACCCCCGGCTCACCCCGGCGGGCCAGCACCGAGCCGATCCTGCGCACCGTGCACAGCCGGTTGGACGGGGACGCGCCCACCATGGCCAGGATGCCCGTGCTGATCGACAGCGACTCCTCCCAGCGCCCGTCGCGTTCCATGACGGTGGACCGCTCGCTGCGCAGGCACGTCCCGTAGGAGGCGAGGTCGTGCTCGTCGCAGTAGGCGATGCCCTCGGCCAGGTAGCGCTCGGCCTCGGCGAACCGCCGCCGGCCGTTGTGCAGGGCGGCCAGGTTGGCGTACGCCCTGCCCACCTGGTCCTGGTGCCGCCCGGCCAGCGCGATCTCCAGCGCGCGGCGCATCAGCCCCTCCCAGTCGCCGCCCCGGGCCCAGGCGCACGCGGCGCGGGTGTTCAGCGCGTCGCTGAGCACGTCGGTGGCGCCGAGCCGCTCGGCCAGCTCCTGGGCCCGCAGCGCCGCCCCCTCCGCAGCGTCCAGTTCGTAGCGCAGCATCCGCTGGTTGGCGTAGGTGGCGTACGCCCAGGCCAGCTCGACGCCCGGCCCGAGCGGCTCCAGGAGCGACACGGCGGTCTCGGCGGGGGCCCGTTCCCCGTGGCACATGTTCCACATGATGCGCGACAGCCGCCGCAGCGCGTCGCCCTCCCGTAGCCGGTCCCCCGCCTTGCGCCACTCCACCAGGGCGCGCTCGCACGCCTCGGCGGCCTCGTGCCACTGGTCGAGCAGCGCCGCCTCATCGGCCAGCCCCTCGCACAGCTCGGCGAGGGTCGTGGCGTCCGTACCGGCCGTGTCGGCCGCGAAGCGCAGTGCCCGCCGGAACTGCGCCGCGGCCTCGCGGTGGGAGGACAGCCACGCCGCGCGGCGGGCGGCGGCGGGCGCGTGACGCAGGACCGCGGCCGCCTCACCGGCCGCCTCGGCGTGGAAGGCCATCCGGGCGTCGTCGTCGCAGCCGAGGGATTCGAGCGCGGTGAGGACCCGGCCGTGGACGGTGCGGGCGCGGTGGGCGGGCACCGCCTCCTGCACCGCCAGCCGGGCGATCTCGTGACGGAACCGCAGCCACTCGCCGTCCCCGACGACCAGCCCGCACGCCAGCAGCTCGTCCACGGCCGGGCCCGGGAACGGGGTCACCGCCTCCAGCAGCCGTGACTCGACCCTGGTGCCGGTCAGCGCCGCGACGTCGAGCACCTGACGGGCCGGGCCGCTCAGCCGCGCCGCGCGCGCCAGCACCGCGTCCCGCGCCGAACCCGGGATCTGTGATGACCCGGGCGCGTGCATGCCGGCCCGCACGACCTCGGTCACGTAGAAGGGGTTGCCGCCGGTCAGCCGGTGCAGCGCGCAGGCGTCGGCGCCGCTGCCCGCGGCCAGCTCCCGTACCGCCTCCGCCGACAGCGGCGCCAGGCCGATGCGCCGGGTCGACCGCTGCGAGGCCAGACCGCCCAGCGTGACGCGCAGCGGATCGGACGGCGCCATGGCGTCGTCCCGGTAGGTCGCGATGAGCAGCAGCCCGGTGCCGCGCAGCCGCCGGCCGAGGAAGCTCAGCAGGTCCAAGGTGGCCTCGTCGGCCCAGTGGACGTCCTCCACGACGACGGCGTCCAGCGCGTGCGGGTCACCGACTTCGCGCAGCAGCCCCCGGAACAGCTCCTCGCGGCCGGCTCCGGCGCGGCACAGCTCCTGCAGGGGGCCGCCCAGCCGGTCGGCCAGGTCGAACAGCGGCCCGAGCGGGCGCGGGGTGAACAGCCCGTCGCACGACCACCGTGCCGACGGCAGGTCCCGCTGGAAGCGCTCGACCAGCGCCGACTTGCCCACCCCCGCCTCGCCGGCGACCAGGACCAGCCGCCCCTCACCCCGCGCGGCCTCGGCCGCGTACTCGGCCAGCGACGCAAGCGACGACTCCCGCTCCAGCAAGCGCATCCCCGTAGTATCCGCCACCGCCGCGCGGCCGGTACGGGATCGCCCCGGCCTCCGGCGGCACGAGCGGCCGCCGCTGGGCGCGAGGAGCGGGGAACGGGGTCTACCCGCCGGCGGTGAACCCGCCGGCGATGATCTCCAGCAGGGCGGCGTGCGTCGGCTGGTCGGCCGCCACGACCAGACCGCCCGCGCCGGTGTGCGCGGGCTCGCCGCGCAGACCGGTCACCACGCAGCCGGCGGCCCGGCACAGCGCGATGCCGGCCGCGAAGTGCACGCTGTCGCGCAGGTGGCCGTCGGTGAGGTACGCGGCCCGCCGGCCGGCGGCCACCCAGGTCACCGCCAGGGTGGTGGAGACCACGCGGGGCCGGAACCGCGCGGCGAAGCCGGGGTCGGCGAGCACGCGGACGGCGCGGAAGCCCGGCTGGTTCGGGAACGGCGGATCGAGGTTGAGGTCCACCAGCCGCGACTCCGCCGAGGGCGCCAGCGCCTGGTCCACGCCGTCGCGGCGGACGTAGGCGTGCTCGCCGCCGGTCCAGAACACCTCCCCGGAGAACGGGTCGGCGCAGGCGGCCACCGTGACCTCCGGCCCTTCGCGCAGGGCGACGTTCACCGCGACCAGCATGCCGCCCGTGGCGTAGTTCAGCGTGCCGCACAGGGGGTCGACCAGCCACACCCGCTCCGCGCCGGCGGAGCCCGTGCGCCCGCTCTCCTCGCCCACCACCGCGTCGTGCGGACGGGCGGCGCGGATGACCTCCACGATGGCCTTCTCCGCCTCGATGTCGGCGGCCGTGGCGAAGTCGTCCCCGGACTTGCGTACGCGCGTCATCGACGCGCCGTACATCGCGCGCACGACGTCGGCTCCCGCCTGCGCCGCCGTCCGGGCCAGTTCCTCATCGGTGATCGCCATGCGCGCAGCATAGAGGCCGCGGCGCGGGTGGCCGCCTCAGCCGTCCTGGACAGGGGCGGCGCGGCGGGCGGCGACGGCCAGGCGGGTCTCCTCCTGGACCAGGTCGGCGTTGATCGCCGCGGCCGCGCGCATCCCGGCCGCCGCCGCGGTGACGACCTGGCCCATCAGGTCGGTGACGTTGCCGGCCACCCACACTCCGGGCACACCGGTGGCGCCCATGGGATCGGCGTCGAGGCGGGTGCCCACGACGTGACCGCCCAAGGACTGCTCGACCGGCTCCAGGCCCAGGCCCGCGAGCGCTCCGGTGCGGGCCGACAGGTGCGACATCACCACCAGGGCGGTGCAGGGCACCACCCGGCCGTCGGCCAGCCTCACCCCGGTCAGCCGGTCGCCGCCGACCTCCAGCCCGGTCGCCTCGCCCTCGACCACGGCGATGTCGCGGGCGGCCAGCCGCTCACGGTCGCCCGCCGAGGGCTCGGGCGCGGTGTGCAGCAGCAGGGTCACCCGCGGGCTCCACTGCCGCCACAGCAGGGCCTGCTCGGCGGCCAGGGCGCTGGTCGCCAGCACGGCGATCGGCTGGTCGCGGACCTCCCACCCGTGGCAGTACGGGCAGTGCAGCACGTCGCGGCCCCACCGCTCGGCCAGTCCCGCCACCTTGGGCGGCTCGTCGGCCAGGCCGGTCGCCACCAGCAGCCGCCGCGCCCGGACCGGCGAACCGCCGGCCGGCACCACGCGGAAACGGCCGTCCTTGGTCCGTTCGACCGCGATCACCTCGCCGGAAAGGACGCTGCCGCCGTACCGGGCGACCTCCGCGCGGCCCTCTGCCAGCAGCCGCGCGGGCGGCGTCCCCTCGCGCCCCAGGTAGTTGTGCACCGCCGCGGCGGGGGCGTTGCGCGGACCGCCCGCGTCCACCACCAGCACCGAGCGGCGCGCCCGGGCCAGGGTCAGCGCCCCGCTCAGCCCGGCCGCCCCGCCGCCTACCACCACCACGTCGAAGTCCCGCTCCCGCTCGTCGGGAGCGGTCCGCGCCGTCTGTTCGTGCCTGTCGGTCATGTCCGGCACCTCCGTTCGCCGCAGATGCTCCGCCACCGTTCGCCGATCGGGCAAACCCTCTTGCCGATCTGGCAAGGTAAAAGTCCGCCAAAGCATGCGAGGGCCCGGCGCCGCCCGCGGCGCCGCTTCACGGGCCCGCACGGCGGGTCCGGCGCGGGCGGGCTCCGCGGCGACCGCCGCCCGCCCTTCGGATGTCACCTGCGCACCCGGGCGACGGCGTAATTTGAGATATGGACCGTGACCGGCCACTAGGGGCCTTCCTCCGGGCCCGCAGAGAGTTCACGACTCCTGAGCAGGCGGGAATCGCGCCCGGCCCGAACCGCCGCAGGACGCCGGGGCTGCGGCGTGAGGAGGTGGCGATGCTGGCCGGCGTCAGCATCGACTACTACATCCGGCTGGAGCAGGGCCGCGAGCGCCGTCCCTCGGAGCAGGTGCTGGACGCTCTGGCGCAGGTCCTGCGACTGGACGCCGAGGCCACCGAGCACCTGCACGAGCTGGCCCGCCCGCGCGTGCACCGGCGCGAGGTCCCCGGCCGCGCCGACACGGTCGACCCCAACGTGATACGCCTGATGAACGGCTGGGACCGCGTCGCCGCCTACGTGGTCAACCCCCGCCTGGACGTGCTGGCCAGGAACGCGGTGGCCAGTGCCCTGTACGAGGGCCTCGACCACAACGACAACCTGCTGCGGCTGGCCCTGCTCAATCCCCGGGCGCGGGAGTTCTATCTGGACTGGGAGATGGACACCCGCTACAAGGTGGCCCACCTGCGCGCCGCGTCCGGCGCCGACCAGGACGACCCGTACCTCAACGAGCTGGTGGAGGAGCTGTCACGGGCCAGCCGGGAGTTCCGCCGGCTGTGGGACCGCCACGACGTGCGCAGCCGCATCCGCGCTCCCGTGCGCTTCCATCACGCGGTGGTCGGCGAGGTGATCACCACCATGGAGGTGCTGAGCGTCGACAGCGCTCCGGGGCAGAAGCTCGTCGCCTTCCAGGCCGATCCGGGCAGTCCTTCCGAGTGCAAGCTGGCAGAGCTCGGCCGCATGGGACGGGAGGCGGCCGGCCGCCGCGGCGAGGGCCCGTCCGGACGCGAGCGGGGCGGGGCGTCCCGGCCCGCCGTCTCACCCGAGGCCGGCGACGCGGCGGGCCGGGTGCGGTGCCACCCGGACGCGCCCTCCGGCAAGCAGGGACGGTGACCCTCGCTGCGCGGCGCGGGGATCGCCGGGCGGCGCGGGCGGTGGCGGGTCAGCCGAAGGCCGCCGGCGCCCCGCGTTGACGAAGGCGTACTCCGGAATACAGCGCGCCTGCCGGGCCATCGTGCCGGGGATGCGTCGGAGGCACGCGGGAGGCGTTGTGCGGTGATCATGCGCCACCGGTCAGGTAGGTGCGGCCCGGCCTGGCGGAAGATCGGGTGTCCGGCGGGGGGCTTTCCATTCGGGTGCTCGTCATGCCCCGGACCCGCCAGGCGTAGCGTTGCCCAGGTGAGCCCGCCCGCCTGCGGCCTCGGACCGCGCGGCCGCGGGCCCTGGCCGTGACCGGCGAAGGGAGCATTCGATGACCGCCAAGACCTCCCACGTGACGGATGTGGCACGCGAGGCGCACCGGCTGATCGTGGACGTCGGGATGCCCTTCGAGGAGTTCAGGCTGAGATACGAGCGGGCGGTGCCCCCCTTCGACGCGCCGGTGTACGAGCGGCTCGTGGCGGAGGGGGCCGGCTGGCCCGCCGTGCGGGCCGCCGCCGACCGGAACGCGCCACACGGCTTCGTGATCTTCTGGAGCCTCGACAACGGGGCGCTCCTGCGGGGTTCGGGCGAGTGGTGGCGCAGCGTGCAGTACCTCATGGGCAACGCGGCCATCGCCGAGAGGATGTTCCGCCATGATCCGGCGGTGATGCTCTACGCGCCGCTGCGCACCACGATCTACGAGTACCCCGCCGGGGTGACCCGCTTCGCGATCGAGCAGCCGAGCGCGCAGTTCGCTCAGTTCGGGCATCCGGAGATCACCGCGGTCGGCGCCGAACTGGACGAAAAGCTCGCGCGTCTGCTCCGCCACCTCCGCGTCCCGGTGCCCGACCGTCTCCTGCACGACGCCCGCCCCTGACACCCAAGGCGCCCCTGCCCCTGCCGGTCGCCTGCTCCCGGCCGAGTGGCGGCGGGAGGGATAAGGCAGAAAGCGGGAAGCGGAGGCACAAATCTTCCGCTTACTCGTGAGTAATGTCAATTATCGACATTTGTCAGAAAGCTCCTTACTGTGCACCCGTTGGCACCCCCCACCGAGGAGCACGCATGAGACCCCCCGGACGCCGATCAGTCCCCGCCGCCAACCGCCTGCTGGCCGCCGCCCTGCTGGCCCTGGGTTCCCTGCTGGCGCTCACCGCCGCCCCGGCGAGCGCCGCCCCGCCGGGCGCCCCGGCCGAGCCCGCCCTGGCCGCCGCGTTCGCCCGCGCCGCCGCCGCCCACGACGTCCCCCGCGACCTGCTGGTCGCCCTGGCCTACGCCGAGACCCACCTGGACGGGCACGCGGGCAAGCCCAGCGCCAGCGGCGGCTACGGCGTGATGCACCTGGTCAGCAACCCCACCACCCACACCCTGGAGCGGGCCGCCGAGCTCACCGGCCGTCCGGCGGCCGCACTGCGCTCCGACACCGCCGCCAACATCGACGGCGCCGCCGCGCTGCTGCGCTCCTACGCCGAGGAGGCCGGCCTGGACGAGACGGCCCGCAAGGACGCCGGCCGCTGGTACCCCACCGTGGCCAGGTACGGCAACGCCACCACCCCTGAGGTGGCCCGGCTGTACGCCGACACGGTGTACGAACTGCTCGGCCGGGGACTCCGCGCGGCCGGGGTGAGCATCGCCCCGCGCGAGGTCACCGCCGACCGCGGCGCTTACGCCCGCACCCTGGACCTCAACGCCCAGGCCGCCGCCGCGCCCGACTACCCGAGCGGCACCTGGGTGGCGGCCAGTTCCAGCAACTACACCGCCTCCAGCCGCCCGTCGGCCTACGCCATCGACCGGGTGGTCATCCACATCACCCAGGGCTCCTACGCCGGCACGATCTCCTGGTTCCAGAACCCAAGCGCCCAGGTGTCGGCGCACTACGTCGTGCGCTCCTCCGACGGCGCGGTCACCCAGATGGTGCGCGAGAAGGACATCGCCTGGCACGCCGGCAACTGGAGCTACAACACCCGCTCGATCGGCATCGAGCACGAGGGCTACGTCACCGACGCCTCCTGGTACACCGACGCGATGTACCGGGGCTCGGCGGCGCTGACCCGCTCCATCTGCGACAAGTACGGCATCCCGAAGGACCGGGCGCACATCATCGGCCACTCGGAGGTGCCCGGAGCCACCCACACCGACCCCGGCCCGTACTGGGACTGGAACAAGTACATGGGATACGTCACCGGAGGCGCCACCACCTGGTCGGCCACCGTGGACAACGCCACCGCCGGCGCGTTCACCGCCAGCGCCAACTGGGGCGTGTCGACCTACTCCTCCCAGCGTTACGGCGCCGACTACCGCTACGCCGGCCCGCTGTCGGCCAGTGACCCGGCCTGGTACCAGGCGAGCATCCCCAGCGCCGGGACCTACCGGGTGGAGGTCTGGTATCCCGCGGACCCCGGTTACAACAGTTCCGCGCCATACATCGTCGCCGCCTCCGGCGGCAACCAGACGGTGTACGTCGACCAGCGCTCCGGCGGCGGCGGGTGGCGCTCGATCGGCACCTTCTCCCTCAACGCGGGCACCTACAACGTGGTCGCGGTGAGCCGCTGGACCGGCGGCACCGGCTACGTCGTCGCCGACGCGGTGCGCATCAGCCGCTGACCACCCGCGGTCCTGGACCGCCGCCGACGGCCGCGGCCTGTCGCGACTCCCCGGCAACGACCGCGACCGGCGACGACCCGCGACCGGCGACCGGCGACAACCGCGACTGCCCGGCACGTGCCTGCCCCTGCCCGCCCGGGCCCCGCCCGCTCCGCCGGTCCGGAGCGGGCGGCGGGTCATCACAGCTCGGCGCGGTAGGCCTCCAGCCGGTCGGCCAGTTCCTCCGGCCGGCTGAGGGCGATGCCGTGGCCGCCGTCGATCTCGTCGGGGACGATGCCGAGGCGCTCGCCGACGACCCGGCGCATGAACTCCGCCGGGAAGAAGCGGTCGTCGCGGCACAGCAGGAAACGGGTCGGCACCGCCGGCCACGCGCGCAGCGGCCAGGGTTCCAGGAACGGCGTGGCCGACTGCGCGCGGCGCCGGGCGAGCGCCCGCGCCGCCAGCTCGGGCGGCACGTCGTGCAGGAACAGGGCGATGTCGTCATCGGGCGCCCTGCCGTCGCGTTCGTCCTGTTCGCGCCTGGCCTGCTCCCAGCCGGTGGCGGCCCACCACCGCCCCGGCGTCTCCCCCGGCGCGGGGATCATCGCCGTCACCAGCACCAGCAGGTCGACCGGCACCCGCTCGCACACCAGGGCCGCGGTGAACCCGCCCAGGGACTGCGCGACCACTACCAGGCCGGTGCGTGCGCCGATGGCGTCGACCACCGTGTCGGCGTACTGGTCCAGTCCGGCCGAATCGTCGTCGCAGGGCAGGTCGGGGGCGATCACGTCGTGGCCGCGCGCACGCAGCTCCGCCGTCACCAGATGCCAGTACCAGGAGCCGGACCCGGCACCCGGGATCAGCACATACGTCGTCATACCGCCCCGTCCCTGTGACCGCCGTCCCTGTGACCGCCGTCCCTGTGACCGCCGTCCCTGTGACCGGTCGCGGCCCTCACCGCCGGCCCCGGCGCTCGGAGTCCCGCGTGCCGGTGCCAGCCGGCAGCCGGGTCTGGAAGTCCAGCACCCCGGCCCAGTTCTCGATCGTCATCCGTGCCCTCTCATCGTTGGCCGCGCGTGCCGCGACCGTCCGGTGTTGAGACGGCACGGCGCCCGCGAAGGAATCGCCCCCGGGTGACGGCGTGCAGGCCGCGGGGTGAGATGCACAGAACAGAGGGCTGCGGGTTCGGGAGCGGGATGCAGAGAGCAGAGGCGGGGGTCAGGGCAGCGTAGGTGGGAGATGGAAGGCAGGGAACAGGCGCGCCTCGAAGACGGTGATCTCGGCGATCATCCCGTCCTCGACCCGCAGCACGTTGAGCGCCTGAGCGCGGTACTCCCCGGCTCCCACCGGCCGGGCGTACACCGCCACCGCGGGCTGCCGGTTCGCCCGGGCCGGCAGGCCGCGCCACCGCGCCCCACGCAGCGGCGAGCCGAGCCCGAAGGCGTCGGCGGCGAAGCGGGCCACCGCCGCGCGGCCGTGGAACCAGAACGGCAGTGGAGGCATCGTCATCCGCACGTCCTCACTGAGCAGCCGCGCGAACGCTGCGCTGTCGCCGCGTTCGTGGGCGTCCATGAAGCGCCGCAGCAGCGCCCGCTCCTGCGCGGTCGCCGGCGCCGACGGCGCCCACTGCTCTCGCCGCCGGGGAAGGTGGGCCCGCACGACCGGCCGCGCCCGCTGCAGGGCGCTCTTCACCGAGGCGACGCTCGTCTCCAGCGCCGCGGCGGTCTCACCGGCCGGCCAGCCGAGCACGTCCCGCAGGATCAGCACCGCGCGCTGGCGGGGCGGCAGGTGCTGGATGGCGACCAGGAAGGCCAGCTCCACGCTCTCCCTGCCGAACGCGGCGGCCTCCGGGCCCGTCTCCCCGGAGGCCACCGGCTCCAGCAGCCGGTCCGGATAAGGCTGCAGCCAGCGGATCCCGGCCGGTGGCGTCCGGGGCGTCTCGCCGTCCTCCCCGTCCTCCCCGGTCTGCCCGGTCTGCCCGGCGGCTCGCGGGAGGGGACGGCGCGGGTGCCGCTCCAGGAAGTCCAGGCAGGCGTTGGTGGCGATGCGGTAGAGCCAGGCGCGGACGCTGGAGCGGCCCTGGAAGCCCTCGCGGGAGCGCCAGGCCCGCAGGAACGTCTCCTGCACCAGGTCTTCGGACTCCTCCAACGAGCCGAGCATGCGGTAGCAGTGCGCCTGCAGCTCGCGCCGGTGCCGCTCGGTCAGAGCGCCGAACGCCGCCTCGTCGCCCCCCTGGACCGCGTCGACGGCCGCCGCCCGCTCCGCCCGGCGCGCCGCCTCCGGCCCCTCCCCTTCGCCCCGCGGCCCGGCAGGGCCCGTGCGCGCGCCGGCGCCCGTCCCGGCCGGGGGATTCCCGCCGGCCGGCGGGACGGCGTCGGCGAGGTAGCGGTGCAGGGAGGTCTTGGGGATGCCCGTCTCGGCCGCGATCCGGGCCAGGGAGTCGCCCTGGGCCTTCAGCCGCCGGGCCTGCTCGATCTTGCCGGCCGGGTGGGCGACGGGCCGGCCGACGCGCCGCCCGGCCGATCCGGCGGCGGCGCGGGCGTGGGCGGCGCGCTCGGCGGCGAAGGTGCGGTCCATGTCGGCCAGCAGTGCGAGCAGCAGGCGGACGGTGCGGCCCTCGCCCTCGCCGGCGGTGTCGACGGGCAGCGGGCCGGCCAGCGTCCGCACCCCGATGCCGCGCTCGGACAGCTCCCCCACCAGGGTCAGCACCTCGCGCAGGTTGCGGCCGATGCGGTCCAGGGTGTGCACGACGATCGTGTCACCGGAGCGCGCCCCGGCCAGCAACCGCTCCAGACCGTCACGCGCCCCGGCGCCGCCGGTCCGCCCGCCGGTCCCGCCGTCGGTGTGGACGCGTTCGGCCGGGATGCCCGCGGCGCGCAGCGCCTGAAGCTGCCGCTCCAGGGATCGCCTGGTCGCGGACGCGCGCGCGTAGCCGTACTCGACCCGGCCCCCGGAGTGCGCGGCACCGCTTCCCATGAGGCGAGCGTACCGAAATCCATCCCCGCACGCCGTTCTGGAACAGGCATGCCGGAACGGACGTTCGACGGGAACGCCGACCGCTCGGCGGCCCCCGGCCGGCAGCGCCGGAGCGCCGCAGGTACGCTCGCCATCTCGTCACCTCTGCGTGGAATGGCCGCTGGTCGGGCGAGATCAGGTGGCGGGCTCGCCGAACCAGCGGGAGAGGTGATCGTCCAGGTCCCGCTGATCATCGCCGACCCAGGCGACATGGCCGTCGGGGCGTAGCAGGACGCACGGAGCATCCAGTGCCGCGGTCGGGTCGGCGAGGTGGTCGACCCGGTCCGACCAGCCGCCGACGCTCAGGCGCTCGGTGCGGTCCAGCAGCAGCCCGCGGCCGCGGTGCAGCAGATCGTAGAGGTGGCCCTGTTTCACCTCGATGTCGCGCAGGCGGCGGCCGAGCAGGTCGGGGCCCTCGCCGAAGTCGTAGCGGACGCCGATCGCGGTGATCTTCTCGATCAGGTGGCGGTTCACCTCGTCGAAGTCCATCAGCTCGGTGAGCAGCCTGCGCACGGCCTGCGCGCCCGGTTCGGTGGAATGCAGTTCCATCTGGGCGCGGGTGTTGTCCAGCACGTCCTCGGCGACCGGATGGCGTTCGGCGTGGTAGGTGTCCAGCAGTGTTTCCGGCGCCCAGCCGCGGATCTGTGCGGCCAGTTTCCAGCCGAGGTTGACCGCGTCCTGAACGCCCAGGTTGAGGCCTTGCCCGCCGGTGGGGGGATGGATGTGCGCCGCGTCACCGGCCAGCAGCACCCGCCCGACCCGATAACGTTCGGCCAGCCGGGTGGCATCCCCGAAGCGGGACAACCAGCGCGGAGAGTGCACGCCGAAATCGGTTCCGGCGATGGCGCGCAGCTGTCGCCTGAAATCCTCGAGAGTGGGCGGTTCCGTGCGATCGGCGACGCCCGCGGCGGGGACGACGACGCTGTAGAACCCTTCGCCGAAGGGCCTGAGCCAGAACCGCTGATGGGTCCGGCTGATCTCGGCCACCTTGGCGGTGATCTCCTCTGGCGGCACGCCCACTCGCATCTCGCCCATCAGCGTCTCGGTGCGCGAGGGCTCGCCGGGGAAGCCGACGCCGAGCCGCTTGCGCACCGTACTGCGCGCGCCGTCACAGCCGACGAGGTAGCGCGCACGCAGCTGTTCCCCGCCGGCCAGCTCGACGGTCACGCCCTGGTCGTCCTGCGCGAAATCGGCCACCGCACAGCCGCGCCGGACCTGCGCGCCCAGCTCGATCGCGTGTTCTTCGAGCAGGTGGTTGATGACCGGCTGCGGGATGCCCAGCAGGTAGGCGTGCGCGGAATCCAGGCCCTTGGGCGCGGGCTTGTTGATGGCGGCGAAGAATCCCGCGGCGGGACGCTGTCTGCTGTGCGGGCGAATGCGCTCCAGCAGTCCGCGCATCGCCATCAGCTCGATGCTGCGGATATGCAGACCGACGATGCGGACGAACGAGACCGGTTCGGTGTCCTTCTCCAGAACCAGGACCCGCACGTCGTGCAGCCGCAGTTCGGCGGCCAGCATCGCGCCGGTCGGCCCGCAGCCGGCGATGATCACGTCGAACATCAGGGGCGCGCGATCGGCGCCGGAGGCCGGTGACCAGGAAACCGCGGGGACCTCGCCCGTGGGCGAGCCGCGCTCGGCGCTGTGGTTCGACGGCGGTTCGGCGGTGGACTGAGAAGAGCTCATGGTGTTGCCTTTCGGGAGTGCCTTGTCGGCGAGGCGCTCCCGGCGACACCTACCTCGATCGCCCGGCCGTGACGGGAAGGGGGAGCACCCACATTGATACGGCGTTCATGGGGCTCACCTCCTTGGGCGGTGTCACGGTCGAGTGCAAGCTACAAGCCCGGGCGTCATCGCGTCCAATCGTTTTCCCGGCCCGGTGGTCACGGCGCCGAAAGGGGGGCCGCGCGGTCGCGTGGCAGAATCCGGGGTGGCGGCCCGGCCGGTACCGGCAACGGTCGACGGTTCGACTCTGACCGCCCCGGAGGCGGCCGGATCTTCGATGCCCGCCGCCGCCCGGCGTGGGCGAAGGCAAGACGGCTGCGGCTGCGGCTGCGGCTGCGGCTGCGAAGAAGTGGGCCGTCCGCGGCGGACGTCAATGAAGGAAAGGGGAGTGCCCGCACCTTTCCACTCTCAACGTATAGCGCACCGGGGGGCTTGCGGCAAGACCCCGGGCATGCCGCACAATGGCGGGCCGAAGCCGGAACCTGCGGAAACGGGGAGTCGCGTAGTGGGGGTGTCGTTGTCGACGCATGGGTTCGCCGGGGGGACGTCGAGCCGCCGGTGGCATTCGCGGCGCGGTCGCGGGAGTTGGGCGCGCGGGTGCGGGTGTGCGCGCCGCCGTGGAAGGACATGAGCCGGCGGCCGCCACGGGGCTCGGCGCCAGGCTGAGCGCCGTCCGCCATGGCCGCCCCTTGAGGTCACATCGGCCCGTACGCCGCGCCGCGCAATGGTCGCCCGGCGACCTTCAGATCGGAGCTTCACCGTGAACCCTTTGACCACCAGCGCGTTCGACCTTCCCGGCCACCTCGCGGCCAAGGCCGACCCGGCGCTGATCGCCCGCGACGAGCGGCACTTCGCGGACATCGCCCGCACCCTTGAGCAGTCGATCGCCGAGCTGTCCGAACGCCTCGACACCGAGCGCAGGTCCCCCGGCGGCCTCGGCCGGCAGGCGCTGGACCGCGACCTGGAGATTCACCGGCTGACCGCGCGCCTGCGCGCGCTGCGCCGCTTCGGCCTGGACCTGTGCCTTGGGCACATCGTCGGCGCCGACGACCCCGAGCCGGTGTACATCGGACGGCTCGGGCTCACCGACCGCGAGGGCCGCCGGCTGCTGCTGGACTGGCGCTCCCCCGCGGCCGAGCCGTTCTTCGGAGCGACCCACGCCAACCCCATGGGTCTGGCCAGCCGCCGACGATACCGCTGGACCCGCGGCCGCATCAGCGACTACTGGGACGAGGTGTTCACCTCCGAGGGGTTCGACGGGCACGCCGCGCTCGACGACCAGTCCGCCTTCATCGCCAGCCTGGGCGCCGACCGGTCGGCGCGCATGCGCGACGTGCTGGGCACCATCCAGGCCGACCAGGACGCCATCATCCGCGCCGGGTCCAGCGGCGCCCTGGTCGTCGACGGCGGCCCGGGAACCGGCAAGACCGTCGTCGCGCTGCACCGTTCGGCCTACCTGCTCTACTCCGACCCCCGCCTGGGTCACCGCCGGGGCGGGGTGCTGTTCGTCGGCCCGCACCAGCCCTACCTGGCCTACGTCGCCGACGTCCTGCCCAGCCTCGGCGAGGAGGGCGTGCAGACCTGCACCCTGCGCGACCTGGTCGCCGAGGGGGCCGCGGCGGCGGCCGAGACCGATCCGCAGGTGGCCCTGATGAAGTCGTCGGCGCGGCTGCTGCAGGCGATCGAGCCGGCCGTCAGGTTCTACGAGAACCCGCCCGCCACGGGGATGACGGTCACCACCCCATGGTCGGACATCTGGCTGAGCGCCGAGGATTGGGCCGAGGCGTTCGAGGCGCCCGACCCCGGCACCCCGCACAACCAGGCGCGCGACCAGATCTGGGAGCACCTGCTCACCATCCTGATCGACAAACACCAGGAGGAGGCCCCGGCCGATCTGCTCCGCAGATCCCTCACCCGCGACAGGGAGCTGCTGACGGCCTTCAACCGCGCCTGGCCGCTGATCGAAGCGGCCGACCTGGTCGGAGACCTGTGGACGGTGCCCGCCTACCTGCGCAAATGCGCTCCCTGGCTCAGCATCGAGGAGGTGCGGCGGCTCCAGCGCGACGACGCCCAGGCATGGACGGTGTCCGACCTTCCGCTCCTGGACGCGGCGCGGCAGCGGCTCGGCGACCCGGAGGCCTCACGGCGCAGGCGCCGGCATGAGGCCGCGGTCGCCGCCGAACGCGCGCGCATGGCGCAGGTCGTCGACAATCTGCTCGAAGCCGACGACGACGGCGAAGGCGCGGTGACGATGCTCCGCGGCCAGGACCTCCAAGACAGCCTGGTCGACCCGACGGCCCCGCCCGGCACCGACCCCGACCTGCTCGCCGGCCCGTTCGCGCACATCGTGGTGGACGAGGCGCAGGAACTCACCGACGCGGAGTGGCAGATGTTGCTGCTGCGCTGCCCTTCACGCAGCTTCACCATCGTCGGAGACCGCGCGCAGGCCAGGCACGGGTTCACCGAGTCCTGGCAGGAGCGGCTGCGGCGCATCGGCCTGGACCGGATCACCCTGGCCTCGCTGAGCGTGAACTACCGCACGCCGGAGGAGGTCATGGCGCAGGCCGAGCCGGTGATCCGGGCGGTGCTCCCGGACGCCAACGTGCCGGTCTCCATCCGCGGCAGTGGTGTCCCCGTCGTGCACGGGTCCGCCCGCGACCTGGAGTCCATCCTCGGTGCCTGGCTCGCCGCGCACGCCGAAGGCATCGCCTGCGTGATCGGCGATCCCACTTTCCAGGCCACGGGCCGCGTCCGCTCGCTGACCCCGGAACTGGCCAAGGGGCTGGAGTTCGACCTGGTCGTCCTCATCGATCCAGAGAACTTCGGCGATGGCGTCCAAGGGGCGGTCGACCGCTATGTCGCGATGACCCGCGCGACCCGGCAACTGGTCATCCTCACCCACCCCTGACGCCGGCCACACCTCGACCGCCGGTGCGGGACGCCGTCAGCGGGCGGACGGTCCGCGGCGCGGCGGTCGGCGCCCGCGGCGGGCCGCCTCGGCGGTGCCACCGGGCACCGCGGGCCTGCCGGGGCTGCCGGTCCTGGCGGCGCCTTCGGGGGCGGCGGTGGCCGGCCAGTGCGCGGGGCGGGCGAGCGGGGACGGCAGCCGGGTGGCGCCGTCACCCCTGGCGGCGTTGAGCTGGGGCCGGGTGAGGAACAGGCAGCCGGTCAGGTCGGCGCCGCCGAGATCGGCACCCCGCAGATCGGCGCCGATCAGGTCGGCCAGCCGCAGATCGGCCCCGCGCAGATCGGCGCCGATGAGGTAGGCCCCGCGCAGGTCGGCCGCCCGCAGGTCGGCCCCGCGCAAAGACGCGCCGATCAGGTCGGCCCCCCGGCGGTCCTTGCCGCGGCGGCCGGCGCTCGCGCGCACCAGTTCGCTCGCGCGGGCCAGCAGCGGGCGGATCTTCTGGCGCCGCTCCTCCACGTCCAGCTCCGCCAGGGTCTCGGCGGGCCGGGCCGTGAGCCTTTCGAGGTCGGCAAGGGCCAGGCGGACCTCGTCGTGCACGGGGACGGCCCGGGGATGTCCCAGCGCCTGGGTGAGGTACCACATCAGCTCGTGGAGCCGCTGCATGACCGGGAAGACCGCGAACATCCGCTCGGCGTCGCCCGGGTCGGCCCGCCAGTCACGTCCGGCGAAGGTGAGCTGGGAGACCTTCTGCCCGGCGCCGAAGCAGTCATAGGCGACGCAGCCCGGGTAGCCGCTGTCGGCGAGCCGGTCGTGGATGCCGCACCCGAAGTCCGGCCGCAGGTTGGCGCACGGCCGGCCCGCCTGCTTGCCGGCCGCGAAGTCCGCCGACGCCGAGAAGGGCAGCGCGACGCAGCACAGTCCGAAACAGCTGCCGCAGTCGCCCTGGAGCAGGGCGAGCGGGCCGCCGTCCAGCACTGGGCGGGGGGTGTGTTGCCGTCTGTCGGACACCGTGCGTGTTCTCCTCGTGCGCCGCCGTCGCCGCCTTCCGGTACGGCGCTCCCAGGGTACGTCGAACCCGTCCCCGCACCGTCGAGCGCGGTCCCCGCGCGGCCAATCCCGCGCGGCCGGTCAGTGCAGGGGCCGATGTGGTCAGTGGCCGGTGTGGTCAGTGGCCGGGGGTCAGGGCGGTCAGGTCCAGGCCGCTCAGGCGGTCGGGGTCGGCCAGGATGTCGATGGCGGCGATCCGCCCGCCGGAGACGGTGAAGCTCAGCACCGACGCCGGGCGTCCCTGGACGACGCTGACGACCCCGGCCGTGCCGTTGACCACGGCGGGCAGGATGGTGGCCGTGCCGCCCGACAGCCGGTGGAAGGTGAGCGCCTGCCCGGCGACCGCCTCGGCGCCGCGGACGACGCGCAGTCCGCCGGAGGCCGCGCCGGCGTCGGCGCGCAGCACCACGTCGGGGTCAAGGGTGGACAGCAGCGTGGCGAAGTCGCCCTCGTGCGCGGCCGCCAGGAATGCCTCCACCAGCTTGCGCCGGCGCACCGGGTCGTGGTCGGGGACGGGGGTGGCCCCCTGAACCCGGCGGCGGGCGCGGCTGGCAAGCTGCCGGGTGGCCGCCGGCGAGCGGCCCACGATCTCGGCGATCTCCTCGAACGGCACGGCGAACATGTCGTGCAACACGAACGCCAGCCGCTCGGCCGGTCCGAGCGATTCGAGCACCACCAGCAGGGCCAGCCCGACCGCGTCGGCCACCATGACCTGCTGCTCGGGGTCCATGCCATCGGCCGCCGGGGCGACCACCGGGTCGGGCAGGCGCTCCTCCAGCGGATCCTCACGCCGCGAGGTGCGCGAGCGCAGCATGTCCAGGCACACCCGGCCGACGACCGTGGTCAGCCAGCCGCCCAGGTTCTCCACCTCGTCGCCGCCCGAGCGGGCCAGCCGCAGCCAGGCCTCCTGCACCGCGTCGTCGGCCTCGCTCAGGGAGCCCAGCATCCGGTAGGCCACCGCCTTCAGGTGGGCGCGGTGCCCCTCGAACCTGCTCGCCAGCCACTGGTCCTGCTCCATCGGTCACATCCTCTGGTCACGTCCGTCATGGCTATGACGAACCGGACCGCCCGGGTGTGACGCACCAGCGCGAACCGGTGACCGGCCCGCGCGCGGTCCCGGCGAGGGGCGGCGGCCACGGTGAAGCGGCCGCCGCGAACGCCCGCACGGGCCCGGACCGGGGACGTCGGATGCCGGTCGATCGCTCCCGGTCGATCGCTCCCGGTCGATCGCTCCCGGTCGATCGCTCCTGGTCGATGGCTCTCGGTCGAGCGGATGGCGGTCAGTCGGTGCCGGACTCCATCGCGGCGTGGTCGAGCAGTTCCTCGTCGCTGGGCACCTCGCCGCGCGAGGCGATCGCCTCGGCGCCGCCCTCGGACATCGAGCCGATCAGCTCGGTCGGGGCCGCCTGCGTGGCGCCGATCAACGTCGGGTGCTGGCTGCCGACCATGCCCAACTGGGCGTACTGCTCGAGCTTGGCGCGCGAGTCGGCGATGTCGAGGTTGCGCATGGTCAGCTGCCCGATGCGGTCGACCGGCCCGAACGCGGAGTCCTCGACCCGCTCCATGGACAGCTTGTCGGGGTGGTAGCTGAACGCCGGCCCGGAGGTGTGCAGAATGGAGTAGTCCTCGCCGCGCCGCAGCCGCAGGGTGACCTGGCCGGTGACGGCCATTCCCACCCAGCGCTGCAGCGACTCGCGCAGCATCAGCGACTGCGGGTCCAGCCAGCGGCCCTCGTACAGCAGCCGCCCCAGCCGCCGGCCTTCGGTGTGGTAGCTGGCGAGGGTGTCCTCGTTGTGGATCGCGTTGACCAGCCGCTCGTAGGCCGCGTGCAGCAGCGCCATGCCCGGCGCCTCGTAGATGCCCCGGCTCTTGGCCTCGATCACCCGGTTCTCGATCTGGTCGGACATGCCCAGGCCGTGCCGGCCGCCGATGGCGTTGGCCTCCAGCACCAGGTCGACGGCGGAGGCGAACTCCTTGCCGTTGATCGTCACCGGCCGGCCCTGCTCGAAACCGATGGTGACGTCCTCGGCGGCGATGTCGACGGCGGGGTCCCAGAACCGCACGCCCATGATCGGGTCGACGATCTCGATGCCGGCGTCCAGGTGCTCCAGGGCCTTGGCCTCGTGGGTGGCGCCCCAGATGTTGGCGTCGGTGGAGTAGGCCTTCTCCGTGCTGTCCCGATAGGGCAGGCCACGGGCCAGCAGCCACTCCGACATCTCTTTGCGGCCGCCGAGCTCGCTGACGAAGTCGGCGTCCAGCCACGGCTTGTAGATGCGCAGTGAGGGGTTGGTGAGCAGGCCGTAGCGGTAGAACCGCTCGATGTCGTTGCCCTTGAACGTGGAGCCGTCGCCCCAGATCTGCACGTCGTCCTCGAGCATCGCGCGCACCAGCAGGGTGCCGGTGACGGCGCGCCCCAGCGGGGTGGTGTTGAAGTAAGTGCGGCCACCGGTGCGGACGTGGAAGGCCCCGCAGGACAGGGCGGCGAGCCCTTCCTCCACCAGGGCCGCCCGGCAGTCGACCAGGCGGGCGATCTCGGCGCCGAACGCCGTGGCGCGCCCGGGCACCGAGGCGATGTCGGGCTCGTCGTACTGGCCGATGTCAGCGGTGTAGGTGCAGGGAACCGCACCCTTCTCGCGCATCCACGCGACCGCTACGGAGGTGTCGAGGCCGCCGGAGAAGGCGATCCCGACACGTTCGCCGACAGGAAGGGAGGTGAGAACCTTGGACACGAGCAGAAGTATATACACACCAATGCATGAACATGCAAAGCCTTCGGCCCTCGGTTGGGTGTCGGGGCGGTCGAACTCCCGGCCGATGAGCTTCAGGCAGAGGAATGCACGCCTAGTTCGTCAGGGCAACTTGACGTCAGGGTGACTTGACGCGAGACTCGTGGGCATGTCGACTCCTGACGACCTTGAACGCCATTTCACGCTGCTGACCGCGGTCGCCCGCTATGAGGCGTTGAGGACGCGCGATGCCCTCGCGGCCGCGGATGACGACGACGGTGTGACCGACGCGGTGCCGCTGACAGGTGAGGAGGCCCTGGAGATGCTCGCGCTGAGCGAGGTGATCGCACGCAAGGCCGTCTACGGCCGCCAACTGTCGGTCCGCTCCGCACGCCGGGCCAGGGCATCGTGGGCACAGATCGGCGCCGCGCTGGGCACCAGCAAGCAGGCGGCCTGGGAGACCCATAACCGGTGGATCGATGAGCAGGCCAAGCGAGAAGACAGCCCGGGTCATTGGGGCTGGGACGACGACGACGTCGCGGCCGCACGAGCCCTGGCGGGTGAGCCGCACGAGAGGGACCAGGCATGACCGTTCACCGCCCGGCGTCCTCGGGATACCAGCGCAGCTCGACGGTGTCGCCGTCGGGGTCCCGCACGTAGATCGCCTGCGCGTCTCCGCGCGCGCCGAACCGGCCCCTCCAGCACGGTGAGAACCCCGGATTCGATCACCTGCCGCCAGTCCACCGGATCCACGACAAGGCAGATGTGGTCCACTGACCAGCGCCAGAGGCACGTCTTGGCCTTCATTCCCTGTTTCGCCCTTCACCGAGACGTCGCCGAGCCCACGGCTATGGCGAGGGCGTCCCGCTCACCGGCGGCGTCGAAGGGCGCACGTGCTCGGGGCCGGCTCTTTCCGCCCGGCACCGGCGACGGTGACCTCGACAGGGCCCTGCGGCACCGTGGCGGCCGCCGTGCACACGATCTGCTCCACGGCCAGGTGGGACAGTTCGCCGGCCGGAGTGGACAAGGTCACCACCAGGCGGCCGGCCGGTTCGGCGGTCACCGAGAACGGGCCGGCCTGCGGCGGGACGTCGCTGGTCAGTCCGTGCGCCTGTTCCCGCGCGGTCGGCCCGGCCGCCAGCAGCGCGAGGGTGTCGGCCTGGGACAGCGGGCCGCCGGGCCGCGTCACCGCGCTGACCCGGCCGTTCCTCACCAGGTAGAGGGTGACCGCCGTGATCGGTTCGACGGCTCCGCTCGGCGGGTCGCCGGCGGGGATGACGTCGCTGGGTTGCACGCCGCACCCGGCCACGGCGACCAGCGACACCAGGCCCGCGGCGAGCACGCGGCGCGTGGGCCCGGCCCTCACTCGGGGCCCCGGTGGGAGTCGGGCACCCGGTCGGAGTCGGGCGCCGGGTCGGGCGCCCGGCGTGGCAGACGCACCGTGAACACCGCGCCGCCGTCGGCGGCGTTGACCACGGTGAGGTCGCCCCGGTGCAGGCGCGCGTTCTCCCGCGCGATGGCAAGGCCCAGACCGCTGCCCTCAGACCTGGCCCTGGCCGCGCTGGCCTTGTAGAACCGGTCGAACACGTGCGGCAGCACCGCCTGGTCCAGCCCAGGCCCGTGGTCACGGACCTCCACGGCGATCCAGTGCGCATCGGCGGACAGCCGCAGAGACACCGGCGGCTCGCCGTGCCGCAGGGCGTTGCCGACCAGGTTGGCCAGGATGACGTCCACTCGGCGAGGGTCCAGCCGCGCCGTCACCCCGGACGGGAGCTCAGAGTGCACCGACTCCGACCAGCCCCGTACCCGCAGGGTGGCACGCACCAGCTCGGCCACGTCGACCTGGTTCAGCGCCAGGGCCGCCACACCGGAGTCGAACCTGCTGATCTCGATGAGGTCGTTGACCAGAGCGGTGAGGTTGAGCGTCTCCCGGCCGACCAGCCGGGCGGCCCTGCCCGCGGGCTCGGGCAGCCCGGCCGCCTCCTCCTCCAGAACGTCGGCGACCGCGGTGAGCGCGGCCAGCGGGGTGCGCAACTCATGCGACACATCGGCCACGAACCGGCGGGCGTCGGCCTCCATCTCGCGCAACTGCGTGACGTGCCGTTCCAACTCCGCGGCGGTGTCGTTGAACGTGCGCGCCACCTCGGCCAGCTCGTCGGAGCCGCGCACCGCGATCCTGGCCCGCAGCTCCCCCTCGCCCAGCAGGCGCGCCGCCCGGCCGAGCTCACGCACCGGGCGCAGCACGCCGCGGGTGGCCAGCAACGCCAGCACCACCGCGAACGCCAGGGTCGCCCCACCGGTGCGCCAAGCCCGCGCGGCGAGCTCGTCGATGCTGCGCTGTTCGGCGAGCAGGCTGCGCGCGGCGTAGACCTCGATGCCCGACGGCCGCGCCGGCCGGTCCGGCTCGACGATCAGCAACGGCGTGCCGATGAGCAGCACGGGCGCGCCCCGCCAGACCACGCGTTGCCAGGCGACGTCACCGCCGGCCACCGCCCGCCGCAGTGGTGGTGGAATCGCCCCCGGATCCAGGATCGGCGCGTTGCCCTCCGGCCTGCCCTCCGGCGGCGGGCCGGGCCGCGGCGCCCTCACCCCGGGGTCCGACAGCGGCGCGTCTCCCACCGGCCCCAGCCGCCCCGGCAGCGGCACGACCGGCGAGCGCACCTGGTGGTAGACGGCGACCGCGGAACTGTACTGGTCGGTCACCGCGCGGGCGATCTCGCCGAGCTCCGCCGGGCCGGGCGCCGGGTTCCGCAACGGGAACAGCGCCTGCAGGCGGCTCGTCATGACCTGCACCGCGGCATCCTGGGTCCGCTGGAGAATGTCGTTGCGGGCCTGGACGTAGATCCCGCCGGCCACCGCCGCCGCGGTCACCACACACAGCAGCGCGAAGGCGAACAGCAGCCGGGCACGCAGCCCCAGAGTCGGTCGAGGCGCCACCGGCGGCTCACACCGGCCCGAACCGGTACCCGAACCCACGCACCGTCTGCACGTAGACCGGCGCCGCCGAGTCATCCTCGATCTTCGCGCGCAACCGCTGCACGCACGCGTCCACCAGACGCGAGTCGCCGAAATACCCGTGCTCCCACACCGACTCCAGCAACTGCTGGCGGCTGTGCACCCGGCCCGGCGTGCCCGACAGCTCCAGCAGCAGGCGCAGTTCGGTCGGGGCGAGGCTGACCGGCACGCCGCGGCTGGTGACCACCAGCCCGGCCCGGTCGATGGTCAGCTCCCCGTGCCGCTCCAGCTCCGCCTGGTCGCGGCCCATCCGCCGCAGCACCGCGCGGATGCGCGCCTCCAGCACCCTGGGCTGCACCGGCTTGACCACATAGTCGTCCGCGCCCGCCTCCAGCCCCGCCACCACGTCCATATCGTCGCCGCGTGCGGTCAGCATGATGATCGGCACCTCCCCTGCGGCCCGGATGCGGCGGCAGACCTCGAACCCGTCCATGCCGGGCAGCATCAGATCGAGCACGACGGCGTCGGGAGGGTCGGTGCGCAGCCGGTCCAGCCCCTGCTCGCCGGACTCCACCGCCCGCACCCGGTGCCCGTGCCGGGTCAGGGCCAGTTCAAGGCCCTCCCGCACGGCCGGGTCATCCTCGATCAACAGCACTCGCGACACCCCGCCGAGTTTCACCGCACGCTCCGTAACTCGCCCGCCGGTCAACTCCATCCACTGTCGACCGGCCGTGTCCCCGCCTCGTCCGCGCCGTGTCATGGTCGTGTCACGGTCGCGCTGACGGCGGCCGCCGTCGACGAACCATGACATTCGGCGCACAACGCGGGCACATTCGGCGCCAATCGTAGTCGTCCATGAACCAACCACACACGATCCCCCCTCGGCCCCGGGACCGGCTGTTCGCCGTGGTCACGCTGGTGCTCGCCGCTCTGCTGCTGCCCGCGGCGTTCGCCCGCCGGCCCGGCCGCGCCCGCGAACTGGCCTGCCGCTGGGCGCTGAGAATGCGGTTCCCCGCCGAGGATCTCACCGGCCTCACCGACGGCGCCATGGCGGCGTTCACCGCGGCGCGCACCGAGGCGCTCTGGCGTCACGGCCAGATCATCGGCCTCACCTCCGGATACCGCGACCCCCTCGTCCAGCAACGGATGTTCGACGAACAGGTGCGCCGCTGCGGCTCCCACCCCTCGCCACGGACACTCGTGCTCCCACCGGCGCAATCCCCCCACGTCAAAGGCATCGCGCTGGACGTGCGCCCCCACGAAGGCGCGCGCTGGCTGGAGCGGCACGGCGCCCGCTACGACCTGTACCGCATCTACGACAACGAGTGGTGGCACTTCGAGCACCGCCCCGAACGCGGCGGCATTCCGCCCCGACGACGCCCCCACCCCGGCGCCGGCCCCGTCGACGACGACGAGCGGATATAGCCCCGGTGGCGCACCCTGAACCCGACGCCGGCGGCGTTCGAGGCCGCGGCCGAGCCGGTGCTACGCCACGCGGACGCGGTGCTGCTCATCGACGACTTCCAACGCATCCAGGACTCGGAGGGATGGCTGCGCTTGAGCGGTTTCTACCGCAGACGCCCATGAGAGCGCTGGTGGTGATCGCGGGGCGAACCCCGCCGGACATGCGATGGCGGCCGATCCGGGAGGGGCGCCCCGGCGCAGCCGATCATGGATGCTCCGGACCGTCCGGCCGGGAGGGCGCGGCGCGGTCGCCGGGGCTCACACCGCCGAGGGGGCCCGCGGAGTCGTCTCACGGGCGTGGCCGACCAGCGCCCTGGCGTACACGCGCGGCGGCGCCACAGGGCGCGCGGACGAAACGGGAGACGGCGCGGTCGCCGACCAGTCCCCCGGGCGGCCGTCAAGGTCGGGCCGGAAGGGATGCTCCAGCCGGGTGACCTCCAAAACGCGTTGCAGAATGCCCCGGACGCCCACCAGTCGCAGCGAACCACCCGCGCCTGCCGTCCGCTCGCTCGCCGCGATCATGGCCTCCAGTCCCGTCGAGTCACAGAAGCGCAGGTCAGTGACGTCCAGCGCCAGGTGCGCGTGTCCGCGGCCGATCAGATCCTTGGCGCTCGCGACCAGGATGTCCGCCGTGGCCAGGTCGAGTTCCCCCGCCAGCGCCAGGAGGACGACGGGTGGCCGGTAGGCGATGGACACCTCGAATTGTGCGGCCATCTGTGCCCTTTCATCCGATTCGGGATGTAGGTACGAACGCTACCCGTCCCAGGTCAACCGGCCGGTAACGTCGCCGACCCACCAACACCCCGGAATGGTCGAGAATCCCTCATCAACACCAGACCGCCGTCAAAAGTGCAAAGCCCACCAACTTGACAGCCCCACCTGCCCCACCCTTCAAGCGCCCTGGGCCCCCAGACCACCGCACCACCGCCCCGGACGCCCACCCGCACCGCACCACCGCCCCGGCCGCGCCACCCCGCAGACCACCCGGCACCCGGACCGCGCCATACCCCCCTACCCAGGGGCCCCGCACCGCGCGGCACCCCTGGGATCACGCGGCGCCCCGTCGCCGCACCACGGCCTCACCCAGCGGCCCGCACCGCCCCACCGTCCGGGTCACGCACCTCGCCACTCCGCGAATCACGCAGCACCCGCACCGCCAGCGCGGTCAACCACGCCATCCCGACCACCAGCGTCAGGCGCTGCAAGAGCCCGCCCACCGCCACCAGCCCGGGATCCTGCGCGAACGCCTTGGACGCCAGCACGAACCCCACCAAAAACACCACCGCCGACGCGGCACTGTAGACGGCGAACCACCGATGCCCCGACCTGGCGAACCGGTAACAGGCCACCAGAGCCGCCACCGGCAACCCCAGGAACACCGGAGTCCCGAACACACCGTGCAACGTCCCGTGGATCGTTGCCGCCGCCCCCTGCGGCACCGCCGGCGTCCCCGGCGGATATCCACTCCACGGATCGGTGGTGAACAGCGCCGAACCCACCAGACCTAACCCGGCCAGCGCGACCAGCAACGGCACCCATAGGCCGCCCCCGTAAAGCCGCATCGCCGGCCGCAGGGCGAACGCGAACACCAGCAACGACAGACCCACCATCAGGAAGTTCGCCACCTGGATCCACCCCAGTTCGCCGATGGCCAGCGAACTCACCGGATGCCGCAGCGCGCTGTATCCCGCAGGACGGAGCACCGACCCCTCCAGCAACCACACCGCCACGAACAGCGGCGGCCCGACCACTCCGAACGCCACCAGCTCCCGCCGCACCGCCCCACCGGAACGCCGCGCACTCGCACCGGACTCACCTAGAGCCATCCGTCGCTCCAATCGTCGGCCTGACCCGGAATTGCAACGTACGGCCAACGCGATCGAAGCGCCAGATGCTCGATCGACCTTCAACGGGAAAAGGGCGGTGGAACCGCCGGGGCGCGCGTTCAGGCGCTAGTGGAACTTCCCTTTTGCCCCGCCTCTGGCCTTCTCTCCAGCCTTGGCCGGTTTGCCAGAAATGGCGGAAATACCCGGAATACCAGGCCTATCGGGGTTGCGCGCGGAGCCCTTGCCTTTCGCGCCGCCGCCCTTTCCCCCCTCACCCTTCCCCTTACCGGCCCCCTTCCCCTTACCGGCCCCCTTCGCCTCACCGTGCCCCTTCGCCTCACCGTGCCCCTTCGCCTCACCGTGCTTCTTCGTCCGCCCGGCGCCGGACGGACCGTCCGGCCCCTTCTTGACCGACCGCACCCTCTCCGGCCGTCCCCCGCCCAAGAGGGACACCGCCTCCGGGCGCGCCGCCCCGCCCCGCGAGCCCGCACTCCCACGACCCCCCGGCGCACGACCGGCACCCTTCCCCGTCCGATCCGCAACCCGCTCGCCGCCGATGCCACGCTCCTCCGCGACAGGCTGGGACGGCGCCACCGTCACCCGCACCGCCTCCGGCGCCGCCATCCCCTGATCGACCGCAGGACGCAGATAGGCCAGCCCTCCGACGACCAGCCCGCCCAGCAACAACGTGGCACCCGCCGCGGCGAACAGGCGGCGCGGCGCCGGCAGGGAGACCACCTCCGGCGACAAGGCCCGGCCGGCCATCGCCATGGGCCGCGACAGACCCCCAGGACCGGACACCACACCCGTCCCCGACGTCGAGACCCGCACCGGACCCGCGCCCGCCTCCGGGATCGGCATCGGGGCCGACACGGCGGTCGGCACCCCCACCGGCTCCGTCGCACGACCGGACGCGACCTCGCCCAGCAGGCGGGCCACCTCAGGCGCCCGCATCCGGACCGCCGGGTCCTTCACCAGCAGCCCTTCGATCACCGGAGCCAGCTCCCCCGCGCTCTGGAACGGCGCCGCCTCCTGGTAGAGCACCGCGGCCAGCGTCGCCAGCATGTGCCCCCGCTGGAACGGCGATCTGCCCTCGACCGCGAAGTACAACGTCACACCGAGCGACCACAGGTCCGACGCCCGCTCGGCCCGCCCCCCGAGCGCGCGCTCCGGGGCGATGAACGCCGGCGTCCCCACCAGCGTCCCGGTCCTGGTCACCGGCGAGTCCTCCTCCAGCGTCGCGATGCCGAAGTCGGTCAGCACCGCGTTGCCGTCCGCCGTCACCAGCACGTTGTCCGGCTTGACGTCCCGATGCAGCACCCCCGCCTTGTGCGCGGCTGTCAGCGCCGCCAGCACCTGCAGGCCGATCTCGGCGACCCGCCGCGGCGGCAGCGCGCCGTCCTCACGGACGATCGCCCCGAGCGTCCGCGAGGGCACCAACTGCATCACGATCCACGGATGGCCGTCGTCCTCGAAGACGTCATAGACGGCCGCGACGCCCGGATGGCTCAGCCGCCCGGCCGCCCGCGCCTCGCGAAAGGTCCGCGTCGTGAAGATCTCCCGCTCCGGCTGGGTCAGCTCCGCCGAGCCGAGCAGCTCTTTGACCGCCACCTCGCGGAGCAGCAGCTCGTCCACGGCGCGCCACACGACTCCCATGCCCCCCTGCCCAAGGGGTTCCAGGAGCCGGTAACGTCCCGCGACCACACGTCCGGAGCTACAAGTATCGGCCATGAGCCCATCGCTACCCCAATAGGGCGCGCACACTCACCACAACATCACAACAGCCTCGCAACACTATTGATCACCGTGAACACCGCGACGCCCGCCCTCTCCCCGCAGGTCACGAATATTGATCGTTCCCGCTGGCCCAGGTGATTTTCCACCGCACAACACGCCGACGGGACGCACCTGTCGAGCGAATGCGCCGGCCCCGCCACCCAGGAGTCGGAAGGGTCGGTTCGTCGTTGTGGGTTGGTTGTTCTGGGGAATTCATAGGTGGTTGTAAATATCCAACGCCTTTACATTGTAGATCAACCGCCGCCGGGAAGTCGTGGCCCAGTTCCGAGAACGGCACGGGGGCCGATGGTCCGGCCACCGATCGGAGAACTCCATCAGCACCCCGGCCGACGGATGTCACTTCCCTGCAGTGCCGGGTTTCCCGCCGGTGGACTCCTGATAGATATCCGCGTAGGTGCGCGAGTCCTTGATCAGCTCGTCGCAGAAGGCGGCGACATCGTCGCCGATGAGCTCCAGGACTCCCCTGCCGGCCGCGACGCCCTCCTCGAAGAAATCGAGGATCCCTGAGAGCAGCGACCCGTCGGTCAAGCCGATCGGCCCGACCTTGAACAGGTACCTCTGGATCTCCTTGTAGACGATCTGGTAGTCCGGTGGGAGCGCCTTGACCCGCGCCATGTACGCCCGCCACCGCTTCTTGCCCTCGATGATGTCGTGGATGCCCACGTCAGCCTCCCAGCCGGCCCAGTTTCCTGGCGACGTTCCTGTTCAACTGCTCGCGCCACCGGTCGCGATAGCTCCGAGCCCCCTGCCCACCCGCCAGGGCCGCGCAGAAGCCCTTGATGTCCTCACCCAGCACCTCGTGGATGCTCTGCCCATCGGCCGCCGTCTCTTCGAGCAGCCCCAGTGCACCGTCGAGAATCGGCATCAGGTTTCGGCCGGTGAAGTCCCCATAGGGGAAAAGATGACCCTTGATCTGTTCCCACGCCGCCCGGTGGTCGGCCGGCAACGCCTCGGCCCGGGCTTCGAAGGCCTTCCATTCCCTGGTCAGATCGCTGCCCGTCATGGTCTCCCAGAGGTTCATCTCCCGCCCTCTCTGAGCTTGTCGATCCGCGATGTGATGTACTCCCACTTCGCCCAGAAGGTCGCGAGCTCTGCGCGCCCCGCGTCGTTGAGTGCGAAGAACTTGCGCGGCGGTCCCAGCTCGGACGGCCGTTTCGTCACCTCGACGAGCCCGTTCTTCTCCAGGCGCAACAGGATGGTGTAGACGGTCCCCTCGATGACGTCGGCGAAGCCGAGTTCGTTCAACCGGCGCGTGATGGCGTACCCGTAGGTCTCCTCGCTGTCGATGATCTCGAGCACGCAGCCTTCAAGCGTGCCCTTCAGCATCTCGGTCAGGTCGTCCACCGTGAGTCCTCTTCGGTATCCGGTACTCGGTAGTACCAAGTACCGCTACACCGTACCACAGAGTAGTGAACCGGCAAGGCCGGATCTCCGAGGCGTGCTCGCAGGCGGCCGTCGGCCGGGCCTGGCACTCCGGCGCGCGCACGCCACCCGACGGCGCTCCACCCGGCGGTGCCCCCCGGGCGCACGCCTGCGGGCGCCGCGCCCGCCATCGGACGCGACGCCCGCAAGGGGTCAGGTGGAGGTGGGGTCAGACCCTCTGCCACAGGGCCGGGACCTTCGGCGGTTCCCAGCCCACCAGTGCCGTGTGCGCCTGGAGGCAGCGATACCGCAGGCCGTCGTAGGTCACCTGGGCGCCCACCGCGTACGCGGTGCCGGCCGCCCACGTGCCGCCCGGCGCGGGAGTCGTCGGAGTCGGGGTGGGAGTGGGCGTCGGCGTGCGGGTCGGCGTGGGAGTGGGCGTCGGGGTCGGCTGCGGATTGCCGCCGCCGCCGCCGATCTGCAGGTCGACGCAGGAGTAGAACGCGTTCACCGTGTCGGCGATGTTCCAGATGGCCAGGACCTTCTGCCTGCCACTGAAGCCGGACAGGCTCACGGTGTGCGAGACGGTCGCCCCCGGCTGCCGGCCCCCGTCGTCGAACACCGCCACCCGGGTGTTGCCGATGTAGTACTCCCAGGTGCTGGTGGCGTGACGGGCGGTGAGCACCCAGTTGAAGGTGACCGTGGAGCCGACGGAGGTCGCCGGCCACGACTTGCCGTCGTCGCTGAGCTGGGCGAAGCGCGCGACCCCGCCGTGACAGTTGCGCTGCCCCTTCGGGCCTTCCACGCTCTGCGGCTCGTAGATGATGTCGCCGCAGCCGGTGACTCGTCCCTGGGCGCACATGGCCTGCCGGCTCGGCGGCGAGTTCACGTACCCGTGGGCCAGGGCGGGCGAGGCGGCGAACACCGTGATCCCGGCCGTCATCAACGCCGTGACCACCACCAAGATCGTTCTTCGCATGCCGGACTCCTTCGCTGGGGGTGCGGCAAACATAAAAGAAACTTTCTTAAGAGTAAAGGCCCAGGACGGTGACGGTGAGGGCGGATGTCAAGGCCCGCACGCGTTGCGCACCCCCTGAGCCCCGTGTTACCACTGGCACACCACGCCGTGCGCCGCCGGGCAGGGCCGTACGGGCGAAACTCCCCTCGCTCCCCCGTCGAGAGAGACCGGCCCATGCCCCTGCTTCCATTCCGCAGAGCGCGTCTCGCGCTGCCCGCCGTGCTCCTGCTGGCCGGCACCGCGCTCAACGTCGCCGGCGCCGCCCCCGCCCAGGCCGCCGGCGAGACCGTCAACGTCTGGCTCACCACCACCTCCGACGCCGCCGGCCGCACGGTCACCCGCGGCCTGCAACAGCAGGCGCCCATCGGCTTCACCGCCACCAGTCCCGGCGCCGCCCAGACCATCACCGTCGACGAGAACACCACCTACCAGCAGTTCGAAGGCGGCGGCGCCTCGGTCACCGACTCGGCCGCCTGGCTGCTGAACAGCAGCGGCGTGCTCAGCGCCGGCGCCCGCGACACGGTGATGCGCAGGCTGTTCGACCCCGTCCAGGGCATCGGCCTGGGCTTCCTGCGCAACCCGATGGGCTCCTCCGACCTCGCCCGCTCCAGCTACTCCTACGACGACACCTGCTGCGACCTGTCGGGCTTCTCCATCGCCCACGACCTGACCGACATCGTGCCGCTGACCAAGCAGGCCAAGGCGCTCAACCCCGCGCTGAAGGTCATGGCCTCGCCGTGGAGCGCGCCCGCCTGGATGAAGGACAACGACGCCTGGAGCCAGGGCTGGCTGGAGGCGCAGTACTACGGCTTGTACGGCGAGTACTTCGCCCGGTACATCCAGGCATACCAGGCCCAAGGCGTGCGCATCGACTACGTCACGCCGCAGAACGAGCCCACCTGCTGCGCCGGATACCCCTCGATGAACTGGAACACCTCCGGGCTGCAGTACTTCATCAAGAGCGCGCTGTGGCCGGCCTTCCGCACCGCGGGGATCACCACCAAGACCCTCGTGCACGACTGGAACTGGGACGGCTGGAACACCTGGGGCGCCCCTCTGCTGGCCGACACCGCGATCCGCGACGACCCGCTGTTCGGCGGCATCGCCTGGCACGGCTACGGCGGGGACGTCGGCACGCAGAGCACGGTGCACGACCGGTACCCGAACGTCAACGCGTACATGACCGAGCACTCAGGCGGCACCTGGATCGGCGACCAGCACCGCGAGGACATGAACAACCTGATCGACTACACCCGCAACTGGGACCGCAGCTGGATCAAGTGGGGGCTGGCCATGGACCAGGCCCACAACCCGCACAACGGCGGCTGCGACGTCTGCACCGGGCTGGTCACCGTGCACAACGGCGACGCGCGCCACGGCCAGGTCGACTACACCATCGAGTACTACACCATGGGTCACCTGACCAAGTTCGTCAGGCCCGGCGCCTACCGCATCGCCTCGACGGCCGGCTCGGCGGTGAAGAACGTCGCCTGGCGCAACCCCGACGGCTCCAAGGCGCTGATCGCCTACAACACCACCGGCAGCGCCCAGTCGGTGAAGGTCAACTGGGCCGGGCAGTCGTTCACCTACACCCTGCCCACCCGCACCTCGGCCACCTTCACCTGGCCGGGCACCGCCTTCGCCGGCGGCCGGCCCATCTCCGGCTACGGCGGCAAGTGCGTCGACGTCGCCGGGGCCTCCGGCGCCAACGGCACGCAGGTGCAGCTGTACACCTGCAACGGCAGCGCCGCCCAGCGGTGGGCCACCGGCGTCGAGGGCAGCCTGCAGGCGCTGGGCAAGTGCCTGGACGTGGCCGGGGCGAGCAGCGCCAACGGCACCAGGGTGCAGCTCTACGACTGCAACGGCACCGGCGCCCAGCAGTGGACGGCGGCCTCCGACGGCACACTGCGGGTGCTCGGCAAGTGCCTGGACGCCACCGGCCCGAGCTCGGCCGACGGCACGCCCCTGCAGATCTGGGACTGCACGGGCGCCGCCAACCAGAAGTGGTCTCCGTAGGAGTGAGGCCGGAATGCGAGCGAGACATGCAACGGCGATCCGCGCCGAGGTGAACCGGGAGGTGTTCGCCACCCGTCGCCGGCCGGATCGCTCCGGGGCGGCGCACGTCGCGGACGCCGACTCATGTCTCGTAGTCGAGCGCTTTTCGCAGATGGAAGTCCGCCACGTCGAGCATCCACTGCCGGTCCGGGGAGTCGCCCTCGGCGATGCGAAGCGGGCCGCCGACCAGGTCCAGGTGCATGACGTACTGGTAGTACCTCATGCGCCGCGGGTCGAGGCCGGGGTCGCGGAGCGCCTCGTAGTGCGGGCCGTGTCCGGCGGCGCGCCCCCGCAGAGTTCCGCCGCGGACGTCCTCCGCGACGGCGATGTCGCCCGGGTACAGATTCCTGCCGCGGTCGGCGAGCAACACCCGCGGCGAACGAGCTCCGACCGCTTCCAGCCGACGGGTGGCCCCCTCGAAGAAGGAGATACCGGAGGCGTGGGCGAACGGGTTCGACGGGTCGTCGTGGCCATCGGGGAGCAGCCCGTCCCAGTAGTCCTCGTCGGCGTTCCAGACATAGACGATCGTGCTCGTGGCGTCGTCCAGCGTGGCCCGGTAGACGCCCTTTTTGCTGCCGTTGAGCAACCGGTCGACGCCGGCGATGCGGCGGTCGGAACCGAAGACCTCCCGCATCACCGGGGTCAGGGATCCGGCGTCGGCGAATCTTCGTGCGGCGGTCATCTCTGGTCCTCCTCCGGAGCGCTCGTATTCCGGTCTCCCATAGTCCCTGACCTCGGCGGCAACGAGCCTCTTGACTCCAAGTGGCCGCAGGGCGTTGAATCCTCTCATTAAACAAGAAACCTTCCTAAGAGTTTCGGGGCTGCCCACCCGAAGCGCAAGGGAAGGACCGGCCCCGGGCGAGGTCCCCCTCGCCTCCATCCCCGCACGATCACAGGAACAGCACAGAACACGGCACCTCCCCCCACGCACGAAGGAAGCGACACCCCCCATGAATCCGGAACACTCCGGCCGTTTCCGCTCCCGCTCCCGACTCCGTTCCCGGGTGCTCACGGTGGCCGCCGCCGCGGCGCTGCCCCTGCTCGCCACCGGCCTGATCCCCGCCTCGGCGGCCACCGGCCAGATCACCGGCTACGGCGGCAAGTGCGTCGACGTCGCCGCGGCCTCCAGCGCCAACGGCACGCAGGTGCAGCTGTACACCTGCAACGGCACCACCGCGCAGCAGTGGACCACCGGCTCCGACGGCACCATCCGCGCCCTCGGCAAGTGCCTGGACGTGGCCGCCGCCAGCAGCGCCAACGGCACCAAGGTCCAGCTCTACGACTGCAACGGCAGCGCCGCCCAGGTCTGGACCGCCCAGAGCGACGGCACACTGCGCGCCCTCGGCAAGTGCCTGGACGCCACCGGCCCGAGCTCGGCCGACGGCACGCCCCTGCAGATCTGGGACTGCTTCGCCGGCGCCAACCAGCAGTGGACCCTCCCCGGAGGCGGCACCACCCCGCCGCCCACCCCCGGCAAGATGGCCGGCGCGCCCTACCTCTACATGGGCTGGGGCAGCCCGCCGAGCGCCACCTCGGTCATGAGCGCGACCGGGGTGAAGTCCTTCACCATGGCCTTCATCCTCTCCGGCGGCGGCTGCACGCCGATGTGGGACGGCTCGCGCCCGCTCACCGGCGGCGCCGACGCGCAGACGATCTCGGCCGTCAAGGGCGCGGGCGGCAGCGTCCAGGTGTCCTTCGGCGGCTGGTCGGGCAACAAGCTCGGCCCCAACTGCTCCTCCTCCAGCGCCTTCGCCGGAGCCGTCCAGCAGGTCATCAACGCCGTCGGCCCGGCCGTGGTCGACTTCGACATCGAGAACACCGACGAGTTCTCCAACTACACCGTCCAGGACCGCATCCTCGGCGGACTCAAGATCGTCAAGCAGAACAACCCGAACGTCAAGGTGGTCCTCACCTTCGGCACCGGCACCAGCGGCCCCAGCGGCGACGGCGTCCGCCTGATCAACCAGTCGCGGGCGCTGAACGTCCCCATCGACAACTACACCATCATGCCGTTCGACTTCGGCGGCGGCGCCAACATGTACCAGAGCACCGTCAACGCCTCCGAAGGCCTGAAGACCGCCCTCAAGAGCGCCTGGGGCTGGACCGACGCCCAGGCCTACGCGCACATGGGCATCTCCGGCATGAACGGCCTGTCCGACCAGCAGGAGGTGACCTCGACCGGGACCTGGACGCAGATCCGCGACTGGGCCAAGTCCAAGGGCCTCACCCGCCTGGCCTTCTGGTCGGTGAACCGCGACCGTCCCTGCCCGGGCGGCGGGGTGTCGGAGACCTGCAGCGGCGTCTCCCAGAACAACTGGGACTTCACCCGCATCACCGCCGGTTTCTGACCGGCCCGTCCGACCGCGGCCGCCGTCACGCACACCGATGGCGGCGGCCGCCCGGCCCGGCGGCACGCCACAAAGCGTCCCCGCCGGGCCTTTCCCGTCCCCGCGGGCCGTAGCGACGGGCTCATCGCGACCACGGCCCTGGCGCGGGGCGGCGGGACGGAGCGTCCGCGCACCACGCCAGGTAGAGGACCATGGAGAGCATGAACTTCGTCCTGACCGCCTGGCACGAACCCGAGCCGATCACCAGGGAACGCGCGAGGGAGGTCCACGCGGCCCTCGGCCGCGGCGACACCACGGCCGTCCGGCCCCACCCAGGAGTCGCGGCCTTCGCCGGGGGCCTGCCCGAGGCCGAGGCCGCCTCCCCCGCGCACGCCGTCGTCACCGTCGGCCTGGACAGGTCCGACGAGGTCGCGCGAACCGCGTTCGCCCTGGCCCGCGCGTGCGAGCTGGTCTGCTACGACCCCCAGCGCCACCTGGTGCACAACCTCGCGCCCACCGGCTCCTTCCGCGAGATGCAACTGCACACCGGCGACGGCCTGGTCATCACCGACCCCGATCTGGGGCTGGTGTCGGACGTCCTTGCCACCCTCTCGGCGCAGAACCCGTTCGCCGCCCTGGTCGTGTTCGGCCGGCACTTCCTCCAGGTCTCCCCCGAACCCGGCGGATACGAGCTGGAGTTCAAGGACAGCCCCCGCGACCTGCTCCTGCGCACCCACGTCACCGCCCTGAAGACCCTGCAGGAGTCCTTCACCGACTACGCCACCGGCGACCACACCTTCCTCGAACGCCACGACTGGCATCAGGCCTGATCATGGGTCCGCTCGTCGCCGCGGTTTTGATGGTGGTTTCTTCGTAGTGCGTCCGAGCGACCTCCTTTACAAAGTAAGTCAACGGTGAGCGCGGCAGCGGAGGGAACGGCACGGTGAACGAGGGCGACGGCGACGACGACCGCCAGAACGACACGGACCACGGGAACGCGGCGCGCACGGCCCCGCGCAAGCGGGCCGACGCCCGGCGCAACGAGGCGGCGCTGCTCGACGCCGCCGCGGCGGCCTTCGTGGCCTCGGGGGTCGAGGCGCCGGTGCGCGACATCGCGGCCAGGGCGGGGGTCGGCGTGGCCACGATCTACCGCCACTTCCCGACGCGGGCCGATCTGATCATCGCCGTCTACCGGCACCAGGTCGAGGCCTGCGCCGAGGCCGGTCCGGCCCTGCTGGCCGCCGGCCCGACCCCGCACGCCGCACTCGGGGCGTGGATCGACCGGTTCGTCGATTTCCTGGTCACCAAGCACGGGCTCGCAGCGGTGCTGCGCTCCGGCGACGCCGGGTTCGACGCGCTGCACGCCTACTTTCTCGACCGGCTCGTGCCGGTGTGCGCCGGCCTGCTCCACGCCGCGGCCGCCGCCGGCGAGATCCGCGCCGACGTGGACGCCTACGAGCTCATGCGCGGCGTCGGCAACCTGTGCATCGGCGCGGACATCGATCCCCGCTACGACGCGCGCCGGCTGACCGGCCTCCTCATCGCCGGCCTGCGCCTGCCGTGACGGCCGCTCCACAAAGCGGAACCGCCCGTCAGGGATGAAGAGGGGACCTTAGCCCCTAACCGGATCCCCCCTCGCTCGGGCAGGCTGTGACGCGTGAAGATCGATGCTGCCGGCCTGCAGGTGCTCTCCCGGGAAGAGTGCCTGGAACTGCTCGCCTCGACCCCGATAGGACGGATCGTCTACACCGACCGCGCCCTCCCGGCCGTCCAGCCTGTGAACTTCCACCTCGACGGCACGAGCATCGTGATCCGCACCGGGACGGGCTCCAAGCTCGCCGCCGCCGCGGGCAACGCGATCGTGGCGTTCGAGGCCGACGAGATAGACCCGCGGGCCCGCACCGGCTGGTCGGTGACCGCTGTGGGGCACGCGCGCGCCGTGAGCGACCCCGAGGAGATCGCCCGGCTGTCGGAGCTGCCGCTGACCCCATGGGCGCCGGGCGGCCGCGAGCACTTCATCGTCGTGTCCACCGAGCAGGTCTCCGGGCGGCGCATCCGGCGCTAGCCGAGCGGCACGCTCCAGGTCAGGCGGGTGCCCCCGCCCGCTGGCGCGTCCAGCTCGAACGTGCCGCCGAGGCCGGCCGCCCGCTCCTCCAGGTTGCGCAGCCCGCTGCGCCGTCCTCCCCCGGACAGGCCGACGCCGTTGTCCTCCACGATCAGGGTGAGCCGGTCGTCCTGCGTACGCGCCACGACCTCGGCGCGGGTGGCCTTGGCGTGGCGCACGACGTTGGACAGCGACTCGCTGAGCACCGCGAGCACCTGCTCGGCGAGCCGGGGCGGCACCTGGTTGTCGAGCTGGCCCTCCATGCTCAGCGCGGGCATGAACCCCAGGTGGCCGCGCGCGTTCTCCACCACCTCGACGATCTGCGCGCGCAGGCTCGGCCCCGCGGCCCCACGCGGCGTCTGCAGGGCGAAGATCGTGGAGCGGATCTGCCGGATGGTGTTGTCCAGCTCGTCGATGGCGCTCTGCAGCCGGGAGGACGCCTCCGGCCGCTCCACCAGGCGCACCGCGCTCATGAGCGTCATGGCGACGGCGAACAGGCGCTGGATGACGACGTCGTGCAGGTCCTTGGCGATGCGGTCGCGATCCTCCAGCAGGCCGAGCCGCTCGGCGTCCTTACGGGTCTCGGCCAGCTCCAAAGCGACGGCGGCCTGCCCGGCGAAGGCCGACAGGGTGCGCAGCTCCGAGTGGCTGAACGGGATGCGCCCGTGCCGTTTGCCCAGCGACAGCACCCCGCGCACCGCGCCGGCCGCGCCCAGCGGCACCGCGACCACCGGTCCGGGCATGGGGTGGTCATCCAGGCCGTCGAGGATCTCGCTCTCCCCCGCGTTGTTCAGCATCAGCGGCTCGCCCCGCACGAACGCCCTGCCCTCCAGGGACACCCCGACCGGCACCTCGTCGCCCGGCCGGCGGGCGCCCGGCTCGCCGTCCCGGATGACCACGCGCAGCGTCTTGCCGCCCTCGTCGCCGTCGTCGGGCAGCAGGATCGCCGAGACGTCGGCGTCGGCCATCTCGCGGGCCCGGCGCGCCATGAGACTCAGCACCTCCCCCGGGTCGGCTCCCGACAGCAGGCGGGTGGTGATCTCCGAGGATGCCTGCAGCCAGGTCTCGCGACGCCGGGTGTCCTCGTACAGGCGGGCGTTCTCGATGGCGACGCCGGCGGCGGTGGCCAGGGCGACCACGATGGCCTCGTCGTCCTCGTCGAACTCCCCTCCCCCGCGCTTCTCGGTGAGGTAGAGGTTGCCGAAGACCTCCTCGCGCACCCTGATCGGCACGCCGAGGAAGCTGCCCATGGGCGGGTGTCCAGGCGGGAAGCCGTAGGACTCCGGGTGCTGGGAGATGTGGGTGAGCCGCAGCGTCTGGGGCTCCTTGATCAGCAGGCCGAGCAGGCCCAGCCCGTGCGGCCAGTGCTCGATGCGGGTGATCTCCTCCTCGCTCAGCCCGACCGGGACGAACTGCACGAGCGTGTTCTCCTCGCCGATGACGCCCATGGCGCCGTAGGTCGCGTCCACCAGGGTGGTGGCCGTCTCGACGATGCGGTGCAGCACCGTCTCCAGCGCGAGGTCGCTGCCCACCGACACCACCGCGTCCAGCAGGGCGTGCACGCGGTCGCGGGTGGCCAGCACGGCCTCCAGCCGGACCCGCAGCTCCGACAGCAGGTCGTCCAGCCGCATGTTGGGGATGACTGAACGCGACTCGTTGTCCGTCATACGAGGAAGTGTCGCACCGACCGCGTCCGGTGTCGGACACAGGGCGATGCAGGGATCGCGGCGCGTCCTCCGGCCGCCGATGACCTCCGGCTCAGGGCTCGGGTCCGGCGCCCCGCCGGCGGCCCGGCGCCCGGTCACCGGCGGCGGGTTCGGAGGGCGGGGCCGGCTCCATGGGCGGGGGCAGGACGACGACGGGGCAGAGCGCCTGGTGCAGGAGGGCGTGGCTCACCGAGCCGAGCACCAGCCCGGTGAGGACGCCGCGCCCGCGCGAGCCGACGACCAGCATCTCGGCCCCCGCGGACGCCTCGGCCAGCACGTCCACCGCCTCCCCGCTCACGACCGGCTCGCTCACCTTCACCTCGGGGTGCAGCTCCCTCCATAGGTGGCGGACGGCGGGCGGCGGCCCCTGACCGCCTCCGCCGGGGCCGTTACCGAAATGCACGACGACGAGTTCGATCCGGCGCAGGGCCGCCTCGGCGAACGCGAACCGCAGCGCCTGCTCGCCGGAGCCGGGGCCGTCGACGCCGGTGACGATCTGCGGCCGCGCGCCCTGCGGCACGGGCCGCACGACGGCCACCGGGCACGGCGCGCGCCCGGCGACGCCGAGCGCGACCGACCCGAGCAGCAGTCCGCGCAGTCCGCCGAGGCCGTGGTTGCCGACCACGAGCAGCTCGGCGGCGCGCGCGGCCTCGATGAGAGCCGCACGGGGGTCGCCGGGCAGACGCGCGTGGCTCATCTCCGCGCCGGGGGCGACCCGGCGTGCCTGATCCAGCGCCTCGCGCAAGATCGCGTCGGCGCCGTCGCGCATCCATCGCGCCACCTCGGCGTAGGGCCCGGTCCCGGCCTCGGCGGCCCACGCCGGCATCGCGTGCGCCACCAGCAGCCCGGCGCCGCGCAGCGCCGCCTCTCCGGCGGCCCAGCGCGCGGCTTCGAGACCGGCCGGGGACCCGTCGACTCCCACCACGATCATGACGCCCCCGCCCTTTGCACCGTTCCATTCCATCGGCCGGCGCGCCGGGGAGAACAGAGCCCAAGGTCCCTTCCGCACATGCGCCCCAAGGCGGTTCGGGGTGGGGCGAACCACGCCGTTCATCGCGTCAGGCGGCGCTCGCCATCACGGCGGTGAACAGCGCCTCCTCGTCGGCGTAGGAGGTCAGCATCAGGCAGGCCAGCCCGGGCATGCGCAAGCGGACCTCCCCCGCGCGGGCGGACGGCGTCCGGGGTTCTAGGACCTGGTGATGCGGCGGCCGGTGATCTGGACCGGGTTGACGCGGACGTACAGCCGCCGCTCACCACCCGCCCACGGCTCCACGCCGGAGGCCCGCACGGCGGCGAGCTCGTCCTCGGCGGACACCCGATGGGCCGCGCCCTGGATCAGCACACTCCAGCCCACGCGGTCGTCGGCGTCGAAGTCGTCGACCTCGAAGGCGACCTTCAGCTCGACGCCCGCCACCCCGGTGCTCAGGTCCTCGTCGAGCGGGCCGCCCAAGGCCGTGCGGAACAGCACCGACTTCTCGTACATGGTGTAGGTCACCGGCAGGATCACCGGACCGGTGGCGGTCGTGAAACCCACCCGGCCGATGCCTCCCGGCGCGATGAGCCGCAGGCATTCCGCGAGATCGAGCTCTTCCAGCGACGGAGGGGCGACGCGGTCGTTCATCTGAGTCTCCAACTTCGGGGCCGGTGTCATTGCTCCATGGTCGCGCCGCCGCGGCGGGTGGCCACAGGGACGAAGTACCCTTCCACGCGGGACCCACGTCCCTTCGGTCCCTGCTTCCTCCCGGACCGACCCTCCCGGGACGGCCGCTCCCCCGGTTCCCCTGCCACCGCCTCGGACGCCAGGAGTAGCGTCGGAGATGGCAGGCGCGCTCGCGCGCGCACAAGGGGGTGCCGATGTCCTACGGAACGGCCTCACCCGGCGACCTTGGACGCCGCCTCGTCTACCACCGGCGAAGGCTCGGCCTGACGCGCCGCCAGGTCGCCGAACGCGCCGGGGTGGTGCCCGGCTACGTGCAGTATCTGGAGACCTATCCCTCCCCCCTCGACGAGGGCGTGCTGCTTCGGCTGGCCGCGGCTCTGGAGACCACGGCCCTGGAACTGCTGGGCGGGAACGCCGACCGGCCGCCCGGTCAGGGCGGGCCCGGCGGGCGGCCCGTCCTTCGCCCGCTCGGCCGCGACGAGTGCCTGCGCCTGATCGCACCGGGCGGCGTCGGGCGTGTCGCGTACGCGGGGCCCACCGGCCCGGCCGTCTTCCCGGTCAACTACGTCTTCCATGGCGGGGCGATCGTCTTTCGCACGCGGGCGGGCGGGCCGATGGACCGGGACCTGCGCGGCGGCGTCGCGGGCGTCGCCGTCAGGGCCGGCTTCGAGGTGGACCGCATCGACGAGGCCGAGCGCCGCGGCTGGAGCGTGCTGGTGCAGGGCCCCGCGCAGCACCTGGCCCCCGATGCGACGCCACCGCAGGCCGCCGTCCTCGACGTGCGGCCATGGGCCGGCGGCGAGCGCGACCAGTGCATCCGCATCATCGCGCAGGAGGTCTCCGGCCGCCGCATCGAGGGCATCTGACCGCATCTGACCGGGGCCGCGCTCATCCGCCGGGAGGACGCCTGGGCGGCAGCACCGGCTCCAGGCGGAACAGGCCCGCGACCACCTCGGTCGGCCCGGCCGCGCGCGCCGGCCGCCCGGCGACCGCCTGCAGCACGTCGGTGGAGGTGACCAGCCCCTCCAGGGTGCCGGCGGCGCCCACGACGGGCACGACGTCGACGCAGGAGTCCACCATCGTCGCGGCGACGCTCGCGAGCCCCGTCCCGGGGGCCACGTGGGGGCAGCGCCTGCCGCCCAGAAGCTGCCGCACCTGCTCGCTGGACTGCTCGGCCGGACCGCCCGACCAGTGGGAGGCGATGTCCTCGCGCCTGAGGACGCCGAGCACGTGGGAGCGGGCGTCCACCACGGGCAGGTGGTGGACGCCTCCGCGCCTCATCAGCTCCCAGGCCATCAGGGGCGACTCATCGGGCCTCACCGTGACGACGACCCGGCTCATCACGTCCGCCGCGGTCATGCTCGCGATGTCCATGGCGCCTCCTTGGGCGAGTGCGGCGGGGCCGTGACGGCTCGCCCGTCACCTCATCGAACAACGCGGCGCCGGGCGGGCGCAGGGGCCGAACGTCCCGCCCTGCCGGGACCTCCGGCTCCCAGCCGTCCTCACCCCCGCACGACGGCTCGCGCGCCGCCGGGCTGAGCGGTCCGCAGGGTCCGCGGAGCGGGGATCAGCGCGGCGGAACTCGCGGCCGAGGGCGGGCGCAGGTGGTCCAGGGCCGAGCGGAGCCGGGCGCGGACGGCCGCGTCGGTGATGCGGCCTTCGGCGTCGAAGTGCCCGAAGGCGGGGGAGATGGCGAGGTCGGCGCCCTGGACGTGCGCGCCCGCGGCGGCGAGGGCCCGCTGCAACCGGGTCTGGGTCCACATCGCCTCGTGGTGGCGCAGGCAGGAGGTCACCACCAGGGCCGGCTTGCCCAGCAGCACCGTGCCGCCGTGCTGGGAGGCGATCCAGTCGAGCGCGTGCGTCAGCTGTGGGGGCAGGACGCTGTGCGCGGGGGCGGTGATCAGTAAGCCGTCCGCCCGGGCGAGCTGGTCGCACAGGCGCGAGAGCGGGGACGGCAGCGGGCCTTCCTCGACCGGCGGCACCCGCTCCAGGCCGTCCCACACCGCGAGCTCCGCCCGAGCGGGGAGCTCCCGGCCCGCCGCCTCCAGCAACCTGCTGACGTAGGCGTTGGACAGGACGCTTCCCGCGATGCCGACGATTCTCATGCTCTCCCATCTCTGCCGCGTCCCCGCGACGCTCCAAGGGAGGGCGGGCCGCAGGCATGGCCACCGCCCCTGGACCGCCCCCCGCTGTCCACCGGATGCCGCTGCCCCAGGAATCGCGGGACGAACATCGGCGGGGGGCTTTGAGTCCTCTTCGGATCTCCGGCGGGCCCGGAAAGGCGGCGGCCGCACCACGACCCCCGCGACAAGATTTCCTACGGCATGTGGTCGACTGCCTATAGGGGGATTTGGCATGGGTCCGGGGCACCAATGGCCGGTGAAACGCCGTCTGACGCTGTACGCCGGCGTGGTGGCGGCGGTGCTGTGCGCCCTGCTGGCCGCCGTGATCCTGGTAGCCGTGCACATGACCACCACGGCCTACCTGACCAAGGAGATCATGGGCACTGCGGGGCGGGTGGGCACCGAGGTGGACCGCGGCAACATCCTGGACCCGATCCCGCACGGCCTCATCTACGACATCCAGGTGATCGACCCGATGGGCAAGGTCGTGGCGGCGTCCAAGGAGATGGAGGACAAGCCGCCGATGGCGGACCTGCACCTGCGGGAGGGCCGGAGCGGGGTCACCACGACGGTGTGCGACGGCCCGGCCTTCGCACGCGATCAGTGCTCCATCGTGGTCGGGCAGCAGGTGTTCCTCGCGGGGCGGGTCTGGACGATCTACACCGCCGCCCCGGTGGTCCCTCCGCTGACCCACCCGCTGGTGGCCGCCTCCGTGATCGGCGGCGCGCTGCTGCTGACCGCGGGGATCGCCTACGGCACCCACCGCGCGGTGTCGGCGTCGCTGTCCTCGGTGGAGGCCATCCGGACGGAGCTGGACGAGATCAACGCCGACTGCCCGGGACGGCGGGTGCCGACCCCGGACAGTGAGGACGAGCTGCGCGACCTGGCCGAGAGCGTCAACCTCACGCTGGGGCGGTTGCAGTCGGCGATGGAGCAGCAGCGCCGCCTGGCCTCCGACGCCTCCCACGACCTGCGCACGCCGATCGCCGCCATACGCGCCGAGGTCGAGGACGCCCTGATGGACACCGATGACCACGACTGGCAGGCGACCAGCCGGGCCGTCCTCAGCGGGCTCGACCGGCTCCAGGCGATCGTGAGCGACCTGCTGACGCTGGCCCGCCTGGACGCCGGCACCCCCGGCGCCAGCGACCGGGTCGACCTGGCGGAGCTGGTGATGAGCGAGATGGGGAGCCGGCACATGTCCAAGCGGCTGGAGCTGGTGCTGGGCGAGGGAGCGGAGGTGGTGGCCGACCGGGTGCGGCTCGCCCGGCTGGTGACCAACCTGGTGGACAACGCCGCGCGGCACGCCGAGACCACGGTCACGGTGAAGGTGCACCGGGGCCCCAGGCCCGGCGGCCCCGGCCACGCCTTCGGCACCGCGGTGCTGGAGGTACTGGACGACGGGGGCGGCATCGCGCCCGACAAGCGCGAAGTGGTCTTCCAGCGCTTCACCCGCCTGGACGCCGCGCGCAGCAGGGACACCGGCGGCACCGGTCTCGGGCTTCCCATCGCCCGGCAGATCGCCGAGATGGCCGGGGGCACGCTGACCATCGAGGACAGCGCGCGCGGCGCGCGGTTCGTCCTGTGCCTGCCCCGGGCGCCCTCGCCGGGCGAGGAGCGCCCGCCGCCGACGCCCGCCCCGGTGACCGGCACGCAGGATCAGGCCGGCCCGCTCGCGGAGGGGTCGCCGCCGGCCGGGTAGGGGGTCACGCCGCCGAGCTCGCCGGGCAGGCGGGCGAGCGAGGCGCGGACGGAGCGCTCGGCCGCCGCGAGGTCGTCGCCGGCGCCGACCATCAGGCCGGTGAGCTGGGCCTCGAACACCACGTCCGCATTGCAGGGGTCGATGAGGTACTGGCCCAGCTCCAGCGTGACCAGCCCATGGACGGCGGTCCACAGCAGATGGGCCGCCAGCTCGGCGTCGCCGGCGCGGAAGCGGCCCGCCTCGATGCACCGGGTGGCGCAGCCGACCACCGTGCCCAGGGTGTAGCGGCCGTGCTGGCGGTCCTCGTCGGTGAGCGAGAACCCGGCCGGCCGCGCGCCGCCGAACATGACGGCGTACAGGTGAGGGTTGGTCACGGCGTTGCGCCGGTAGGCGCGGCCGAGCAGCGCCATGTCCGCCACGGGGTCGTCAGTGGCTTTGACGTGCGAGAAGTAGGCCTCCAGCCGGGCGAACCCCTCGAGCACCATCTCGCGGACCAGGCCGCTCATGCCGCCGAAGTTGGTGTAGACGGTCATCGTCGAGCTGCCCGCCTCCGCGGCGACGCGGCGGGCCGACAGCGCCTGGGGGCCCTCGCCGGCGAGCAGGCCGGCGGCGATGTCGACGAGGGCGGTGCGCGTCTGGGGGTCGGTTCGGCGTGGACTCATCTTGACAGTATGGCATAACGGCGTTATTTTTTTCATAACGCTGTTATGCCAGCCGTCTTCCCGGAGGTTCCGATATGACCGTCGCCGAGCACAGCGCCGCCGTCGCGGCGTCCGGTCGCGGGCCGCACGACGCGTCGCTGACCGTCGACGGGGCCCTTCCCTCCGGCCTGGAGGGCGCCCTGGTGTGCACCTCCGCCCACCCGGCGGGCGGCGCCGCCCCCGCCTCCCGCTCGCCGCTGGTGTACGGCGTGCGACTGTCCGGCGGCGGCGCCCGCCGGCTGACCCTCCCCTCCCCCGTCCGGGGGGCCGGTACCGCCGTCCCCGGCGCGGGGGCCCCCGCTCCGGGGGCGCAGGTCGCCGCCCCGGTCCGCGACCACGCCGGCGGCGCGTGGCACACCGTGGCCGTGCGCCCCGGGTCCGACATCGCCGAGCACCTGGTCCTCGGGCCGGAGGGCGGCGTGCGCGACGTGCGGCCGTTCGCGCTCCCCGGCGCGCCGCTCGTGCACGCCGTGGCGGTCACCGAGCGGTTCGTCGTGGTGTTCGACCTTCCGGTCACCCACCACCGCGCCGCCGCGATGATGGGCTCCGGCTCGCCCTACCGCTGGCGGCCGGGCCGCCCGGCCCGCATCGGCCTGCTGCGGCGGGACGCCTGGGACCCCTCCGGGCCGATCTGGTTCCCGATCGACCCTTGCTACGTGTTCGAGGCCGTGAACGCCTACGACGACCGAGGGCGGGGAGTGGTGGTGGACGTCGTCCGTCACGAGCGCGCCTTCGACACCCCCTGGTGGGACCGCGACCGCGACGCCGGGCCCGCGTCGGTGCACCGCTGGACGCTGGACCTCGCCACCGGCACGGCCTCAGGGCGTACGTTGATCGCCTCGGCGGCGGAGGCGTCGGCCGACCCGCGGCGCGCCGGGCTGCGGCACCAGCTGGTGTTCGCCCGCGCGGCGGGCGGGCAGGCGGTCATCGGGCTGGACCTGGCGGCCGGCGCCACCCAGGTGCGCGAGCTCGGCCCGGGCCGGCGCGCCGGGCGGCCGGTCTTCGTGCCGCGTCCCGGCGCCCTGGAAGGGGACGGCTGGGTCATGGTGCTCGCCCGCGACCTGGCCCGCCGCCGCGGCGAGCTGCTGGTGCTCGACGCCCACAACCTGACCGGCCCTCCCCAGGCGGTGGTCCACCTGCCGGACGCCCCGCCCGACGCCGGCCACATAGCCTGGGCCGGCGAAGGGCGCTGACCGGCCACGCCGGACGCGCGCCCGGCGCCCAGACCGAGGATCCCCCCCTTCGGCAAGGCGCACCGCGGCATTCCAGCGGCCGCCCGGCGAGCGGCCATCACCGACAACTAGAGTCATATTGACAAATTAAACTTTCGGTGGCATCGTGATGCTCCGAGCGGCCGCCATCGCCTGACGACCCGCTCGCTCACCGACACACCAGACGGCGCGCCCGTGGGCGCCGAGGACGAGGAGCTCCCGATGCCGCACGAGTTCGAGCTGCGCAAGCAGGTGACGCTGCAGGCGACCCCCGAGCAGGTGTGGGAGGCGATCGCCACCGGCCCCGGCGCCGACTCCTGGTTCATGGGACGCAACGAGATCGAGCCGCGTGTCGGCGGATACGCCCGGCAGTACTTCGGCGACTTCCCGCCCTCGGAGGCCACCGTCACCGCGTGGGAGCCGGCCCAGCGCTTCGCCGTCCGCAGCCCCGAGAGCCCCGAAGGGCTCTTCATGGCCTTCGAGTACCTCATCGAGGGGCGCGGGCAGGGCACCACCGTCCTGCGCCTGGTGCAGAGCGGCGTCCTCGGCGACGACTGGGAGAGCGAGTACGACGCCCTCCAGCGCGGCTGGGACCTGTACCTGCACAGCCTCGGCCAGTACCTCGCCCACTTCCCCGGCCGCACGGCCACGGTCGTCTTCGGGGCGCGCCCGTCCGCGGGCGGCGCCGAACCCGCATGGGAGATCCTCGAGCGCGGCCTCGGGCTGGCCGGCCCGGTCTCCGCGGGCGACCGCGTGCGGCTGACTCCCGAGGGGCTGCCGCCGGTCGAAGGGGTCGCCGACTACGCCGCCCCCGGCTTCCTCGGCGTGCGCACCGGCGACGCGCTCTACCGCTTCATCCTCGGCATGCACGACACGCTCGTCATCGGCCACCACCTGTTCGCGCCGGCGGACGCCGAAGAGAGCGAGCACGCCTGGCAGGCCTGGCTCGGCAAGCTGGCCTGAACGCCGGCCCGAACGCCTGGGCTCCGCCGGCAGGCGAGGGCCGCCCGGCGCGCGACGCGGCCGGGCGGGGCGGAGCCCGGCCGCCGGGCGGGACGTGACCGCCACGTCCCGTCCGGCGGACTCCACGCCCCGGCGCCGGCCGTCCCCCCGGCCGGGTGCGAGACCGGCTGACGGCGGGCGCTCAGGCGAACGCCCGGGCCAGCCAGGACTTCCACGCCTGCTCGGTCGCCCCGGCGTCGGCGCCCTCGGTGAAGCCGTGCTGCTCCACCACGACCGTGTCGCGGTAGCCGTGCATGAACGTGTAGAGCGCGTCGCCGGTGCAGACGCTGGGGATGCTCGGGTACTCGGTGCTCTCGACCACCCCGTCCGCGGGCGGCAGCCCCGGCACCGTCAGGCGCACCGGCGTGCCCGCGGCGACCTCGCCCGCCACGCCCAGCGCGCTCTTGAACGCCGCCCACACCTGCTCGTGCCCGGACACCTGCGGACCGGGGACCAGCAGGGTGAAGGTCGCGGTGCGCCCGGGGAAGTGCTTGAGATAGGCGGCGAGCTTGCGCATGTACATGCCGTCGCCCTTCTTCAGCGCGTCGTACTGGGCCTCCCAGTCGTCGCCGAGGAAGCCGCTGTGCACCAGCCGCAGCACGGTGCTGCCCCGCTCGCGGCCCTCGATGAGGTAGTCGAAGGCCATGAACGTGCCGTCGGGGTTCTGCTCGCTCTGGTAGGTGAACCGCTTGCCGGGCTCCCACGCGGTGACCGTGGCGTTCGTGGTGTGCCCCATCAGGCTGTGGCGCACGGTGTTGCCCACGCCCGGCTCGACCTCGTTGCGCCCCATGAACCAGGAGTCGATGCCCGGCCCGGTGGCGATGGCCTCCCAGACCTCCTCGGGCGTCGCGTCGAGCGCGATCTCCTCGCGCACCTCGAATTCGTGCCGCATGCCGCTCACTGCTCCTTGGTCGCGTCCTTGGTCGCGGTCGGGGTGGCGCCGGTCTCGCCGGGGTCGCCTGTCTCGCCGGGGTCACGGGTGATGCTCGGGTGGACGGCCACGATGACGCGGTGGTCGCGCCCGCCCGCGGCCCCCTCGTCGTGGTACTTGCCCACCAGCGTGGTGACCGCCTCGGCCAGTTCGCGGGCGAACGCGGCGCGGTCGGCGGCCGAGGCGAAGCGGATCTCGCCGTCGATGGCGAAGGTGGCGACCTTCTGGCGCGCCTTGGCCGCCCCGGTGATCAGCTGCCCGACATCGCGCACCAGCCGGGAGGCCACCGCCAGCAGCCACCGCGCCGACAGCTGGTCGGGCGCGCGGGAGGGATCGGGCTGCACCGCGGCGAGCGCGACCGGCGAGATGACGTAGGAGGCGGCGGTGGCGCGCATCACGCGCTCGGTCACGTTGCCCTTGCGCCGCTCTTCGACCAGCTCGACCAGCCCGTACCGCTCAAGGGTCTTGAGGTGGTAGTTCACCTTCTGCCGCGGCAGGCCGACCTTGGCCGCCAGCATGGTGGCCGACCCGGGGACGGCCAGCTCGGCCAGCAGACGGACCCGCACCGGATCGAGCGAGACCTCGGCCGCCGCCGGATCCTCGATGACCGCCACATCCAACATGCCGCAACACTCCCAGCGACCATATTCGCCCGTCAAGGCGGCCCCGCCCCGTCCCGGAGCGGCGTGCCGTCCCCATGGGACCGTCCCCAGAAGCGTAGTCCCGCCCCCGCCGCGAAGGCCCGCCGGGACGAGCCCGCGACGCCATGATCACCTCGCGCCGGCCGGCGCGGGGGGCTCTGCTAGGTTCTTGCCGTGGACCGGGGCATCGTCAGGCGCGCCCGCGTGGCCATCGCCGTGACGTTCGCGGTGCACGGCGCGGTGTCCGGTGGTTTCGCCACCCGCATCCCCTGGTTGCAGGAGCGTCTGGGCGCCGGTCCCGGAGAGCTCGGGCTCGCCCTTCTCGCCCCGGCCGTCGGCTCGCTGGTCACGATGCCCATGGTGGGGCGGTTCGCCCACCGCGTCGGGGTCCGGCCCGCCACCCGCCTGCTGATCGCCCTGTGGTGCGTCATGCTCGCCCTGCCGGCGCTCGCGCCGGGTCTGGCCGTGCTGTGGGTCACCCTGCTGGTGTACGGCGCGGTCGCGGGCATGTGCGACGTGGTGATGAACGCGCAGGGCATCGAGGTCGAGCAGCGGCTGGGCCGTTCGATCATGCCCGGCCTGCACGGGATGTGGAGCGTCGGCGGGCTCGCGGGCGGCGCGGTGGGGGTGGCGGCGGCGCACGCCGGAGTGGACGCCCGCGTCCACCTCGCCGCGATGGCCGCGGTGCTGCTGATCGTGAGCGCGGCGGCCGGGCCATGGCTGCTGGACGTGCGCGCCCCGGCGGGTCAGGACGCTCCGGCGCGGTTCGTGCTGCCGTCCCGGCCCCTGCTCGTGCTGGGGGCGGTCGGCTTCTGCGCGGTCTTCGGAGAGGCCGCGGCCCAGGACTGGTGCGCGGTCTACCTTCGGCAGGTCACCGGCACCTCCCCCGGCGTCGCGGCGTTCGCCTACACCGGGTTCGCCTTCACCATGGCCGCGGGGCGACTGGGCGGGGACCTGGTGGTACGCCGCGTCGGCCCCGTCATCTCGGTGCGCCTCAGCGGGCTGCTCGCCACGGCGGGCGGGGTGCTGGTCGTGGCGGCGCGCACCCCGCCGCCCGCCATCGCCGGGTTCATGCTGATCGGGCTCGGGGTGGCCGTGGTGGTGCCGCTGGTGTTCGCGGCGGCCGGCAACGCCGGGCGCACGCCCAGCGAAGGCGTCGCCGGGGTCGCCACGATCAGCTACAGCTCGGGCTTCGTCGCGCCGAGCATGATCGGCGGGGTGGCGGCCGTCACCAGCCTGCCGATCTCCTTCGTCCTGGTGACCGTGGCGATGGCCGCGGTGCTCCTGGGCGCCGGCTCGCTGGCTCGGCGCCCGCCCGCCGAGAACACCGACCGCGCCGCCGCCTGAGCGGATCCGCGCGCCGGGCGCCACCGGCGGGGGCGCCACCGGCGGGGGCGGGACGCGGTGGGGCGGTCAGCCGGCGGGGTGCTCCTCGATGGCGACGCGGTCGGGATAGAAGGCGAGGTGGCCCTCGATCCCGGCGACGGCCGGGTAGGGGGTCTCGTAGGTCCAGATGGCGTTGATGCCCTTCTCACCGCCTTCGGCGAGGCTGTAGTAGGAGGCGTCGCCCTTGTAGGGACAGTAGGTGGCGTGGTCGGTGCGCTCGAGCCGCCCCATGTCGACGTCTTCGCGCGGGATGTACTGCACCGGCGGGTAGTCCGCCTCGCGCAGGGTCAGGGCGTCACGGGTGTCGGCCAGCACGCGCCCGCCCGCCGACACCACGACGCGGCCGGGAGTGCGCTCGACGGTGATGGGGTGGTCGGGGCCTGGTGTCAGCACCGGCTTGTCGGCCATGGTCGTCTCTTCTCCGTTGAGCCGTGCCGGCGACCGGCCGTCGGGCCGCTCGGGGAAGCCGGGCGCGAAGGGCGGTGACCGGCCCCGTCTCCGGTCGTCCGTCCCATTCTCACCGCTCCGGCCGACACCGTGTACCACCGGCCGTCCCCGCCGGGGACCGGTGCGCCGTGCCGGCGCCGCCAGGCCGGAGCCGGGCGGCAGCGGCCGGATCCGCCGGTTCCGCCAGATCGTCCGGCGCCGGGCCGCACGGCGGGCTCAGGAGCCGCCAACGGAACCGGGCCGGACGGGCGGACCAGGCGTCGCCGCGGCGAAGGTGGACAGGAACTCGTGGAGCGCGCGGCCGAACTCGGCGGGCGCCTCCAGGTTCGGCATGTGCGCGGCGCCCTCGATCACCGCCAGCGTCGAGCGCGGGATGCGGCGGTGCATGAACTCGGCGTCGGCGACCGGGGTGAACTCGTCGTGGCGTCCCACCACGACCAGCGCGGGCACCGCGACGGCGGCGAGCGTGGCGCTGTAGTCGGGACGCTCGGCCCGGCCGCGCAGCGCCGCGGCCGCGCCCTCGGCGGGCGCGTCGCGCATCATCCGCAGCACGTGGGCGGCGACCTCGGGCTTCGTCGCGATCGTGGAAGGGGCCACCATCTTGGGCAGCACCTCCTCGGCGTAGGGGCGCATGCCTTCGGTGAGGAGGCGGTCGGCCATGGCGTTGCGCGTCCTCCTGCCCTCCTCGGTCTCCCCCTGGGCGAAGGTGTCGGCCAGGACGAGCCCGCGCACGCGGCCGGGGAACAGCCGGTGGAACTCCAGCACGATCTGGCCGCCCATGGACAGCCCGCCGATGACGGCCTCGTCCACCCCCAGGTGGTCCAGCAGGGCGGCGATGTCCCGGGCGAAGACCGCGAGCGGCGTGACGCCGGGGACGACGGTGCTGTCGCCGTAGCCGCGCAGGTCGGGGACGATGACCCGCCATGCCGGGCCGGCGAGGCCGGCGACCTGCGGCGCCCACATCGACCGGTCGAACGGGTGTCCGTGGACCAGCACCAGTGGCGCCCCTTCGCCCTCGTCGTCGTAGGCGATGGTGATCCCGTTGACCTCGGCCGTCGTCCCCACCGCTGCTCCCCTCCCACGGTGCCCGTGCCGTCCGGGCCTGGCCGCGATGCTAGGCGGGACACGGCGATCGGTGCAATAGGATGATTGCCCTCGGTGCAATGTTGACTTCGTATCGATAGGGGTCCGATGGAGGACTACCGGGTGATCGCCGACGCCGTGGCCGCCGACATCGCCGCCGGCCGGCTGCGGCCGGGCGACCGGCTGCCGCCCCAGCGGCTGTTCGCGCGGCGGCGCGGCATCGCCGCCTCCACCGCCGGCCGGGTGTACCAGGAGCTCGCCAAGCGAGGCCTCGTCGCCGGCGAGGTGGGCCGCGGGACGTTCGTGCGCGCCCCGGGACGCTCCCCCGGCAGCGCCCTGGTCGAGCCGGGCGGGTTACGCGTGGACCTGGAGCTCAACTATCCCGTGGTGCCCGGGCAGCCGGCCCTGCTGGCCGGGAGCCTGGGCGGCATGCTGCGCCCGGACGTGCTCGGCGCGGCGCTGCGCCCGATGCCCGCGCAGGGAACGGCCGCGGCCCGGGACGCGGCCGCCTGGTTGCTGGCGCGGGGCGGCTGGCGGCCCGACCCCGCCCGCGTGCTGTTCGCCGCCGGCGGGCGGCAGGCGATCGCCGCGGCGATCGCCGCGCTGGTGCCGCCGGGGGCGCGACTCGGCGTCGAGGCCCTCACCTACCCGATGGTCAAGACGATCGCCGCCCGGCTCGGCGTCACCCTGGTCCCGCTGGCCTGCGACGAGAAGGGGCTGGTCCCGGAGGCGCTGGCCGCCGCCCACCGCGGCACCCCGCTGCGCGCGGTGTACCTCCAGCCGACCCTGCACAACCCGTTGTCGTCGACCATGCCCGCCCACCGGCGCCAGGAACTGGCCGAGACGCTCGGCGACCTCGGACTGCACGCCATCGAGGACGCCGTCTGGGCGTTCCTGCACGCCGGCGACCAGCCTCCCCTCGCGGCGCTGGCCCCCGAGCGCACGATCCTGCTCGACAGCCTGTCCAAGCGGCTGGCCCCGGGGCTGACGGCCGGCTTCGCGGTCACCCCCGCCGGCCTGGCGGCGCCGATGGCCGCCGCCCTGCGGTCGGGGGCCTGGACGGCGACGGGCTTCGCGCTAGAGGCCGCCGCCCGCTGGACCGCCGACGGCACCGTTGACGCCGTCGTGCGGGCCAAGCGCGAGGACGCCGCGGCCCGCCAGCGCCTGGCCGCCGGCGCCCTCGCGGGGTTCGCCGTGCGCGCCGACCCCCACGGCTACTACTGCTGGTGGGAGCTGCCGCGGCCCTGGCACGCCGAGACCTTCGTCGCCGCCGCCGCGCGCCGGGGCATCGCGGTCACCCCGGCCGCGTCCTTCGCCGCGGGGCCGCACGGCGCGCCGCCCGCCGTCCGCATCGGTCTGGCCTCACCACCGCCGGAGGTACTGGCAGGGGCCCTGGAGGAACTGGCGGCCCTTGGGCGGAGCTCCCCCGAGGACGCCCTCACCGACTGAGCCGCCGGGGGCTTTACCGTCCTTTGACACGGGCTTCCCGGCTGGCTAGCGTGAACGATCGGCCACGGACGACAGCGGCTTCGAGCAGGCGTCCGCGTGCAGGGCGCCGGCGGTCCCGGCGCCCACCCGGTGGGCAGACCGCCCGAAAGGAACGCGATGTCCTCCGCTCCCCTCCACGCCGCCGAGGTGCACCACAGCCACAGGGACGTGACCGGCGGCTGGCTGCGGCCGGCGGTGTTCGGCGTCATGGACGGGCTGGTGTCCAACGCCTCGCTCATCGCCGGGGTCGTGGGCGGCGGCGCCGGGGCGCACACCGTCACGATCGCCGGCCTCGCGGGCCTGGTCTCCGGCGCCTTCTCCATGGCCACCGGCGAGTACACCTCCGTTCGTTCGCAGACCGAGATGACGCTCGCGGAGATCGACGTCGAGCGCCGGGAGATCGCCGGGAACCCCGAAGCCGAGGAGCGCGAGCTCGCGGCGCTGTACGAGTCCCGCGGACTCTCCCCTGACCTGGCCCGCGAGGTGGCCCGCCAGCTGCACCGGCACGACGAGGTCGCCTGGCGGGTGCACGCCCGCGAGGAGCTCGGCGTCGACCCCGATGACCTTCCCTCGCCGTGGAAGGCGGCCGGGTCCTCCTTCCTGGCCTTCGCGCTCGGCGCGCTGGTGCCGTTGCTGCCGTTCCTGTTCGGCGTCGGCTCGGTGGCCGTGGCGGTGGCGCTCACCGCGGTGGCGCTGTTCGCCACCGGAGCGCTGGTCGCGCGGCTCACCAGCCGCTCGCCGCTGTTCGGTGGCGCCAGGCAGCTCGCGCTCGGCGCGGCGGCGGCCGCGGTCACCTTCGGCGTCGGCCATCTCGTCGGCACGGTGGTGTCCTGAGCGGTGGCCGTGACCAGGCAGCCGCCGCTCGGGAAGGTGGCGCATGCCGGAATCGCGGGGACTCCGGGGTGGCCCCGGTAGCACTCTGGGGTGACTCGCACCCCCTATGACCGGCCAATCTTTCGTCATCACCCCCGATTCCCGTCTATTGTTTCGACGTGCCGATGAACGAAAACGACCCGCGAAGCGCCCTGCCGGCTCTCCGGCCCGACCGCTCGGTCCTCGTCCTCGCCCCTCCCGGGGATGAGCCCGGCCACTGGGTCGGGGCCCCGAGCTCCGTCCACAGCGATGGCGTCTTCTACCTCGCCTACCGCCTCCGGCGGCCGATCGGCGAGGGACGCGGCTACGCGGTCCGCGTCGCGCGCTCCCTGGACGGCGAGCGGTTCGAGCCGATCTACACCATCACCCGCGAGGAGGCCGACACCGAGTCCCTGGAGCGTCCCGCGCTGGTGCGCACGCCCGAGGGCCGGTGGCGGCTCTACATCAGCTGCGCCACCCACGGCACCAAGCACTGGCGCGTCGAGGTGATGGAGGCCGCCGACCCGTCGGCGTTCGACGCCGCCCAGCGCAAGGTCGTGCTGCCGGGCGACCCCAAGACCGCGGTCAAGGACCCGGTGATCCTCCACCGCGACGGCCAGTGGCACCTGTGGGCCTCCTGCCATCCCCTGTCGGACCCCGGTGAGGAGGACCAGATGGTCACCGACTACGCCACCAGCGCCGACGGCCTGGAGTGGACCTGGGAGGGCACGGCGCTCAGCGGCCGTCCGGGCTGCTGGGACGCGCGGGGCGCCCGCGTGACCTCGGTGCTGCACGCCGGCGGCACCGTCCTGGCCACCTACGACGGACGGGCCACTGCGGCGGAGAACTACGAGGAGCGCACGGGGCTGGCCATCGGCGCCTACTCCACGCTGGCCCCGGTGGGCACCGAGCCCATCGCGGAGTCCCCCTACGGCGGGCTGCGCTACCTGGACATCCTGCCGCTGCCCGACGGCCGGCGGCGCGTGTACTACGAGATCACCAGGGAAGACGGCTCGCACGAGCTGCGCACCGAGCTGCACTGACCTCATCGCACCGACCTCGCGGCGGGGCCGCACCGGCCCCGCACCGCCCGCGGGGCCCGCACGGCGGCCGGTCACGGCGTCAGGGGACGCACGCGCCGGCCGGTGGCGGCGTCCCGCCGCAGGCGCGGGCTCAGTGCACGCGCGGGCGTCCGTTGCGCGCCTGACCCTGGCCCGGGGGCCGGTCGCCCATCAGCCCGCCCGAGCGGTCACGGGGCCGCAGCCAGTCGCCGAACTCCTCCCCCGTGACCTCCTCCAGCAGCGCGATGTCGTCCCGGAACCCGGGGATGAGCGCCTGGCGCTGCTCCCAGCTCAACGGGCGGCGCGGACGGCCGCTGTCCTGCAGCGTCTTCTCCAGCGGCTCGGTCAGCCGGGCCGCCAGCGAGCCCGGCAGATGGCGTCCCAGGGTCGCGCCGGCGCGCATCAGCCGCGACAGCGCCCGGTGGCGCAGCGTCGGATCGGGATGGGCGGTCACGTTCTCGCGGGGCACCTCGGCGACCAGCCCTGGCTCGACGCCGAGGAACAGGCAGATGCGGTCGAGGGTCGCCGCCGGCTCGTCCACCAGGTCGCGGTAGCGGAACAGCAGGACGTTCTCCCGGGGGAACAGGCCGAACAGGTGCTCGAGCTGCTCGCCGTACCGGCCGAGCGCCACGTAGTGCCAGAACGCCGACCATCCGGCCGCGATGCGGCGCTCCTCCTCGGCGCAGGCGCGCACGACGTCGCCGACCGGCTCCAGGCCGGCCGACCACAGGTGGGTCCAGTTGGAGTGGGCGCGCTCGACGGGATCGCGCAGCACGACGATCAGCCGGGCCTCGGGGAGCAGCGCGTGGATGCGCCGCTGCGCCTGCCGGTCGTACAGGTAGAAGGGGGTGGACTCCCCCTTGAGCGCGCCCGGCGGGGCCGGGTCGAACAGCGCCTCGTAGTCCGTCCTGCGCCAGACGTGCTCTTTGAAGGTCTGGGCGTCTCCGGGCCCGCCCCGATCCGGCGGCGGCCCGTCGGTGAGGAAGAACTTGGGCTCTTTGACGGCGGACATGAAGATCTCCGGATGCCGCGCGAGCGCGGCGTGCAGAGCCGTGGTGCCCGACTTGGGGGCTCCGATCACCAGGAAGTCAGGTAGGGCCACGCGATCTCCTTGGTCAGATCACACCGTCGAGCATCATACCCCCTTTAAGACTAGGGAATAGGGATTTAAACGTCGCATGCCCGATACCTGCCCGATGATCTCCCGGACGGGCGGCCGATCTCCCTTGCGCGGGCTGGGGAAGGCGGTGACACGGCCCGCACGGGCGGAGGGCGACAGTCCAGGTCGAGGACGAAATGCTAGGTTGCGGCCCGGCCGGCGAGCGGCCCCAGGCCGCCACGCGCGGGCCCGGATCACGCCGCCCATGGGACGGCGCGAAAGCGGGTCAGTCCAGGCGGCGGCCCAGGTAGGCGGCCAGGCGGTCGGCAGGGGTCGCGCCGTCGGGCACCGGGCGCTCGGGGGCGAACGAGCCGCCGGGCGTGCGGGGCAGGCCGCCGTAGATCTCCCGCACCGACGGCATGAGCGCCTCGGCGACGTCGGGGACCAGGTCGGCCGGGCGGCCGATCGCCCTTGCCAGGTCCCAGCCGTGCACGGTCATCTCGATGAGGACCTGCTCCACCAGCCGCCAGCCCGGCGCGGGCCCGAACCGCTCGGCGAGCATGCCCGGCCGGCGGAAGGCGGCCATCGTGGCCTCGGCGGCGGCCCGGAAGGCGGCGACGTGGTCGCGGCCGAGGTGGTCGGCGGCGAAGTCGGAGCGGGGGGCGCCTTCGGCGAGGCCGGCCCACAGCAGGTTCTCCCAGACCAGGTGGTCCAGCAGCGCCCGCACGTCCCACCCCTCGCACGGAGTCGGGTCGGCCAGCCTCCCGGGCGGCACGGCGGCGACCAGCTCCCCCACCTCGGCCAGCACACGGGCGCAGTCGCCGACGATCCCCTCCGGACCGGCGTCGCCCACCGTCCCCGCGGCCGTTTCTGGGCGGTCGCCGGTGATGCCGGGCGCCGCGTCCTCACCACCGGACGCGGGGGCCCGCCCCTCTTGCCGGAGGAGGGCGGCGATACGGGCCTCACGGGCGCCGGGCTCGGGATTGGTGCGCAGCGCGGTCGTCAGCCACCGGCCCGCGGCCGCGATGCTCGGCCGCACCGGCAGGCCGTTGATGACGCACATCAGCTGCCAGTACCGCTCCAGGCGAGGGTCGGCGGCGTTCTCCAACTGGTCCAGCAGCACGCGGCGCGCCTCGGCGCCGTCCTGCTCCGGACCGCCGGGAACGCGGACCTGGGTGGGGAGCCAGGCGGCGACGACGGCGGCCACCACCGGCTCGGCCGCCGGCGAGTCGGCGGCCGAGCCCGCCTCCATGGCGGCGCTCACCTGCCCCACCCACAGATCGGTGACCCGCTCCACCTCCCGCAGGTCCCGCTCGTCGTGCTCGCGAAGCGCGTACCGCGCGGCGTACTCGGCCATGCGCCGCATGCCGGCGGCCAGCGCCGGGTCCTCCAGAAGCTCGCCCAGCTCCAGCCAGGCGTCGATCTGCTCTTGGGTGGGCTCGGGCGGCAGCTCGGGCAGGGCCGCGAGCAGCCCTTCACGATAGCCGGGGGCGTCGGCCTCCCCCACGGCGTCCGCCACGAACTCGCGGACGACGGCGTTGCGCTCGGCGGCGGACAGTCGTGCCAGCCTGGTCATGAGAGTGAGCCTTTCGGTGGCCGTTCTACCGGAGGTGATCGATCGCAGCACCGCCTGCTGCGACCTCAGCGTGCGGATCCGGACCTCCAGCGCGTCCGCGTGGACCGCCGCCACCTCGGTCAGATCGCGCTCGCGGGCGACGACGTCCCTGATCGCGGCCATGCCCAGCCCGAGATCGCGCAGCGCGCGCGCCAGTTCGAGCCGGGCGACCGCGTCGGGGGCATAGAGCCGGTACCGGGCCGCCGTGCGGTCCGCCGGCGGTACCACACCGATGTCGGACCAGTGGCGGATCAGCTTCACCGGCATCCCGGTGCGCTCCGCCAGCTCTCCGATGCTCAGCAACCTCTCGTCATCGCCACGCACTGGACCACCTTCGGGTCTCCCACAGTGGGAGAGTCAAGCCTCAGGCCGTGGTCGTCTCGCGGTGCCGGTTCAGCCGCTCGTGGTAGTCGGCGTCGCGCGGGCCGTGGGGGTCGGCGTGGACGGTCGCCGCGCGAAGGCGCGCCACCTGGTGGATGAGCCGGTGCTCGGCCTCGACGGCGACCGCATGCGACTCCACGAGCGACAGGTCGTGATCCACCTGGATCTCCACCTCGGCCCGCATCGTGTGACCGATCCACCGCAGCCGGACGGCGCCGACCCCGCGCACACCCGGGGTCTGCGACAGGACGCGTTCGGCCTGGTCGAGCAGGGCGGGATCGACGGCGTCCATGAGACGGTGGTAGATCTCCCGGGCCGCGTTCCGCAGCACCAGGGCGATCGCCAGGGTGATCAGCAGGCCGATGATCGGGTCGGCGATGGGGTAGCCGAGCGCCGCGCCGCCCGCGCCCAGCAGCACGGCCAGGGAGGTGAAGCCGTCGGTGCGCGCGTGCAGGCCGTCGGCGACCAGGGCGGCCGAGCCGATCTCGCGGCCCACCCGGATGCGGTAGCGGGCCACCCACTCGTTGCCCAGGAAGCCGACCAGCCCCGCGCCCGCGACCCAGCCGAGCTGGCGGACCTCCTGCGGGTCGAACAGGCGCTGGATCGCCTCGTATCCGGCCAGCACCGCCGAGGCGGCGATGATGACGACGATCACCAGGCCGGCGAGGTCCTCGGCCTTGCCGTAGCCGTAGGTGAACCTGCGGGTCGCCGCGCGCCGTCCGAGCCAGAACGCGATGCCGAGCGGGACGGCGGTCAGGGCGTCGGCGAAGTTGTGCAGGGTGTCGCCGAGCAGCGCCACCGAGCCGGAGAAGGCGACGATCACCGCCTGTACGACGGCCGTGGCCGCCAGGATCGCGAAGGACAGCCCGAGCACGCGGATGCCCCGGCTGCTGGACTCCAGCGCGGTGTCGGTCTTGTCGGCGCTGTCATGGCTGTGCGGAGTGACCAGATGAGCCCCGAAAGCCACCAGCCGCCCGAGGAGCCCCTGCCTTTCCCCGCCATGTCCATGCCCGTGCCCGTGCCCATGTCCGTGCCCATGCCCGGGCTCATCCTGCTCCGCGTTCCCGTGCTCCTCCGCGTGCCCGTGCTCCTGGCCGTGCTCATGGCCGTGTCCGTGCCCGTGGCCGTGCTCCTGGTCGGTCACGGGGGCAGGTGCCGGCTCCCCGGACCCCGCAAGGCCGTGCTGTTCTCCATCGCCATGGCCCTGCCCGCGTTCGCGTCCGTCCGCGGGCAGGTGCCGGTGTCCATGCTGGTGTTCGGGGTCATGCCGGTCGAGTCCGCCGGGGGATGAAGGGCCGGACTGCTGGTCAGACATGGCTGCCTCGCTTGCGGACGGGGATTCTTGCGTGGAGTATATGTAGTCATGTACGCACGCGACAACGAATCAGGTGCACATCCATTGCACCAGCAACCCACTTCCTCTCAGGTCGACACGGCCGTCGAGGCGTTTCGCATGCTCAGCGACGGCACACGCCTTCGGCTGATGTGGCTTCTGGTCTCCGGCGAGTACGACGTCTCCTCGCTGGCCGAGCTCATCGGCGTCGCGCGTCCCTCGGTCTCCCAGCACCTGGCCAAGCTGCGCCTGGCCGGGCTGGTCGACACGCGGCGGCACGGGCGTCGCGTCCTGTACCGCGCCCGCGACGCGCACGTCCGCGGGCTGATCTCCGAGGCCCTGTTCCACGCCGACCACGAGGTCTCGGGCATCCCCCGCCACGAGACCTGACGACGCCCGCCCGGCCCGCGGCACCCACGAACAGGCGGCGTCCGTAACCGGACCGGACGGCGCCCTGGTCGTCCCGAATCGGACGGCACCCTGGTCGTCTGGATCGGACGGCGCCCTGGTCGTCGGCGGAGCAACCGCCGTGCTCAGCCGAAGGCGCCGGCGAGCGCCTGGGCCTGGGCGTAGGAGGGCAGCCCGGCCGCCGTCACCTCCTCGTGGGCGGCCGCCCACGCCAGTTCCACCGCGTTGTGCAGCGCCGCCCGGAACAGCAGGGAACCGCAGCTCACCCGGCGGACCCCGAGCTCGCCCAGGCGCGCCACGGACGGGCCGCCCGGCGTGAACAGGATGTTGAGCGGAGCGTCCACCCCTGCCGCGAGCGCGGCGATGGAAGGCTCGTCACCCGCACCCGGGACGAAGACGCCGTCGGCCCCGGCGTCGCGGTACGCGCGCACCCGCTCCAGGGCCACCGCCAGAGGTCCCCGCCGCGCACCCTCCGGGTCACCGGACCAGTCGTGCTCGGTCGCCGCGAACCAGAAGACGTCGGTCCGCGCGTTGACGAACAACCCGGGGACGGCGTCCTTGATCGCCGCGATGAGGGCGCACTGGCGGTCCCGCCCGGCCAGGGTGCCGCCTGGGCGGCCGTCCTCGATGTTCAGCCCGGCCACGCCCGCCTCGGCCAGTTCGGCGGCCAGCGCGGCGACCTCACCCGGGTCCTCGCTGAACCCCCCTTCCACGTCCACGCTGATCAGCGCCGGTAGCCGGCCCAGGCTCGCCGCCAGACGCATGGTGTCCTCGCGGGTGACGCCGGCGGCATCGGGCTTGCCCGCGGCGGCCGCCACGCCCAGGCTGGTGGTGCCGAGCGCGGTGAACCCGCGGGCCACCAGCGCCGCCGCCGAGGCGTGGTCCCAGGCGTTGGGCAGGAACAGGGGTCGCTCCCCGTGGTGCAGGGCGCGGAACTCCTCGAAACGGTCGATCTTCGCGTTCAACGGACGTGACCTCCGATCACAGCGGGAACAGAACGCGCCGGAGGGGATCCCGCGCCCGCACGGGCGATCACGCACGGGCGGGAGCCGCCTCCGCGGCGGAGACGATCAGCCCTCACCGGACCCGCACCTCCAGCCGCAGCGGGACGCGTAGATTCGCGGAGGGTCCGTGGACCGTGCCGCCTCCGGCCCGCTCGCAGCGGGGCAGCAGCACCTCCAGCACGCCGCACGCCAGCGCGAGGCCGTGGTCGGATCCCGGGCACGACCGCGGACCGTGGCCGAAGGCGAGGTGTGCGGGCGTCCGCCGCGCGGGGTCGAAGCGGCCGGGATCGGGGAACACCCGCGGGTCGCGCTCGGCGGCGGCGAGGTCCAGGAGCACCACCGTGCCCGGTGGGACGCCGCGTCCCGCGATCTCGGCTCCGGCGGTGGCCACGCGCCGGGTGGAGCGCACCGGCGGGTCATGGCGCGCCGTCTCGGCGACGAGCCACTCGACCGGCCACCCACCCCGGCCTCCACCGCCCCCGGACTCCACCGACCGCTCCCCCACCCGGCTACCGGCCTGCGCCGCTACCGGCCCCTCTCCCGGTCCTCCGTCGCCCTTCGTCCCGACCGGCCGGTCAGCGGACCTGTCACCGGCTCCCCGCTCCCCTGGCGGCCGCTTGGGCACGGGCGGTGGAGGCAGGGCCGCGTCGAGGGTGTTGCCGATCAGGCCGGCGGTCGCGTCGCACGCCTGGACCAGCAGACCTATGCGCGCGGCGACCGCCTCGGAGTCGCCGGGGCCGAGCAGGGCGACCAGAGCGGACACCGCCGCGTCGGCTTCGCCGTTGTCCGCGGCGCCGCCCCCCGTACCCGGGTGGTAGGCCGCCGCGACCGCCGAGACGGCGCGGACGAAGTCCCCTACGCCGTCCGGACGCGCCGGATCGAGCCCGGCCACGCCGAGCGCACCGCCGAGCACGCCGATCGGGACCGTGCGCGCGATCGACGCCATGACGTCGAACGGCTCATCCCCGGCATCCTCGACCACGGCGGCCGTCCAGTCCCGGGCCGCCGCGCGCAGGACCGAGGGTTCCATGCGGCGCAGGTCGGCGGCGACCATGGCCCGCCGGCGCCGGTGCCGGGGTCCGTTGCTGAACCGTGCCACGCCGGCCCGCAGCCAGGCGACCGTCCCGGGGGCACCGTCGTGCGCCGGGGCGGGCGGGACGACGAAGCGCGGGTCGGCCAGCACGGCGCACACCTCGGCATGACCGCTGACCGTCACCTCGGCATGGCCGGTGACCGTCACCTCGGCATGGCCGGTGACCGTCACCTCGGCATGGCCGGTGACCGTCACCTCGGCATGGCCGCTGACCGTGACGGCCGAACCGTCCGCCGGCCGGCCGTGACCGGGCGCCGGGGGCACGGGCTTTCCACCCATGGCGACGGCCCGTCCGGGCGGGCCGTCCACCTGCGAGAACTCCATGCCCCGACGCTAGGGCCGCGTCGTTTCACCCGGCGTCGAAACGTCCCGCCGGGGCCGGAGGACGTAGGGCACCGGGCGCCGGCGTATCCCGCCGCCCATCGGGACCCGGACGAGTCGGACGGCGGGGCCGGGCCTCTAAGGCCAGGTGTAGTTGAGCTCGCGCTCGAACTCGACGTAGCCGGCGCGGCGGAAGGCCCTGGCCATGGGCACGTTGCCGAGGTCGGTGGAGGCGCGGACGCGCGGCACGCCCTCGGCGGCCAGGATGCGGGTGCCCTCGGCGAGCAGGTCGTCGATGTGGCCCTTCCCCCGGTGCGCCGAAAGCACCCCGATGTAGGCGATGATCGGGTTGTAGGAGTTGTGCGCCGGGATGACGAAGCCCACGGGCTCACCGCCGGGCGTCGTGGCGACGCGCCACCACTCGCGCGGGCTCTGGTAGCGCTCCAGCTCCTCCTCGTACTGCTGGACGGCCGCCTCCCGGGGGGTCATCCGGGTCAGCTCGTCCCGGCTGTGGGCGTCCAGCGTGCCCTCGAGCACCTCGGTCATCAGCTCCACGAGCTCCTCGCGGCCCGCCACCGGCCGGAACGCCAGGCGCCCGCTGGGCTCGGCGATGGGGGTTCCCGGCCGCCAGTTCAGCCGCAGCCGCTCCACGAACAGCCGGGCGCCGGTGAGCTCCAGCGCGGCGACCCTGGCCTCGACAACCCGGCTCGCCACCGGATCGTCACGCCAGCCCGGCGGGACGTACCGGATGTACTCCGGCGGGCGGGCGCCTTCGGGGAGCACGTGCTCCATGGCGGTGCGCAGCAGCCGCACGCCGTCGTCACCGCTGGTCGCGACGGCGCCGCGGCCCGTGCCGGCCGGTTGCGCGGTCGCGTCCGGGGCGGCGGTGTCCGCGGCCACGTCGAATATGTCGAGCAGGAAGGGAGCGGGGTCGCCGGGACGGCTCCACCAGGCGAGCCGGGCGGTCGGCCGGTCGCCCCGGAGGGCGACCCACATCCAGCCGGGCCGGCGCCTGCCGGTCCGCAGGTCGTCGGCCAGCTCGCGGTCGAGCATGTAGGGCAGGCGGGTGAAAAGGTCGAGTTCTTCCGGCCCGGTGATCGGGCGCATGGTCAGGTCTTGCGGTACAGCGGTCACAACACTCTCCTGTGGAGGCGCGCCCGCACGGTTTCCGATGGTCAGCGCCGGTGCGCGACCTCGGAGGACACGAGCGCGGTGATCTTGGTGGTCATCGCCTCTTCCCTCCTCTCGTCTCAACGGGCCCGCCGACGTCCGGCCCGGCCCCGGCCGCAATTCCTACCGGTACGCGCGCCCACCGCGCAACGGCTTTTCGGGTGCCGGGCGGGTCAGTGCCCGGTGAGGGTGCGCGGGGCGGCGTGGTCGCCGGTTCCCGCGGTGAGCCGCAGATAGGCCTCCTCCAGGGAGGCGCCGCGAGGGGACATCTCGTGGACGGCGATGCCGTGGCGCGCGGCCAGGTCGCCGATGGCGGCCACCTCCATCCCGGTCACCGACAGGCCGCCGCCCGGGTCGTCCGCGACGACGCCGCCCGCCTCGGTGAGCACCGCGGCCAGCTCGGCCGCGCGGGGCGAGCGCACCAGCACCCCCTGCCCGTAGCGGCCGGCGAGCTCGGGCACGGAGGTGTCGGCGATCAGCCGGCCGCGCCCGACGATGACCAGCCGGTCGGCGGTCAGCTCCATCTCGCTCATCAGGTGACTGGACAGCAGGATGGTGCGCCCCTCGGCCGCCAGACCGCGCATCAGCTCCCGGATCCAGCGCACCCCATCGGGGTCCAGGCCGTTGACCGGCTCGTCGAACAGCAGGACCTCCGGGTCGCCGAGCAGCGCCGCGGCGATGCCCAGCCGCTGCTTCATCCCCAGGGAGAAACCGCCGGCCCGCCGCCGGGCGACGCCGGCCAGCCCTACCTGTTCGAGCACCTGCGCTACGCGGGCCTGGCCGATGCCGTTCCCCCGGGCGAGCCATCTGAGGTGGTCCAGGGCGCTGCGCCCGGGGTGCAGCGCCGCCGCGTCGAGCAACGCGCCGACCTTGCTCATCGGGCGCCGCAGGGAGGCGTACGGGCGGCCGCCGACGAGCGCCGCGCCGGAGGTGGGGGCGGCCAGGCCGAGGACCAGGCGCATGGTGGTGGACTTGCCGGCGCCGTTCGGCCCGAGGAAGCCGGTCACCTGCCCGGGCCGCACCTCGAAGGACAGCCGGTCGACGGCGAGGGCGCGGCCGTACCGCTTGGTCAGTTCTCTCACTTCGATCACCGTGCCAGGCTGCCGCGAGGACACCGGGCGGCGCATCGTCCCTGGGCCGCGATCCGGCGGCCCCGCCGCAGGCGTAGCGCGCGGCCCGCGGGGGGCCGGCGTCCGCCCGGGGGATGACATCCCCCGGCAGGAGGTGCCGGGCCGGCCGGCACCGGTAGCCTGCGGAGGTGGACGACGCGGAGACCCAGGCCGAGAAGGCGGACCTGTGGCCGTCTCCCGGCCCGGCAGGCTCCGGCGCGGCCTGGTCGCCGCCCGCACGGGGCCGGCTGGTCAGGCTGGACGCGTTCGCCGCGGCCGGGTACACCTTGCTCCTGCTGGGCATCGTCCTGGCGCGGCACGCGGCGCCCGGCGCCGCTGTGCCGGTGGTGCAGTGCCTGATCGTCGCCGGCATGGGAATTCCCCTGGCGGTGCGGCGGCTGTGGCCGGTGCCGGTCTTCTGGGTGGTGCTGACCGCGACCGTGTCGTCGCTGTTCGCCGGGATGGTCAACGATGCCTTCGCCGCGGCCGCCTTCGCGCTCTACATGGTCGCGCTCACCCGTCCGGGGCTGCGCTGGGTGCCCACGCGGACGATCGGCGCGCTGAGCGCCGTCGTGATCGCCGGCTCCACGATGGCCGGTCCGGTCGGCTGGGGGACCGACGGTTTTCCGTTCACCTCCGTGCTGGTGGGCCTGCCCATCATGGGCGGGGCCTGGACCGTCGGCCGCGCGGTGCGGGAGCGCCGGCTGTACGTGCGGCGCTCGGCGAACGAACTCGCACGCCGGGCGGTCACCGAGGAGCGGCTGCGCATCGCCCGCGAACTGCACGACGTCGTGGCGCACAGCATGACGCTGATCACCGTGAAGGCCGGCGTGGCCGACCACGTCGCCGAGGTGCGGCCGCAGGAGGCCCGCAAGGCGCTGCGCGAGATCGAGTCGGTGAGCCGGGGCGCGCTCGTCGAGATGCGGCACATGCTGGGCGTGCTGCGCTCGGAGGGCGACGGGGAGCCGGCCGACCTGCTCCCGGCGCCGGGCCTTTCCGGGCTGCCCGAGCTGGCCGAGCGGGCGGCGCAGGCCGGCGTGCGGGTCGAGCTGGACGTGGCGGAGGCCGACGGCCTGCCCGAGGGGGTGGAACTGTCGGTCTACCGCATCGTCCAGGAGGCGCTGACCAACGTCGTGCGGCACGCCGCGCCCGCGCACTGCCGGGTGCGGGTACGCGGCGGCCGGGGTGAGGTGCGGGTGGAGGTCGTCGACGACGGGCCTGGAGCCCGGGTGCTGCCCGCCACGGGCGGGGCCGGCGGCGGCCACGGCCTGGTGGGCATGCGGGAGCGGGTCGTGATGTACGGAGGGTCCTTCGACGCCGGCCCGCGGCCCGCGGGCGGCTTCGCGGTCACCGCCACCCTCCCCTACGGACCGCCGCCGGCGGGAGCGGTCGGCGCGGCGGAGGGGCCGGCTCCGGAGCCGGCGGACGGAGTGGCGTGGTGAGCGGGAAGGCGGACGAGCGAGTGGGCGAGAGCGCGGCGGAGATGACGCGGGGCGGTCCGGGCGCGGCCGGCGGCGGGGACATCCGCGTCCTGGTCGCCGATGACCAGGCGCTGCTGCGCGGCGGCTTCCGGCTCCTGATCGACACCGCGCCGGGCCTCACGGTCGTCGGCGAGGCCGGCACCGGCGCCGAGGCGGTCGAGCTGGCCAGGTCAGAGCGTCCCGACGTCGTGCTGATGGACGTGCGGATGCCCGAGATGGACGGCATCGAGGCGACCCGCCGCATCTGCTCGGACCCGCGGATCTCAGGGGTGCGGGTGCTCATCCTGACCACGTTCGACCTGGACGCCTACATCTACGCGGCGCTGCGGGCGGGGGCCAGCGGCTTCCTGCTGAAGGACACCCGGCCGGCCGACCTGCTGGCCGCCGTGCACGTGATCGCCTCGGGGGAGGCTCTGCTCGCGCCCACCGTGACGCGGCGGCTGATCGCCGAGTTCACCCGCAGGCCCGAGCCGGCCCGTACGCTGCCGCGCCGGCTCGACGGCGTCACCGAGCGAGAGCGCGAGGTGCTCACCCACATCGCCCGCGGGCTGTCCAACAGCGAGATCGCCGAGCACCTGCACCTCAGCCAGGCGACGGTGAAGAGCCACGTGGGGCGCCTGCTGGCCAAGCTCCACGCCCGTGACCGCGCCCAGCTCGTCGTGGTCGCCTACGACAGCGGCCTGGTCACCGCTCCGCCCGCCGGTTAGAGCGATCGCCGGGCGACATCGCCCCGGCCGCGCGCCGTGCGGCGAGATACGGGCAGGTAATCTGCGTGCACGGTACGCCGTACTCTGTACGGAGCGGGGTTGGTGGGAAGATGGCCGTGTGCCGCCCACGATCGACCGCAGCGGCGCCGGAGATCCGGTGCGCACCCTCGAGCTGCTCTGGAGGCGGCCGGGGGCCCGTCCGTCGCAGCGCGGGCCCCGCCAGGGCCTCACCGTCGACGAGGTGGTGCGGGCGGCCGTGCGGCTGGCCGACGCCGAGGGCCTCACCGCCCTGACCATGCGCCGCGTCGCCCAGGAGCTGGGCGTGGGCGCCATGTCGCTCTATACCTACGTCCCCGGCAAGGCGGAACTGCTCGACCTCATGCTCGACATGGTGTTCGGCGAGATGCCCCGGCCCGACCTGTCCGGCCTGGCCTGGCGCGAGCGGCTGGAGGCCGTGGCGCGCGACAACCGCGACCTCTACGAGCGCCACCCCTGGGTGACCGCCGTGTCCACCAGCCGCCCGCCGCTCGGCCCCGGCCTGCTCGCCAAGTACGAGCACGAGCTGCGCGCCTTCGAGGGCCTCGGCCTGGACGATGTGGAGATGGACGACGCCCTGTCCTACCTGCTGGGGTTCGTGCACTCCTCCGCCCGGTCGGCGGCCGACGCGCGCGCCTTCGAGCACGAGGGGGCGCTGACCGACCAGCAGTGGTGGGCGGCGAGCGCCCCCGTGCTCGCCCGGGTGTTCGACGCCGAGCGCTATCCGACGGCCTCCCGGGTGGGCGCCGCCGCGGGCGAGGCGCACAACGCCGCCTACGACCCCGGCCACGCCTACGAGTTCGGCCTGCGCCGCGTCCTGGACGGCCTCGGCGTCCTGATCGACCAGCGCCAGGGCCGCGGACCGGCGGACTCCTGACCAGGGCATCCGCCATATCCACCATCCACCGCGTGCGCCGCGTCAGCCACGTGCGGCACGTCGGCCACCGCGCCACGTCGACCACGTTCGCCACCTGACCCCACCTGCGCCGACGACGGCGTCCCCGTGTCGGCGTCCCGCATGTCGGCGTCCGCCGTGTGGGCGTTCTCGCGTGGTCGTCCCCCGTGTCGGCGCCTTCTGCGTGGACCTCCACGGTGTGTGCGTCACGATGGTCGGCGTCGTCATGGTGATGGCGGCCGGCTCGCGCTTCGGGTCCGCCGGCTCGCCGCACCGGGACGGGGCTGTCAGGCGGCGGGCACCTTGTCGAGGAAGCCGTGAACGTCGCGCAGCCGGCCCTCCTCGGTCAGCACCGCCACGTCGAAGCCGTCCACCACCGACTCGACCTCGCCGGCCGGCCCCAGGTGCCAGCCGAACCGGACCAGGTTGTGGTGGGCGTCCACCGGCCCCGACAGGCGGAACTCGAATCCCGGGAACCGCCGCTGCACCGCGGCGATGGTCGCGTCGATCGCCTCGCGCCCCGCGACGGATGCCAGCGGGTCCACGTAGGTGCCGTCCTCGACCCACAGCCCGTCGACGGCCGCACGGCGGGCGGCGGGGTCGGTCTGGTTCCACGCCGCGATGTACCGGCTGATCAGTTCGTGCGCGTCACTCATCACTGCACTCCTTATATCTGGCTATGGGTTGATACTTCGGCGGATGTCGGCGAACAATCCGATGTCCCCAACCATGGCGGGCCGGCGCCGGGAAATCGATTACGTCACGGGTAACCGCGCACGGCCCTCACCAGCGTCGTCATCCCCCACCTGGCCGCACGACCGGTCCTTCACCCGGGCGACGGGCAGGCGCGCCGGTGGTAGGTGCGCGGGCCCGGACGACGGACGGCGTGTCGGGCAGCGTCCAGACGACGGGCGGCGCGCCCGGGTGCGTGCGGGCGGCAGCGGGTGGCAGCGTTATGGCAGCGGCGTGGCAGCGGCGCCGTGCACGGTGGTCCCGTCACCGCCACATCCGACGGGACCACCTCCACCACCTGGGACGGACAGCCATGAACCACACCCCCGTGCTGATCGCCGGAGCCGGGCCCACCGGGCTCACCCTCGCCGTCGACCTCGCGCGCCGCGGCGTCGCCTTCCGCCTGGTCGACGCCTCTCCCGAGGCGCGTCCCAACGGCTCGCGCGGCAAGGGCCTGCAACCTCGCACGCTGGAGGTCTTCGACGACCTCGGCGTGATCGAGCCGACGCTGACCACCGCCGCGCCCTACCCGCCGATGCATGCCTACGCCGGCGACACGGTCGTGTGGCAGGGGCGCCTGCACGAGCCGGCCGAACCCACCCCGGCCGTGCCGTACCCGATGGTCCTCATGCAGCCCCAGTGGCGCACCGAGGCGATCCTGCGCGAGCGGCTCGCCGGGCTAGGCGGGCGGGTGGAGCAGGGCGTCGCGCTCGCCGGCCTGGAACAGGACGCCGGCGGGGTGACCGTCACGCTCGAGGGTCCCGCAGGCGCCCGCGAACGCCTCACGGCCGACTACGTGGTGGGAGCCGACGGCGGCGGGAGCACGGTGCGCAAACTGCTGGGCGTGGGGTTCGCCGGCACCACCCACGAGAGCGAGCGGATGCTGATCGGGGACGTCACCACCGCCGACCTGGACCGCGACCACTGGCATGTGTGGGGCGACCTCGCCACGCAGAAGCTCGCCGTCGGGCTGTGCCCGCTGCCGGGCACCGACGTCTTCCAGTTCACCGCCGCACTCGGCCAGGACGAGACCCCCGACCGCACGCTGGCCGGGTACCAGGAGCGGCTGGACGCCGCCCGCGGAGACGCGCGCGTCCGCCTGACCGCTTTGAGGTGGACCTCGGTCTACCGGGTCAACATCCGGATGGCCGACCGGTTCCGCGTCGGGCGGGTGTTCCTGGCCGGGGACGCCGCCCACGTGCACTCCCCCGCGGGCGGCCAGGGGCTCAACACCGGCGTCCAGGACGCCTACAACCTGGGATGGAAACTGGCCCGGGTGATCGGCGGCGCTCCCGCCGCCCTGCTGGACACCTACGAGGAGGAGCGCCTGCCCGTCGCGGCGGACGTGCTCGGCATCAGCACCGCCCTGCACGAGAAGGCCAGGCGGGGTGACGCCGACGCGGCGTACCGGGGCGAGGACACCCAGCAGTTGCTGCTGTCCTACCGCGGCGGCTCGCTCGCCGCCGTCGGCGCCCGCGCCGGCGACCGGGCGCCCGACGCGCCCTGCCACACCGCCGCCGGGGAGGCGGCCCGCCTGTTCGACGTCCTGCGCGGCCCGCACACCACGCTGCTCCTCCTCGGCTCCGCCGCCGGCGCCGCTCCAGCCGTCGAGGGCGTGGCCCGAGACGGCGGCGGAACCGGGTCCGCCGGCCTCGGGGCCCGCGGCCTTGGGTCCGCCGGCCTCGGGTTCGACGCGGATGCGGGGGTGCGCGTCTACCGGGTCGGCGCGGACCTCGCCGACTCCGGCGGGCACATCCGCGCCGCGTACGGCGACCGGGGATACGTGGTGATACGTCCGGACGGGTACATCGGCGCGGTGACCGAGGACCTCGCCCAGCTAGAGGACTACCTGGCCCTGCTCGGCCACCGCCCCGCCACCCCGGCTGCCACCGGCTGACCGGGAACCCCCGCCTCACCGCGGTCGGCGCTCCCGAGGGCGGGTCAGCCGTGGGCGTGAGCCGGCAGTGGGGACGGCCCGGCGGTGGGACCGGCCCGGTGGTGGGTGCGGGTCAGCGGTCCAGCGTGCGGTACCGGCGGACCGAGAGCGGGAAGAAGACCGCGATGAGCAGCAGCGGCCAGGCGAGCGCCAGCAACGGCGCCTGCTGGGCGGCCCAGGAACCGCCGCCCCAGCCGGGGTTGCCGAACAGCTCCCGGGTCGCCGCGACCGTCGCCGACATGGGGTTCCATTCGACGGCCGCGCCGAGCCATCCCGGCATCGTGGCCGGCGAGGCGAAGGTGTTGGACAGGAACCCCAGTGGCCACACCAGGATCTGCACGGCCATGACCGCCTCGGGGTTGCGGATGGCCAGCCCGAGGTAGACGCCCGTCCACAGCAGGGCGAACCGCAGCAGGAGGAGCAGCCCGACGGCCGCCAGGGCGGGTCCGAGGCCGTGGTGCCACCGCCAGCCGACCGCCAGCCCGCAGGCGATCATGACGGCCAGCCCGAGCACGGAGTTGAGCATGTCGGCGGCGCAGCGGCCGGTCACCACCGCCGAGGGGGCCATGGGCATCGAGCGGAACCGGTCGGTGACGCCCTTGGCCGCGTCGGCGCTGACCGCGGTGAAGGTGGCCTCGATCCCGAAGACCATCGTCATGGCGAACATTCCCGGCATGAGGAACTCGCGGTAGTCCCCTCCTCCGGGGATGGCCATGCCGCCGCCGAACAGGTAGGCGAACATCAGCACGATCATGACGGGGAAGAGCAGCTCCACGACGACCTGGCCGGGCCGCCGGGCCCGGTGCGCCAGGTCGCGGTGGGTGATGGTCCAGCCGTCGGCCAGCGCCCACCGCAGCCGCGCGGCGGCCGTGCGGGGCGGCGCGGGCACCGCCGCCACCGAATTCATGACGGTCATGCCGCCACCTCCCACCCGTGCCGCGCCGCCGCGTCCCCGCGTCCACCAGGCCCGCCGAGCGCTCCGGGCATCACCAGCACCCTCCCCATGTCGCCGTCCCCCTCCTTCCGCGCCACACCTCCAGGCTCCCCGTGTCCACCGGGTCCGATGGGGGTACTCGTGGTCGTCCTCATGCCGCCGCCTTCTTCGTCGGGTGGGGTGTCGCCGCTTGGTGGCCGGTGAGGTGGAGGAACACTTCGTCCAGGGTGGGACGGCGCAGGAGGATGTCCTCGACCGGCACCCCCTCCTCCGAGAGCGCGCGGGTCACGGCGGTCAGCGCGGCCACCCGGTCGCGCACCGGGACGCTCACGCGTCTCCGGTCGGTGTCGCGGTCGGCGCGCGCGCCCGCCACCCGTTCGGCGACCGCCGCGGCGGCGCCCATGTCGGCGGGCTCGCGCACCACGAGTTCGACGCGGTCGCCGCCGATGAGGGACTTCAGCTCCTCTGGGGTGCCCTGGGCGATCGTCCGGCCGGCCGAAAGGACGCAGATGTCGGTGGCCAGCCGGTCGGCCTCCTCCAGGTACTGGGTGGTGAGCAGAACGGTGGTGCCGCCGGCGACGAGCGAGGCGACGGCCTGCCAGACCTCTCCGCGTCCGCGCGGGTCCAGCCCGGTGGTGGGCTCGTCCAGGAACAGGACCGGCGGGGTGAGGATGAGGCCGGCGGCCAGGTCGAGCCGGCGGCGCATGCCTCCGGAGTACAGCTTGACCGGCTTGTCCCCGGTGTCGGCCAGCCCGAACCGTTCGAGCAGTTCGTCGGCGCGGCGGCGCGCTCCCGCCGTGCCGAGGTGGTAGAGCCGGCCGAACATCACCAGGTTCTGCCGGCCGCTCAGCACCTCGTCCAGGGCGGCGTTCTGCCCCACCAGCCCGATGCGGCAGCGCGCCCGCGCGGCGTCGCGGACCACGTCGAGGCCGGCCACCTCGGCCCGGCCCGCGTCCGGCCGCAGCAGCGTGGTGAGAATGCGCACCGCCGTGGTCTTGCCCGCGCCGTTGGGCCCGAGCAGCCCGCACACCGTGCCCGCCGGCACCGCCAGGTCGAACCCGGCCAGGGCCTCGGTGCGGCCGTACCGCTTGCGCAGTCCCTCAGCGAGGATCGCGTGTCCTGTGGACCCCACTCCCGCCTCCCTCCCATTAACTCCGTACGTTGTACCGTACAGCATACGGGACATCGTACGGAATAACCGGGGTGCGACGGGGACCTTGGGCGGGCGAGCGTTCGGCGGCCGGGTTCCGCACGAGGGCGGCGCGGGAAGCGGCGCGGCGATGGCGGCGGCGATGACCGTGCGCAGTGAAAGTTTCACGGTCGGTTGACGCAGGGCCGCGTCAACTCCCAGGATCATGGGTGCTTCCCGGTCGGGAGGCATGAGATGTCCATGGCGAGGGGTCCGATGCCGAAAGCTCTGTTAGCGCTAACATCCGCCGTCGTGCTGACGCTGGCCGGCCTGAACGTGCCCGCCGCGCACGCCGACGAGCCCGCCGCGGTCGCGGTGACCGTCAACGCCCGCGCGGCCCTCGCCACCGTCCCCGCGACCGGCATCGGCGCCAACCACGCGATCTGGGACGCCAACCTGGGCACCGACGCGACCGCCGACCTGCTGAAGGACGCCGGCGTGAAGGTGCTGCGCTATCCCGGCGGCTCCTACTCCGACATCTACCACTGGGCCGACCACACCGCGCCCGGCGGGTACGTGGCGCCCGGCACCGACTTCGACACCTTCATGCGCGGCGTGCGGCGCACCGGCGCCCAGCCGATGGTGACCGCCAACTACGGCACCGGCACCGCCGCGGAGGCCGCCGCCTGGGTCCACCAGGCCAACGTCGTCAAGGGCTACGGCGTGAAGTACTGGGAGATCGGCAACGAGAACTACGGCAACGGCCGCTACGGCAGCGCCTGGGAGGCCGACGACCACGCCGACAAGAGCCCGGCCGAGTACGCGCGTAACGTCGTCGCCTACGCCGACGCGATGAAGGCGGCCGACCCCTCCATCAAGATCGGCGCGGTGCTGACCACGCCCGCCAACTGGCCCGACGGGCTGGTCGCCGCCGGCGACGACGGCACCTGGAACAAGGTCGTCCTGTCGGCCGCCGGACCGAAGATCGACTACGTGATCGTGCACTGGTACCCCGGCGCGCTCGACAGAGCCGGCCAGATCCCCGACATGATCGACCTCACCCGGCGGCAGATCGCCGCGTACGCGGGCCCGCAGGCCGAGCGCATCGGCATCGCGATGACCGAATTCAACACCGGCACCAGCAGCGCCGGCGCCACCACCCAGCCCGGCGCGCTGGCCGCAGCCGACGCCTACGCGACGCTGCTGGCGAACGGGGTGTTCACCGTCGACTGGTGGAACACCCACAACGGCATCGGCCCCGTCACCCAGGTGGCCGGGCAGACCGACTACGGCGACTTCGGCCTGCTGTCGAGCGGGGCCTGCACCTCCGGCGGCGAGGTGTGCGAGCCGGCGCTGAACACGCCCTTTGCGCCGTACTTCGCGCTGCAGATGATGAGCAGGTTCGCCCGTCCCGGCGACCGGTTCCTCCGGGCCGCCACCGACCAGCCCAAGGTGGTCGCGCACGCCGTCCGGCGCCCGGACGGCGACCTCGCGGTGCTGCTGCTCAACACCTCGGCCGACACCTCCTACCCCGTCACCATCGGGTACGCCGGCTTCGCCCCGGCCGGCGCGGCGCCGACCGTGCTCACCCACACCAACGGCGCCACGAGCATCACCACCGCCACCGCCGGCAGCGCGACCGCCCAGACGCTGCCGCCCCTGTCGATGACGACGATCGTCGTGCGTCCCTCCTCCTCCCAGACCGGTCTGCCGGGAACGCCCGGCCAGCCCACGGCCACGGGGGTGACCGACCGGGGAGCCACCATCTCCTGGCCCGCCGCCTCCGCCGGCGCACGCCCGATCGTCAAGTACGAGATCCACCGCCAGAACGGGGTCGTCAGCGAGCAGCTCGGCGAGACGGCGGGCACCTCCTTCACCGTCGGCAACCTCAACCCCGGCACGCGCTACACGGTGAACGTGCTCGCCCGGGACAGCGGAGGCGGCCTGTCACCGGCGTCCCCGCCGCTGACCTTCACCACCGGCACGCCCGCGTCCAGTTCCTGCACGGTCCGGCTGAGCGACCAGAACGACTGGGGCAGCGGGTACGTCGGCGCCATCGACGTCACCAACAACGGCGCGCCGATCGACGGCTGGACGCTGAACTTCGGCTGGCCGCGTTCCTGGCAGAGCCTCGGCAGCGGCTGGGGTGGCGTCTGGACGCAGGACGGCTCGCAGGTCAAGGTCGTCAACGAGGCCGGGCACGGCTCGCTGCCCACGGGGGCGACGGTCAGCGTCGGCTTCGTCGGCAACTACAGCGGCCCGAACGTCCTGCCCACGGTCTTCACCCTCAACGGGACACTCTGCTCGGCCGCGTAGCCTCCGTCCTCCTGCGGCGTCCCGCGGCCGTCCTCCTCTGAGGGCCGCGGGCGCCGTGGATGCGGGTCCGGTGTGGTCCCGGGCGGCGGCCGTAGGATCGGGACCACGATGACCACGGAGTACACCGGCGGGGGCGACCCCGCGCGCAGCCTCGCCCTGCTGTGGCGCACCCGCGAGAAGTCCGGGCGCAAGGGCGGGCCCGACCTCAGCGTCGACCGCGTCGTCCGCGCCGCCGTCGAACTCGCCGACGCCGACGGCCTGGCGGCGCTGTCCATGCGGCGCGTCGCCCAGCGCCTCGGCGTGGGCACCATGTCGCTGTACACCTACGTGCCGGGCAAGGCCGAGCTGCTCGACCTCATGCTCGACACGGTGTGCGGCGAGCCCGCCCGGCCGGCCGAGGTGCCCGGGGGGTGGCGCGGCAGGCTGGAGTTCGTGGCCCGGGAGAAGTGGGCGCTCTACCAGCGCCACCCGTGGATGCTCTACGTCGCCACCAGCCGTCCCCCGCTCGGCCCCAACGTGGCCGGCGCCTATGAGTACGAGCTGGCCGCCGTCGAGGGCATCGGACTGACCGACCTGGAGATGGACTCCGTCGTCACCCTGGTCGGGGGCTTCGTGCACGGCGCCGCGCGCGGCGCGGTCGAGGCCGCCCAGGTCGCACAGCGCACCGGCGTGTCGGACGAGCAGTGGTGGTGGGCCCACGCCCCGTACCTGGCCAAGGTGATGGACCCGTCCCGCTACCCGCTGTCCGCGCGGGTGGGCACGGCCGCCGGGGAGGAGTACGGCGCGGCCTCCGCCCCGCAGCAGGCCTTCGAGTTCGGCCTCCAGCGGGTCCTGGACGGCGTCGAAGCCCTGGTGACCCGTCGTACGGCCGCCTCCCAGGACGGCACCACCCCCCAGGACGGCACCACCTCGCAGGGGGGCACCACCTCCCAGGGCGGCCCCGTCTCCTAGGACGCGCCCGCCTCCTTGGAGGCGTTGTGGAAGTAATGGCCTTTGTCCAGGTCGTCGATGAGTCCGGGCTGGGTCGGCCGCCACCCCAGCAGCTCGCGGGTCAGCGCGCTCGAGGCCGGGCTGTCGGCGGCGAGAAAGCCCACCAGCCAGCCGAAGTGCGCGCCCGCGTCCTCGGGGGCGACGGCGGCCACCGGCAGGCCGAGATGCCGGCCGATCACCTCGGCGACGTCGCGCATGGGCACGCCCTCGTCCGAGACCGCGTGCAGGACCGATCCCGCCGGCGCCTTCTCCAGCGCCAGGCGGAACAGGTGGGCGGCGTCGAGCCGGTGCCCGGCGGGCCAGCGATCGGACCCCTCGCCGATGTACCCGGAGACGCCCTTGCCTCGGGCGATGCCGACCAGCATCGCCATGAACCCGGGATCCCCCTCCCCGTGCACGGTCGGAGGCAGCCGCACCACCGACGAGCGGACGCCGCGCGAGGCCAGGGACAGCGTCATCCGGGCGGTCGCCGGCCGATCCCGCGGCCCGCCGCCCGCGTGGGCCGCATCCGGGCCGGACTCGCGCCCGTCCTGCTCGGTGGCCACCCGCCCGGGAGCGAGCCCGAGGGTCCCTGAGGCGATGACCAGCGGCCGACCAGAGCCCGCGAGCGCCTCGCCGAAGGCCTCGACGGCGCGCCGATCGGCCTCCGTGGCCTCCGCGAAGCCACCGGAGAAGGCGATGTCGTGCTTGAACGCCAGGTGGATCACCCCGTCGGAGGCGGCGGCCGCGTCGCGCAGGCCGTCGAGATCGTCGATGGTGCCGCGACGCACCTGTGCGCCGGCCGCGGTGAGCGCGGCGGCGGAGGCGTCCGAGCGCGCCAGCCCGACGACCTGGTGACCCGCGCCGACCAGTTCGGGGACGACGGCGGAACCGATCCATCCGGAGGCGCCGGTGACGAATACGCGCATGAGAAGTACTCCAAAAGTCGATCGTCCGGGGCATCCAGGCCCCAGACCGATGTCAGTGACTGTCATCAACGTAGCACTGATGTCAGCCACTGTCATCAAGGTAGGATTCCGGCATGGGACGATGGGAGCCGAACGCGCGCGGCCGGCTGGAGCAGGCGGCGCTGGAGCTCTACATCGAGCGCGGGTACGAGCAGACCACGGTGGCCGAGATCGCCGGCCGGGCCGGGCTGACCGAGCGCACGTTCTTCCGGCACTTCGCCGACAAGCGCGAGGTGCTGTTCTGGGGCTCGGGCCCGCTGCGCGAGCACATGGTGGCCGCCGTCGAGGACGCGCCCGACGCGGCGGCCCCGATCGAGATGGTGGCACGCGCCGTCCAAGCCGTGGGCGAACTGATCGGGGAGCGCCGCGAGAGCGCCCGGCGGCGCCGGTCGGTCATCGCCGCGAACCCCGAGCTGCAGGAACGCGAGCTGATCAAGCTCGCGACCTTGTCCGCGGCGCTCGCCGGCACGTTGCGCCGGCGCGGCGTCACCGATCCGGCGGCGAGCCTGGCCGCCGAGGTCGGCCTCGCCGTCTTCAAGGTCGCGTTCGAGCGCTGGGCCGGCGACGACCCCGGGCAGCCCGGCCTGTCCGAGCTCATCCGGGAGTCCTTCGACGAACTGAAGGCCGTGACCGCGGGCGGGTGACGACCCGGACGGCGCGTCCGCCGGGCCCGGCTCCCCGGCCGGACGGCGGTCACCGTCCAGCCCGCGAAGCGACGGCGGTCACCGTCCAGCCCGCGAAGCGACGGCGGTTACCGGCCGCCGGCCGTTCGGTGAACGAAGGGCGGTGGAGGGCCGAGCGGCCGCGTGCGGCGAGGTCGTCTGAGATGATCGCGACTGGAGATCATCGGTTCAACGAACAGATAGTCAGGGGCGCCCCGCTGGCCATGCTGGCCAGCGCGCCGGCCGGGTACCTGCTGCCGCCGGCGCAGGTCACCGTGGCGGCGTTGTGGCTGATCTACGTGATCAACTGCCGCAAGCGGCTCCGCGAGGACCTCGAGGCGGCCGGCGGCCACCTCGGGCGGACCGGGGCCCTGTCGGAGGTGGCCGAGAGGCTGGGGAGGGACCGCTCCGCGCCGGGCCGGCCCCCGACGGTGACCATCTGACACGACGGCCCCGTCGAGGACGGCCCTCCGCATGCCGCGCGGCCCCCAGGAGGGTCAGAGGTTCTCGGCCAGGACGATGACGTTGTCGTCGGCGCCGAAGGTCAGCGGCGCGGTCTTCGGCGGGTTGAGCGTCACCCCGAAGGAGGGGGTGTGGTCGCTGTGCCGCTTGACCCGGTAGCCGATGGCGGTCTGCCCTCGCCGCTTGGCCACCTCCACGACGGTCGCGAAGTTCGCCTCCACGCCAGGGACGAGGTAGTCCGAGGCGGGCAGCAGGTGGATCTCCGGGCCGGTGGGGTCGAAGAGCTGGGAGAACACGCCGTGCAGATGCCGGTTCTCCGCGAGCTGGGTCAGCAGCAGGCTGATGAGCTTGGTGCTGATGATGAAGTCGTCGGCCTTGGTGACCTGGAAGATCTCCCGGTTGGCGTCGTCGTTGATCTCGGTCACGATGGTGTAGGGGTCCCCGAGGCTCACCTTGATGTCGCGCAGGTGCAGCAGCGTCACCAGCGTCCGGTCGTCGGCGTGCTCGGGGTCGACCTCGTCGTCGGCCAGCACGACCAGGTGCCGGTAGCCGCCGAGGTCGAGGTTCTCCAGCGACCGCCGGCTCGTCGGCCGGCAGTACTTGTAGCCGACGGTCAGGTTCTCCCGCCCGGTCTCAAGGACGTCCACCGGCCGGCCAGGGGCGGCGATGTCCACCACCGACCCCGGCTCGACCAGGCGGTCCAGCAGGTCGATCAGCTTCAGAGCGCGCGAGTTCCACCCGATGAGCAGGGTGCGGTCGGGCGTCTGCGCCCGGTCGGGGGCCGCCGCGACGGCCTGGGGGACGATCGCGGGAGCCGAGCCGGCGAGCTGGATGAGCAGGTCGTCCTCGGCCAGGACGATCACCTGGTCCCTGGCGTCGATCACGGTCTCCTGCGCGGGGTTGAGCAGGACCCGCCCGTCCATCCTGCGCAGCCCGACCGGGATGCCGAGGTCGTAGGCGCTGAGCGCCTCGCCGTAGGTGCGGCCGGTGAGCGCGGGCTCGGGGCGGATGTACAGCTCGTTGCCGTCGAAGTCCAGCAGGTCGGTGCAGACCGTGGACAGCCCCGACTGGCGGTGCGACTGGGCCACCAGCCGCACGGTGATGTCGTCGGCGTCGATCACGATGGCCGACTCGCCTCCGGCGAGGCGCGCGGCGGCGAGGTTCTCCGACTCCTGCACGGCGGCGACCACGTGCGGCCGCACGCCCCGCCAGGCGCGGTTGTTCAGCAACAGCAACGCCTTGATCACATCGACGTCGGCGTCCTTGTCCGGTGAGGGCAGCACCATGATCGCTTTGGCGGTGTCCGGGTTGACGAGCTCCAGGTCCACCCGCTTGAGCGGGCTTCCCGACCGGCAGATGACCCTGGTGCGGCCGGTCTCCCCCACCCGGGCGCGGATCTGGTCGTCCATGTCGACCTTGTCGCGGTCCGCCAGGATCACCACACAGGACCGCCGTTGCCCCTCGTTGGCCTTGACGAGCTCCTCGATCACGGTGAACACCTGCTCCGACCAGCCGAGCACGATCGTGTGACCGCTCTCGATCAACCGGGACCGGCCCTTGCGCAGCTCGCTGATCCGGTTCTCCAGACCGGTGGTCAGCACACCGATGAGCGAGCTGACGATGAAGATGCCCCCGATGGTGATGGTCAGCATCAGCGCCAGGAAGACCGGGCTCCCGCTGTCGCCGCCCATGGTGCCGGGGTCGATGGCGCGCATCAGGCTCATCCACCCGACGGTTCCCCAGCCGCCGTTCTCCTCGGTATCGGTGAAGGCGACCACCGCTGCCGTGACCAGCACGATGAGCACGACGGACGCCAGCGCCAGCCAGCCGATCAGCGCCGGCGTGCCGCGATCCATCGTGCCGTCGAACCAGTACCGCAGACGCTCTCGCAGTCTCCGCATCGTTGCCCCCGCCCATCGCAGCCGTGAAAAGCCGGCGTCATCAGCCGCCGGCCATCGATCATTGAAGCAGCAACCCAGGGCGAACCGTGCACGTATCAGGACATCGCCCCGGCTCCCCGGCGGAGACAACGCCGTTCCGGCCCAGCTCAGAGGGCTCCTCGCCGCCGGGCGCCGTCCGCAGGGGTCATGAGAGGATTCCCGCCACCGACAGGGTGAGACGGGCACGTGCTCGCCGAGGTGAGGCGGGGTCGCGGGCGGCGGAGCGGTACTCCGCGGTTCGCCGCGGCGGCCCTCAGAGGCCGGACAGCAGGGCCGCGGCGTCCGGGGCGGGTGAGGAGGCGCCCGCGCGCCATGCCGCGGCGAAAGCGGCCTCACCCAGCGCGTCCCGGCATCGGGCGACCAGCGCGGCCACCTCGCGGTCGGCGCTGTCGGGCACGCCCCGCAGCCGGGACGCCGCCGCCAGCGCGGCGGCGGCCCGTCCGGGCTCGCCCGCCCCCACGAGCCACTCGGCCGCCCCCTCCAGGACAGTGGCGCGCGCGGTGTCGTCCGGGGTCGCCGCCACCGCCTCCAGAGCCTCCCGCAGACGCCGCCCGCCCGCGGCGAGGTCGCCCGCCAGGGTCTCCACCCGGGACGCCTCCAGCCACACGAACGCCACCAGCTGCGCCGGGATCATCCGCGACCGCGACCCCGTGCCGCCGCCGGCGGACCGCTCGGCCGGCAGCAGGTCCATCGCCCGGCGCAGGCGCGTGCGCGCCCCCGCGTGGTCTCCCGCGCGGCGCGCCGTCTCGCCCAGGGCGTGCCAGGTGCGGGCCTGCGCCAGCGCGTCCCCCGCCCGCTCGGCCGCCACCCGCGCCTGCTGGAGCACCGCCTCCGCGCCCGCGAGGTCGCCGGTGCGGGCCCGTAACTGGCCCAGCCGCACCGGCAGCATCGCCGGGCCGGGCAGCGCGTCGACGCCGCCGATCTCCGCCGCCCGCGCCGCCGACTCCTCCAGCAGGGCCAGCGCCTCCGCCGGCTCGCCGCGGTTCTCCGCCACCAGCGACAGCCAGAACAGCGCCAGCGCCATCCCCCAGCGCTCGCCGAGCCCGTGGAAGGCCCGCGAGGCCGAGCGCACCAGCACCTCGGCGCGTGGCGCGCCGCCGGGGACGAACTCGAACTCCACGATGCCCTCGATGAGCAGCGTCGTGGCCCGCGCCCACGCGTCCGGGTGGCGGCCGAAGTGCTCGACCGCGGCGGCGGCGCGGCGCCGGATGTCGGCGACGCCGCCCGCGTACGCGCCCACGATCGCCCACGAGCCGAGCACCGCCGGCCGATCGGACCGGTACATGCGGTCCAGCAGCTCACCGGGCCGCATGCCGGCGACGCCCGCGCCGCCGCCTTCGCCGCCGGTGTCCTCGGATCCGGCCAGGAGCAGGCACATCGCGTGCTCGGCGGCCAGCCCGGGCGGCGGCGCGCCGCCGGTGGCGCGGGCCACCGCCGCCGCCCAGCCGGCCGCCTCCCGCCGCCTGCCCCGCATCACCCACGACCACAGCCGCGCCGTGTACAGCCGGACCGCCGTCTCGGCCCATCCGCACTCGATCGCGTGGCCGAGGGCCGCGTCAAGGTCGCCCTGATGGCCGTCCAGCAGGCGCAGCGCGGCGGCCTGCTCCGGGCCGCGCAGGGACGGCTCGCAGCGCTCGGCCAGCTCGAGGAAGTACGCGGCATGCGCCGCCCGCACCCGCCGTTCCTCCGCCCCCACCCCGGTGCCGTCCGTGCACTGGGTGCTTTCGGTGCCGTCCGGGGTCTCCGGGGTCTCCGGGGTCTCCGGGGTCTGGGCGAGCTTCTCGGACGCGTAGTGGCGCACCGTCTCCAGCAGGCGGTAGCGCACCCCGCCGCCGTCCCCGGCGAGGGGCGCGGCCGGCCGGGAGTCATCAGCGGCCTGGACCAGCAGGGACCGGTCGACCAGCGACGTCAGCACGTCCAGGCCGGCTCCGCACACGCGCGCCGCGGCCTCGGCCGACGCCCCGCCGCCCGCGAACACCGACAGGCGCCGCAACGCCGCCCGCTCGGGCTCGGTGAGCAGCTCCCAGCTCCAGTCGATCGTCGCCCGCAACGTACGGTGCCGCCGCTCCACCGCGCGGCTGCCGCGCCCCAGCACCTCCAGGCGGTCGCCGATCATGCCGGCGAGCTGGGCGAGGGTCAGGGAGCGCAGCCGGGCGGCGGCCAGCTCGATCGCCAGCGGCATGCCGTCCAGCTCCCGGCACAGCCGCACGACGTCGGCGAGGTTGCCCTCGTCGACGGCGAAACCCGGGCGGACGGCCGCGGCGCGCTCGGCGAACAGCGCGACCGCGGCGAACGACGGCGCCGACAGCGGCGTGACGTCCTCGCCGGGCACCGCGAGCGGCGGCAGGGGATGCAGGGCCTCTCCGGTGACGCCGAGCGGTTCCCTGCCGGTGGCCAGCACCCGCACGCCCGGCGCGGCGGCGAGCACGCGCTGGACCAGCTCGGCGGCCTCCTCCACCACGTGCTCGCAGTTGTCCAGCACCAGCAGGGCACGGCGCCCGGCCAGTGACGCGCACAGCCGCTCGGCCGGCCCGGCTCCCGCGGCGCCGCCGAGGCCGGCGAGCAGGCCGGTGCCGGCCAGGGCCGCGTGGACGGCCGCAGCGACGCCGGACGGACGGGGCAAGTGGCCCAGGACGCCGGACGGACGGGTCACGTGGGCCAGTTCGACCAGCCATACCCCGTCCGGCGCCCGTTCGCGCCGCGCCGCCTCCACGGCCAGCCGGGTCTTGCCCGCCCCTCCCGGCCCGGTCACGGTGACCAAGCGCGCCTCCCCCAGCAGGCGGCCGACCCTGGCCAGGTCGTCGCGCCTTCCCACCAGGCGGGTCAGCGGCGCCGGCAGGTTGCCCCCGGCCGCCGTGGTCTGGACGGCCGGAGAGGCGTCGGCGCGGAGGGCGTGCAGGTGGGCGGCGCGGAGTTCGGCGCCCGGGTCAACGCCGAGCCCGTCCGCCAGCGCCGCGCGCACGCGCTCGTACACCTCCAGCGCGTCCGCCCGCCGGCCGTCGGCGCACAGCGCCCGCATGAGCCGGGCCTGGAACGGCTCCCTGGTGGGATGCGCGGCCGCCAGCTCCTCCAGCTCGGCGACCAGCCCGGGAACCGCGCACGCCAGGTCGGCGTCGATGCGGGCCTCGAGCGTGGCCAGCCGCAGCTCCTCCAGCCGCGCGGCGGGCGCGGCGGCGAAGGGGAACCGGGAGGCGTCCACCAGCGCGGGCCCGCGCCACAGCTCCAGCGCCTCGCGCAAAGGCCCGCCCGCGCCGGACGGGTCGCCGGCGCGCAGCAGGGCCGCGCCCCGGGCGGCCCGCGCGTCGAAGACCCACGCGTCCACGGCCGGCCCCTCCGCGCCCAGCCGATACCCCGACGGGTGGGAGGCGACCGCCTCCCGTCCGCCGAGCTCACGGCGAAGGCGCGCCACAAGGGACTGCAGCGCCGCCGCCGGGTTGGCGGGCGGCTCTCCCGGCCACAGGTCGTCGACCAGACGCTCGACGGTGACGACCCGCCCGGGGTCGAGGGCGAGCCGTACGAGCAGCGCCCGCAGCCGCGCGCCCGCGACCTCGACCGGGTTCCCGCCCGCGTCCTGGACCCGGAGCGGCCCGAGGATCCCGACGCGCACGGCATCCCGCCCTTCCCTCGATCACGACGGTCTCATTCTCGTGGACCCGCGCCGGCCGCGTGATTGATCCCTGCACTTACCTCGACCGGAACGCATGGAGTGCCGTATCCCTGTTATCGCCAGGCTCACGGGGTAACAGGTGAAATCTCCGGTACCGGGATGCGGCGCGCCGATTCGTCCTCACCGTACGGTTGTGCGGACGCCGCACCGCCGGGGGTGGGAGAGTGGCCGGTGCGTGACCCAGGACGTCCAGGCGTTATGGTCAAGCCCGTGGCGGAGTTCTGACAGGTGGACGACTGGCGGCGTGGCAGGAGGGTGCCGGTGGATCGCAGGGGGCATGCGTCCGCGCAGTGGCCGATCACCGATGATCTCAGCACCTTGCGGGGGCAGGTGCGCGGGTACGCCGCTCTGGCGGGTCTTTCCGGCGTGCGCCTGCAAGACCTGGTGCTGGCGGTGAACGAGGCCGCCGCCAACGTGCTCGACCACGCCCACGGCGAGGGGCACGTCCAGGCCTGGCACGACGAGCGCTCGGTCACCGTCGAGGTGCACGACCGTCTCGGGCAGCTCGTGCCCGCACACGCCACCGCCGGCGACCCCGGGGTGACCACGCTGCGCGGCCGGGGCCTTTGGCTCATGCAACAGCTGTGCGACGAGGTGCGCATCACCAGGGACGCCCAGGGGTCGGCGGTGCTGCTGCGCCAGGAGATCAACGGCCTGCCGAAGGCCTGACCCCGACCGGGTCCCCTCACTTACCGATCAAGCATGGCTCTATCTGTGGGCAGGCGTGGCCGCTTCGCATATCGTCACCGATGTGGAGCATCAGCTAGTCGCCATGCGGGCCGGTCCCGGTGCGCGCACCCGGTCACCCGCCCGCGGCCCTGTCCGCCGTCCCCGCCGATCCAATGCTCGCTCCGTGAATAGGTCGCCCATGAACTTCACCGTGCAGGTCGAAGGCGGCTCCGCCGACGGCCAGTCCTCCCCGGTGCGCACGCTGGTCCTGACGGGGGAACTGGACCACGGCAGCGTCCCGCACCTGCAGAAGGTGCTCGACAAGGCCTACGCCGACCAGTGCCGGCACCTGATCATCGACGTCACCGGCCTGGCCTTCTGCGACTCCACCGGCATCAGCGTGTTCCTGGGCGCCCGCCGCGCGCTGGCCGCCCGCGAGGGGAGCGTCGCGCTCGCCGGCCTGAACGCGCGCGTCCAGCGCACCTTCCGCCTGACCGGGGTGGCCGACGCCTTCTCGACCTACCCCACCGCCGACGAGGCCCGCGCCGCCCTGTCCGCGTCCTGACCGGGGCACCCGCACCGCCCTCTCCCGGCCGGGCATCTTGACCGGGGCCATGACCGCGCGCCCGCACCGGCGCCGCCGCCGAGCGGCGCCGGCCTGCATGTCCTCCATGCCGGGAGTAAGGGGATCGTTGACCGGCCCCGGGAGAGAAGTTACGTTACGTCGGCGGGGCGGGGGTTTCCGGTGTTCGGAAGGGAGAACCGTCCTCATGCTCCGACGAATGCTCTTCTCCGCCGCTGCGGCGGCACTGCTGCTGCTCGGCGGCGTCCCGCCGGCCGCGCTGGCGGCGGACGCGACCCGCACGCCCGCCACCGCCGTCTACACGGTCACGCTGGCCAGTAACGCCTCGGGCGGCACCTGGACCGGCCATCAGAGCGTCAGCTTCGGCAACCCGTCCGCCGACCCGCTCACCGAGGTCTACCTGCGGCTTTGGGACAACTACCACGGCAGCTGCCCCTCCACCCCGATCACGGTCACCAACGTGACGGGGGGCACGCCCGCGCCGCTGTCGGTGAACTGCACCGCTCTGAAGATCACGCTGCCGTCACCGCTGAACCAGGGCCAGAGCACCTCGATCGGATTCGACCTGAGCATCGTGGTGCCGAGCGGCGCCGACCGGTTCGGCCGTGACGGGTCCTACAACTTCATCGGCAACGCCCTGCCGGTGCTGGCCGTCCGGGACGGCAACGGCTGGCACCTGGACCCCTACACCAACAACGGCGAGGCGTTCTACCAGCTGGTCAGCGACTACACCGTCACCCTCGACCATCCGACCTCGCTGCTGGTGCCCGCCACCGGCACTTCGGTGGACACGCCCGGCGCCTCCGGCCGGACGGTGACCACGGCCACGGCGAGCAAGGTGCGCGAGTTCGCCTGGGCGGCGGGGCCGTTCGTCAAGACGACGAGCACGACCACCACCGGCGTCACGGTGAACGTCTACCGGGTGAGCTCGATCAGCTCCAGCAGCGCCGCGTCCATGATGACGACCGCCAAGAACGCGCTGGTGGCGCACGCGGGGCGTTTCGGCGCCTTCCCCTACGGCGAGGTCGACGCGGTGCTGGACAACAACTTCTGGTTCGGCGGCATGGAGTATCCCGGCTTCGTCCTGGACGTGATCAGCTCCACGGCGCTGGCGCATGAGCTGGCCCACCAGTGGTGGTACGGCATCGTCGGCGACGACGAGTACAACAGCCCGTGGCTGGACGAGTCCTTCGCCGACTACGCGACCGACCTGTACAACGGCATCTCGGGCACCAACTGCTGGAACAGCGTCTCCTGGCAGTCCTCCGCCGAGAAGATCAGCAATTCGATGGCCTACTGGGACGCCCATTCCGGCCGGTACGGCACGGTCGTCTACGGCTACGGCAAGTGCGCGCTGCACGACCTGCGCCGCGCCATCGGCACGACCGCGATGCAGAACCTGCTGAAGGACTACGCCGCCTCCCACTGGCTCGGCGTCTCCACCACCGCCGACTTCAAGGTCGCCGCCCAGGCCGCGACCTCGGTGAACCTGTCCTCCTTCTGGACCGCGCACCGCATCGACGGCTGACCGCCCCGGCCGGACCTGAACAATTGTTCAGGTCCGGCTAGCCTTGGCGGCATGACACGAGTCTCCTGGCGGGCCGCGCAACTGACGGTCGGCGAACTGTCCGAGCGCAGCGGCGTGCCCGCCTCGGCCCTGCGGTTCTACGAGCGTCAGGGCCTGATCCACAGCCGGCGGACGGCCGGCAACCAGCGGCGCTACACCCGCGACACCCTGCGCCGGGTGGCCTTCATCCGGGCGTCCCAGCGCGTCGGCATCCCGCTGGCCACGATCAGGGACGTGCTCGCGCTGCTGCCCGAGGGGCGCACGCCCACGCGCGCCGACTGGGCCCGGGTGTCCCAGTGCTGGCGCGAGGACCTCAACGCGCGCATCGAGCAACTGGAGCGACTGCGCGACCGCCTCGCCGACTGCATCGGCTGCGGCTGCCTGTCCATCGACATCTGCGCCCTGGCCAATCCGCAGGACGCTCTCGGCGAGCGGGGTCCTGGCGCGCATCGCTTGATGAAGATGTGAGGTGTCCAGAGCTGACGCCTTTACAAAGTAGATCAAGTCGGCCACTACGACCGGTTCGAGATCACCGTGCGTCGGCGCCGCCGATCGGCGGCCGCCGTGGAGGGGGTGAGCAATGCCACACCCAGAGTGATGAATTGTGTGTGTATTGTGACATTTAGTGAGCATTTTTCCCGAGCTTTGGCGGCTCGTCACCTGTCTCACGCGATGATCGATGGGGAGGAGGTCCCCGTGACGCACAACACGAGTCGACCACGCATCGTCGTGGGCGTGAGCCACTCCCCCGCGGCGACGGCCGCCCTGCGCTGGGCGCTCGGCGAGGCCCGGCTCCGGGACGCGATGATCCAGCCGGTGCACGCCTGGCAGTGGTCGGGGCAGCACCGCGCGTCGTACGCGCCCATGGGCACCTGGCGCTCCCACGACGAGGAGTACGCCGCTGCCAGGGAGCAGACCCGCCGTGTCGTCGCCCAGGTCGCGCCCTCCCTCACGCCCATCGTGGCGCACGGGCCGCCCGCGCAGGTGCTGCTCACGCACTGCGAGGGCGCCGAGATGCTGGTGCTGGGCATCCGCAACCCCGAGCCCGGCACGCCGGTCGCCGCGACACCCGTGCTCGCGGCGCTGATCATGAGCGCCCCCTGCCCGGTGGTGGTCGTCTCGCCCAAGTCCGTCCCCCGGCCGGCCTTCCCCTCCTACGAGGTCACCCTCAGCGTGGCGCCGACCGGATGACCCCGCCGGGGTCGTCGCGGCCCGCCGTGTCGCCGTACATGGCGGCCAGGCGCGTCACGGTGTCGGCCATCATCTCGCGCAGCTCCGGCGGCCCGAGGACCTCCAGGTTCGCGCCCAGGCGCAGCAGCTGCCAGCAGGCGTGCCTCACCGACTCGACCGGCAGCCGCAGCACCGTCCAGCCATCCTCGCCCGGCGGCCCGGCCTCGGCCAGCGCGGCGTCGACCGGGCGCGCGCCGAGGGTGTGGCTCAGCAGCCCCTCCATCCCCGGCGCCAGCCGCACGGTGGCCTCGGCGGTGTACATGCGCTCACGGAACTCGGCCGTGTAGGTCTGCCAGAACTCCCCGAGGTCGAAGCCCTCCGGGCGGGCGAAGCGCTCGGGCAGCACCTCCAGCGACACGATGCGCGAGACGCGGTAGGTGCGCGCGGCCGACTCCTCCGGCGCCGCGACCATGTACCAGGATCCACCCTTGAGGACCAGACCGTACGGGCGGACCTCCCGCACCACCTCGGCGGGCCCCCAGCGGCGGTAGACCATGCGCAGCCTGCGCCCCTCCCACACCGCGTCGGCGACCTGCCCCAGGTGGGGGGCGTCGTCGGCGTCGCGGTACCAGCCGGGGACGTCCAGCAGGAACCGCTCGCGCATGCGTGAGGCCTGGGAACGCGGCTCGGGCGGCAGGGCGGCCAGCAGCTTGAGCTCGGCGGCGGCGGCCACCTCGGCCAGGCCGAGCTCGGCGGCCGGGCCGGGCAGCCCGGCAAGGAACAGCGAGGACGCCTCCTCGGCGGTCAGGCCGTTGAGCCGGGTGCGATAGCCGTCCAGCAACCGGTAGCCGCCCGCCGGGCCCCGATCGGCGTAGACGGGGACGCCGGCGGACGACAACGCCTCCACGTCGCGGTAGACGGTGCGCACGGACACCTCGAGCTCCTCCGACAGCTCGGCGGCCGTCATCCGGCCGCGCGCCTGCAGGACCAGCAGTAGGGAGATCAACCGGCTCGCGCGCACGCCCCCAGTCTCCACGATTTGCCAAACAAACACCAAAGATGTTCATATGAACACATGGATCGATTGCGGGCGATCATGGACGCCCTGATGACCGCGGACAGCGTGTCGGTCGCCGAGCTCGCGGCCCGGCACGGCGTCTCGGAGATGACCATCCGCCGCGACCTGGACGAGCTCGCCCAGCAGGGCGTGGTCCGCCGGGTGCGCGGCGGGGCCCAGAGCCTGCTGCTGCGCGGCGAGGAGCCGCCGTTCGGCGTGCGCGAGCACGAGGCGCCGGAGGCCAAGCTCCGCATCGCCGCCGAGGTCGCCGGCCTGCTCGCCGACGGAGAGGCGGTCGTGCTGGACGGCGGCACCACCGCTCTGGCGGTCGCCAGGGAGATCCGCGACCGCCGGCTCACCGTCCTCCCGCTGTCGGTGCAGGGCATCCAGGCTCTCAGCGACGCCCCCCGCGTACGGCTGGTCCTGCCCGGCGGCGAGGTGCGTCACGGCGAGCTCAACATCGGCGGCCCCCTGACCGTGAACACCATCGCCTCCCTGCGCTTCGACACCGCCGTCATCGGCTGCTGCGGACTGTCTGCCGAGCACGGGGTCACCGCGCACGCGCTGGACGACGTCGCGGTCAAGCAGGCCGCCATCGCCTCCGCCCGCCGGGTGGTCGTCGCCGCCGACTCGGCGAAGTTCCGCCAGACGGCCTTCGCCGCCGTCTGCCCGCCCGCCGCGGTCGACGTGCTGGTCACCGACGAGGGCATCCCCCGCGACCAGCGGGAGGCGTTCACCGCCGCCGGCGTCACCGTGCGCGTCGCCGCATGACGCTCACGCTCCACCGCGACGCCGGCCTGCGCGGCGCCCGCCTCGCGGTGTGCCTCGCGTTCCTGATCCCCGGGATGGCCATCGGCGTGTGGACCTCCCGCATCCCCGCGCTCAAGGAGGCGCTGGCGCTCGGCGACGGGCAGCTCAGCGTCGCCCTGCTCGCCATCGCGGCGGGCGCGCTCGCCGGGATGCAGCTCGTCGGGCGGCTGGTCGACCGGCTGGGCAGCGCCCGGGTCACCGTGCCGCTGGCCTTCGCCCAGGCCGCCGTCCTCCCTCTGCCCGCCCTCATGCCTTCCCTGGTCTCGCTCGCCGCCTCGCTGGCCGTGTTCGGCGCCGTCCACGGCATGCTCGACGTGGCGATGAACGCGCGCGCCGTCGAGGTGGAGCGGGCCTGGGGAGGGCCGCTGATGTCGTCCTTCCACGCCGTGTTCAGCATCGGGGGCTTCCTCGGCGCCGCGCTCGGCGGGCTGTCGGCGCACGCGGGCGTCGGCCCCCTGCCCGCCTTCGCCGCCGTCGGCGTCCTGCTCGCCGTGCTCGCCGCCCTGACCGCGCGCCGCCTGGCCGGCGGAACACGCGGCGGACGGGACCGGACGCCGGACGCCGCGCCCGAGCCGCTCCCCGGACGCGGGCGCGGGCTCGGGGGACGGCTCGGCGGGGTGCTGCTGCTCGGCCTGCTCGGGTTCTGCTGCATGGTCGGCGAAGGCGCCTCGGCCGACTGGGGCTCGGTCTACCTGCGCGAGCACCTCGGCAGCTCACCCGGCTTCGCCGCCGCCGCCTACGCCGCCTTCTCGATCGCGATGACCGCCGGCCGCCTGACCGGCGACCGCCTCGCGGCCCGCTTCGGCCCGGTGGCGCTCGTCCGCTGCTGCGGGACGCTGGCCGGCGTCGGCCTGGCCTCGGCGCTGCTGATCGGCGACCCGCTGGCCGGGGTGATCGGGTTCGGCTGCTTCGGCGCCGGTCTGTCGTGCATCGTCCCGCAGGTGTTCTCCGCGGCCGGCAACCGCGACCCGGCCCGCGCCGGGCAGGCGCTCGCCCGGGTGGCGAGCCTTGGATACCTGGGCTTCCTGACCGGGCCGGTACTGATCGGCGCCGCCGCCGAACTGCTGGACCTGCCGCGCGCCCTGGCCATCCCCGCCCTGCTCGCCCTCTTCGTCGCCCTGGCCGCCCCCGCCGTCCGTCCTCCTCGTCACTGACGACCCTCAGATGGGGTCGCCCTCGTCGCCGGGCAGGCTCGGGCCGGGTGAGACGGTGCCGCTGTCCCCCGGAGAGGGAACCGGTGACGGCTTGAGGGTGTCGTTGGGCGAGGGCAGCGGCGGCGGCGTCGGCACGAACATCGTCGGCGGCAGCGGCCGGGACGGCGGCGCGGTGTCGTCGTCGCGGCCCAGCAGCAGCCACGCGATCGCCCCGGTCAGCACCACCAGCACCACCAGGGCCGACAGCGCGGCCAGCACCGCGCGGCGGGTCTCGGTCAGGGGCGGCGCGGGCGGCGGCGGCTCCGGGACCGCCGGGGCGCGGTCGCCGAGCCAGTAGGGGACGAAGTCGGGCCCGTGGGTCTCCCCGATCAGCGTGCCGCTGACCAGCACCGACCGCAGGAACCACGCCGCGCCGACCCCGCCGGACGCGTACGGCACCGCCACCCAGGGCGCCGCGCCGTCGTCCATGGCGATGATCTGCGGCGCGCCGGCCGGCCCGCGGCCGCGGGCCCGCGCCATCCACCCGCGCACGCCGCCGCGCGCGGGCGCCGCCTGGCGGGCCGCCGCCAGGAACCGCTCGCGGGCCGCCGCGTCCAGCGCGGCGCCGCGGGTCAGCAGCGCGATGGACACCGCGCGCCCCTCGGCGTCCTGCGCCAGGTACACGAACCCGGTGGCGAGCGACTGCAGCCGCGCCTGCACGACGTAGGGACCCAGCCTGGGCGGGTCACCGTACTGGAGCGGAGTGGCCACGCAGCCATGAAAGCACACCACGACACCCGGCTCACCGCGACGGTGCCGTGCACCTTTGCGCCGTGTTTGATGGAATGGCCGCATGACCGTTGCCGAAGAGCGCAGTGACGGGTCCGGGCCGGACGACGGCGCCGACGCGGACCTCCGTCTCCTACAGCAGTCCCTCGCCGAGGTCCGCCGGGTGATCGTCGGCCAGGACCACATGATCGAACGGCTGCTGGTGGCGTTGCTGGCACGCGGTCACTGCCTGCTGGAGGGCGTGCCCGGCGTGGCCAAGACGCTGGCCGCCTCCACCCTGGCGACCGTGGTGGGCGGCACCTTCGCCCGCATCCAGTTCACTCCCGACCTGGTGCCCAGCGACATCGTCGGCACCCGGGTGTACCACCCCTCCAGTGAGAGCTTCGACGTCGAGCTCGGCCCGGTGTTCGTCAACTTCCTGCTCGCCGACGAGGTCAACCGGGCCCCGGCCAAGGTGCAGTCGGCGCTGCTGGAGGTCATGGCCGAGCGGCAGGTCACCCTCGCGGGGCGCACCCATCCGCTGCCGCGGCCGTTCATCGTGCTGGCCACCCAGAACCCCATCGAGTCCGAAGGGGTCTACCCGCTGCCGGAGGTGCAGCGCGACCGGTTCCTGTTCAAGGTCAGCGTCGCCCACCCGACCGCCGGCGAGGAGCTGGAGATCCTGCACCGCATGAGCGTCTCCCCGCCGCTGCCCTCCCAGGTGCTGGACCCGGCGCGGCTGATGGCGCTGCAGAAGCTCGCCGACCAGGTGTCGGTGCACCAGCTCGTCGCCGACTACGTCGTCCGCCTGGTCATGGCCACCCGCTCCCCCGCCGAGTACGGGCTGCGCGAGCTGGAGGAGGCCGTCGAGATCGGGGTGAGCCCGCGGGCCACGCTCGGCCTGGTGGCGGCCGGGCGCGGGCTGGCGCTGCTGCGCGGACGCGACTACCTGCTGCCCGACGACGTGCGCGACGTCGCCGTGGACGTCATGGGCCACCGCCTGATGCTGACCTTCGACGCACTGGCCGACGGCGTCGAGCCGGAGGACGTGGTGCGCCAGATCCTGGCCGCCGTGCCCCCTCCGCTCGTCGTGTGGAACCAGGCGCAGCGATGAGTCTCGCAACTGCCGACGACAGGATGGTGCACCAGTGAGCGGCGCGCACGCCCCCGCCACCGGGCGGGCGGCCGGCCCCGAGCACGCCCTGCGGCGCCTGGAGCTCACCGTGGTCCGCCGCCTGGACGGCCTGCTGCACGGGCAGCACCAGGGGCTGCTGCCGGGCCCGGGCAGCGAGCCCGGCGACAGCCGGGTGTACGTACCCGGCGAGGACGACGTGCGCCGCATGGACTGGTCGGTCACCGCCCGCACGACCGTCCCGCACGTCCGAGACCTGGTCGCCGACCGCGAGCTGGAGACGTGGGTGCTGGCCGACCTGTCCCCGAGCATGGACTTCGGCACCGCCGCGATGGAGAAGCGCGACCTGGTCGTCGCCACGGTGGGCGCCATCGGCTTTCTCACCAGCCGCATCGGCGACCGGTTCGGCGCCTATGTGATCCACGGCGACCAGGTGCACCGCCTGCAAGCCCGCACCGGCCGCCCGGCCATGTACGCGCTGCTGCAGACGCTGCTCGACGCCCCGCGCGGCGCCGCGGTCTCCGGCCCCACCCGCCTGGCCGAGGCCATCGACCTGATGGGAAAGGCGCGGCGCAAGCGGGGCCTGCGGGTGGTCGTCTCCGACTTCCTGGACCTCGGCAGGGACGGCGACCTTTCGACCGAGCGCGACTGGGAGCGGCCGATGCGCCGCCTGGCCGCCCGCCACCAGGTGCTGGCCGTGGAGGTGGTCGACCCGCGCGAGCTGGAGCTGCCCGACGTGGGCCTGGTCGCCCTGACCGACCCCGAGACCGGGCGCACCCGGGAGATCCACCTCACCCCGAAGGTCCGCCGCGCCTACGCCGAGGCCGCGGCGGCGCAGCGGGCGGCCAACCGGGTGGCGCTGCGCCGGTGCGGGGTGGGCCACCTGGTGCTGCGCACCGACCGCGACTGGGTGTACGACATCGTCCAGTACACCCTCAGGCACCGTCGCACCGCCCACCTGGCCGGTCGGCACCCCACCAGGAGGGCGGGCGCGTGACCTTTCTGTCTCCGGGATGGCTGTGGCTGTTCGCGGCGCTCGCGCTGATCGTGGCGGCCTACGTCTACACCCAGTTCGCCCGCCGCCGGTACGCGATGCGCTTCACCAACCTGGCGCTGCTCAGCCTGGTCGCGCCCGAGCGGCCCGGGTGGCGGCGCCACGTGCCCGCCGCGCTGTTCCTGCTGATGATGGCCCTGCTGATCACCGCCGCGGCCCGGCCGGCCGACGCGACGCGGGTGCCCAGGGACCGGGCGACGATCATCATCGCGGTGGACATCTCGCTGTCGATGGAGGCCGCCGACGTCTCCCCCACCCGGCTGGTCGCGGCCCAGCAGGCGGCCCAGCAGTTCGTCAAGGACCTTCCCGAGCGGTTCAACGTGGGCCTGGTCTCCTTCGCCCGCTCGGCCGCGGTGGTCATCTCGCCGACCACCGACCACCTGGCGGTGATCACCGCCATCGGCAACCTGTCCACCCGTCCGGGCACCGCGATCGGCGAGGCGGTGTTCAACTCGCTGGACTCGGTGCGCTCGTTCGACCAGCGCGCGGTGACCGACCCGCCGCCCTCGGCGATCGTGCTGCTGTCCGACGGCGACAACACCTCCGGCCGCTCGGTCAACGAGGCCATCCAGGCGGCGTCGGGCCTGCACGTGCCGGTCTCCACCATCGCCTACGGCACGCCGGACGGCACGGTGAGCATCGACGGGCGCGACGTGCAGGTGCCGGTCAACAAGACCACCCTGCAGTCGCTGGCGGACGGCACCAGCGGGCGGGCCTACACCGCCGAGTCGGGCGACGAGCTGCGCGAGGTCTACAGCCAGATCGGCAGCTCGCTGGGCTACCGCATCGTGCACCAGGAGGTCGGCCAGTGGTTCACCGTGGCCGGCGTCCTGGCCGGCCTGCTGGTGGCCGGGGCCGCCATGCTCCTCGGCGCCCGCCTCCCCTGACGGCGCCGGCGCCGGGCATAGCGGGGACCAGGTGACGGGCGTAGCCGGACCCGCGTAGCGGGAAGATCTGCGAACGACCCGCCATCGGCGCTCCAGGCGGGGACGGCGGAGCAGCGCCGTAGCACGGGCACCGCCGTGTGGTTGGTAACGTCTCTGCACGTGACGTCCAAGGGGGCACATTACTTCGACGAGCGGCCTGGCGCGGCCGCCCGGCCGGGCACGGTCGACGTCGTGCTGCCCGACCTGCACCTGCGCCTGGCCACCGACAGCGGCGTCTTCTCGCCCGGCCGGCTCGACCCGGGCACCCGGGTGCTGCTGGAGAGCGTGCCCGCGCCGCCGCGGGAGGGCGACCTGCTCGACCTCGGCTGCGGCTACGGGCCGGTGGCCCTCACCATGGCCTCCCGGGCGCCCGAGGCGACGGTGTGGGCGGTGGACGTCAACCGGCGCGCGCTGGAGCTGTGCGAGCGGAACGCCCAGAGCGCGGGCCTTTACAAAGTAAGAGCGGCCCATGTGGACGAGGTGCCGCGGCACGTGCGGTTCTCGGCGATCTGGTCGAACCCGGCCATCCGCATCGGCAAGCCCGCGCTGCACGCCATGCTCACCCGCTGGCTCGACCGGCTCACCGCCGACGGCACGGCCTACCTGGTGGTGCAGAAGCACCTCGGCTCGGACTCCCTGCAGCGGTGGCTCGGCGAACAGGGCTGGGAGGCGACGCGCGCGGCCTCCCGGTCGGCCTACCGCGTGCTGCGGGTCGCCCGGGGCGGCCGCACATCCCCAGGCGACGACGAGGAGCGATGAACGCCCAGATGAGCACAGGCACCCGCAGGCAGCTGCGCCCGACCGACGTCAAGCGGCTCAACCGCTCCTGGCGCCGGGGCACCGAGAACCGGCTGTCGCTGATCCTGGAGTCGGTGACGGGCCCGTTCAACGTCGGCTCGATCTTCCGCACCGCCGCCGCGTTCGGCGCCGACCAGCTCTGGCTGGCCGGAAACGCCATCCCGCCCACCAACCCCAAGGTGCAGAAGACCGCCCTCGGCACCGACCGGCTGGTGACCTGGCACGACCCCGTCCCCGCGCTGGAGGCGGTACGCGAGGCCAAGGACCACGGCTACACGGTGATCGCCGTCGAGCTGACCGGCGACGCGGTGCCGCTGCACCGGGCGAGACTCGGCCGCGACGTGTGCCTGGTGCTGGGCAGCGAGGACCACGGCTGCTCCCCCGCCGTGCTGGAGGCCGCCGACGAGGTGATCTACATCCCGCAGGTCGGCCGGGTCGGCTCGTTCAACGTGGGCGTCGCCGCCGCGATCGTGCTGGCCGAGGCCCGCCGCCAGGAGTGGGCCGCGGCCGACGCCTCCGGCGCCGCGCCCGACGGCGACATCGATTCCGATTCCGGCACCGAGGGCGACGGCGAGGACGCCGGCGGCACCTGACGGCCGCCCGCGGACCCGCCTCCCGCCGGCCCGCCGCCGGCACGTGACCGGCCATGGCGGAGACCCGTCGGCGGCACCTGACGGCCGCCGCGCGAGCCCGCCGCAAGCACCCGGCGGCCCGCGCGGGCCCGTCCCGATCGGGTGATCGACTCCTCTCCGCGCCGGGAGAAGTGGCTTCGTGACCCGAATGTTCATCCAGGTAGGCTGACGTGACAGCCTTACACAGGGGATACTCCTCGTCGTGCAACGCCGCTACCCGTTCCTGGACCATCCCGGACCGCTCGCCTTCGCCCACCGTGGCGGGGCCGCCGAAGGCCGGGAGAACACCATGGCCGCCTTCTCCCGGGCCGTCGAGATGGGGTACTCCTACCTGGAGACCGACGCCCACGCGACCGCCGACGGGGTGCTGCTGGCCTTCCACGACCACACCCTCGACCGGGTGACCGACCGCCACGGCAGGGTGGCCGAGCTGCCCTACCGCGAGGTGCGCCGGGCGCTCATCGGCGGCGTCGAGCAGATCCCGCTGCTGGAGGAGGTCCTCGGCACCTGGCCGGACGTGCGGGTCAACATCGACGTCAAGGAGGCCCCGGCGATCGGCCCGCTGGCCGAGGCGATCCGCCGCACCGCCTCCTACGACCGGGTGTGCCTGACCTCCTTCTCCGACATGCGCCTGGCCAGGGCCCGCATGGCGGTCGGCCGTCCGATCTGCTCGGCGCTCGGCCCGCGCGGGGTGGCCCGGCTGCGAGCCGCCGCCATGGGCTCCGGATACGGCCGGCTGCTCGGGGGCCTCGCCCGCGAGGGCGTCCCGTGCGCGCAGGTGCCGGTCGGGTTCCGCGGCGTGCGGGTCACCACCCGGGCGCTGGTCCGCACGGCCCACGCCCTCGGCATGCAGGTGCACGTGTGGACGGTGGACGACCCGCGGGTCATGGAGCGGCTGCTCGACCTCGGCGTGGACGGCATCATGACCGACAACATCTCCGGGCTGCGCGACGTACTGCGCGACCGGGGCCAGTGGCACCCGAGACGTCCCGCCGCCCACGCCTGAAGCTTCCCGCCGCCCCTTCCCTGGGGCGGCGGCCCGCCCTCCGCTCGCGCCGCCCCTCGCCCCCTCAAAGGGCGCCGGCCGGCAGTCCGCTCCTCCGTCCCCTTCGCGGCCCGGCGCCCGCCGCGGCGCCGCCCGCACCCCCTGTGACCCGTCAGGAGACCCCCATGAGCAGCACCTCCGTCGTCGCCGAAGACCCCCCAGAGTCGCGCAGGCGGGAGCAGCGGGGCTGGTACTGGTACGACTTCGCCAACTCCGGCTTCCAGACGACGGTCATCACGGTCTTCCTCGGCCCCTACCTGACCTCCCTGGCCGAGCGGGCCGCCGGCGGAGAGGAGGGGCTGGTCGGCTTCCTCGGCTTCGACGTGCGCGCCAAGGCGTACTTCTCGGCCGTCGTGACGGCGTCGGTGGTGCTGCAGATTCTGATCATGCCGATCGCCGGGGCGCTGGCCGACCACACCGGCCGCAAACGGGAGCTGCTCGGCCTGTTCGCCTACCTGGGCGCGGCCGCGACCCTCGGGTTCTACTTCGTCGCCGGAGACGCCTACCTGCTCGGCGGCGTGCTGTTCATCGTCGCCAACACCTCCTTCGGCGCCGCCATGGTCGTCTACAACTCCTTCCTGCCGCAGATCGCGGGCGCCGAGGAGCGCGACGCGGTCTCCTCGCGCGGGTGGGGGTTCGGCTACCTCGGCGGGTTCGCGCTGCTGGCGATCAACCTGGCGCTGTACCTGGGCAGCGGCATCGAGGAGGGGCTGGCCGTGCGCATCAGCCTGGCCTCCGCCGGCGTGTGGTGGGCGGTGTTCACCGTGATCCCGCTGCTGCGCCTGCGCAACCGCCCGGTGGGCACCCGCGACGCCACGCCCGCCAAGGCCGTGGCCGGCAGCTTCCGCCAGCTCGGCCGCACGCTGGCCGACCTGCGCCGCTACCCGCGCAGCCTGCTGTTCCTGCTGGCCTACCTCATCTACAACGACGGCGTGCAGACGGTGATCTCGTTCTCGGCGACCTACGCCGACCAGGAGCTCGGGCTGAACAAGACCGTGCAGATCACCGCGATCCTGGCGGTGCAGTTCTTCGCCTTCGGCGGCGCGCTGCTGCTCGGCCGGCTCGCCGGGCGGTTCGGCACCAAGCGCACGGTGCTGGTCAGCCTGGTGGTGTGGACCGGCGTGGTGGCGGTGTCGTACTTCCTGCAGAAGGGCGCGGCCGTGCAGTTCTACGCCATCGCCCTGATCATCGCGATCGTCCTCGGCGGCACGCAGGCCCTGTCGCGGTCGCTGTACTCGTTGGTGATCCCGGCGGGCAAGGAGGCGGAGTACTTCAGCCTGTTCGAGGTCAGCGACAAGGGCTCGGCGTTCCTGGGGTCGTTCACGCTCACGCTGGCGCTGCAGCTGACCGACAGCTACCGCTCGGCGATCCTGTCGCTGCTGGTGTTCTTCGTGGCCGGTTTCGCGTTGCTGCTGGCGGTGAACCTGCCCCGGGCCGTGCGCGAGGCGGGGAACGCGGTGCCCTCCCACCTGTAACCCCGCGGGGGCCGGGCGAGCGCCGCCCGGCCGGGGGGCGGGAAGATCGGCGGGTATCGAGGACCGCGCGAAATGGCGCGATTGGATCACCCTCAGGGTGGGAATCCATCCACGGTATCAAGCGTTGTAAGCCGTGGAGACCCACCCCTCACGATGGGGCCCTCAGGAGGCATTGAAACATGGGCGAGCGTGCACTACGCGGTACCCGTCTCGGAGCCACCAGCTACGAGAACGACCGCAACACCGATCTGGCCCCGCGCCAGGAGGTGCCTTACACCTGCCCGAAGGGCCATCGCTTCGACGTGCCCCTTGCCGCGGAGGCGGAGATCCCGGCGACCTGGGAGTGCCGTAGTTGCGGCGCCACCGCCCTACGGGTGGACGCCGAGCAGCCGCAGCAGAAGAAGGCCAAGCCGCCGCGCACCCACTGGGACATGCTACTGGAGCGCCGCACGATCGAGGACCTGGAAGAGGTGCTGAACGAGCGCCTGGCGATCCTTCGGGCACAACGGCGCAAGAGCGCCTGACCTACCGGCCGATGCCTCCGAGCCGCCCTCCGCGGGCGGCGCCGGGGGCATCGTTGTTCTCACCGGCCTTTCATCCGGCCTTCACCGGTCGTGTATCCGCTCACCGCGCCGCGGCGGCCTCGCGCCGTCGGACGGCGCCGCGCGGCACGAGGTGGACGGCCCTGCCGCGCAGGAACGGCGCCTCGAAGGGACGGGTGTCGAGGTCCCCGCCGCCGCTGAACACCTCAAGGCGCAGCTCGCGGCCGGGGCGGGGTCCGGCGTAGGCCAGGAAGAAGGACGGGTCGCTGAGCCGGCCCAGGTGGAGCAGCAGGTCGGCCTGGTCGGCGCCGGTTTCGGGGTCGACGCTCTGGGACGGGACGCCGGTGAAGCCCAGACGCCACTTGAAGCCGAACAGGCCCGGCTTGGCGACATGGCCGTAGATGTTGGGGTCCATCCCCAAGGTGAGCGTCGGGTAGCCGCGCTCTCTGGCCACCTGGGCGGCCGCCATGTAGAGCACTCTGGCCAGGCTGGACTCCCGGTGGCGCGGGCCGACCGCCGAGAAGCGCAGGTGGACGGCGGAAAGGTGCGGCCGCTGCCAGGCCAGGCAGCATCCGGCCAGCTCGCCGCCATCGTAGGCGCACACCGCGAAGTGCTCCCCCGCGTCGCGCATGAGCGCATCGCGCTGCTCGGCGGCGACGGCCCAGCCGTGCCGCATGCCGGCGACGCGCCCGGCGTACAGCGGCAGGAACGCCGCGAGCAGGCGCTCGTCCACCGGTTCGGCGCGCACCGTGAGCCCGTCGGAGGCGGCACGGCGCCGCGCCGTCCTGACGTTCTGGCGCTCCTTGGTGGACAGGCGGGCCAGGAACTCCTCCTCGCTTCCGCCCGTGGCGGCCGTCCAGGTGATCAGGAACGGCTTGGGCAGGAACCCGGCCCGGCGCAGCCGCGTCCACTCGGCCACGGGCGGGTCGGGCACCCGTACGACGTCCAGGCGCTCGCGGTGGGCCCGCCAGCCGCCCTCGAGGGCCTCGGCCGCGTCGACCAGGCCGATCCTGATGCCGCGGAACTCGGTGATCTCCATCGTCTCCCCAACCGCGCCGAGCAGGGCCGGCGCCTCGTGACCGGTGGTGTCAGGTTCCGGACCGCGCCGGCACGGCGGCCGTCCCGGCCCGTCCGGCCGCGGCGGGCCGGTCCTGCGCGGCCGCCGGCGGGCCGGGGGCGGCGGCCAGGTGGGCGCCGGCGCGGCGCAGCGGGCTCGCCAGGAACCCGACGGCCACGACGAGCTGGACGACGCCGAGCCCGGCGAACACCGGCGCGGCCCCCAGCCGGGCGGTCACCCACCCGCCGAGGACCGCCCCGAGCGGCACCGGCGTCCAGGACAGCACCTGGCCGACGGTGACCACCCGGGCCAGCATCCCGGCCGGCGCCAGGCGCTGCCGCAGCGTGCGCAGGTTGACCACGAAGAACATCCCGAGTCCCGAGCCGAGCGCCCACAGCAGCACGACCGCCGGGTAGGACTCCACGACGCCGATGCCGAACATGCACGCCGCGCCGCCGAAGAACGGCAGCAGGATGGCCCGCCCGGGGCCGAGGCGCCGCCCCAGCCGGTCGCTGAACAGCGAGAACAGCGCGGTGCCCGCGCCCGCCGACACGAACAGCCAGCTCACGGCGCTGTCGGCGGCCAGGTAGTGCTGCTTGGCCAGGGTCACGATCTGCTTCTCCGCCGTGGCGCCCACCAGGAGGTTGGTCAGCGCCAGCATGATCGCGCAGGCCCGCAGCACGGGGTGGCCGAAGACGAACCGGACCCCCTCGGCGATGGCCCGGCGCACCGGCTCGCGCCCGCCGCCCGCGACCCGCTCGGGCAGCGAGCGGCGCAGCCCGGCCAGGCAGCAGGCCGAGAAGGCGAACGTCGCCGCGTCCAGCAGCAGCGCGGTGGCGGCCGGCATGACCATCAGGCCGGCACCGGCCACCGCCGGGCCGAGGACCCCTGCCGCCGAGGAGGCGGCCGAGAGCCGGGCGTTGGCCGTGTCGAGCCGGTCGGGGCGCACCAGCGACGGCATGACCGCGAACTCGGCGGCGTTGAAGGCGATGGTGAGCGTCGAGGCGGCGAACCCGGTCAGGTAGATCCACCAGATCTCCAGCGCCCCCAGATGCGCCAGGACGGGGATGGAGGCGATGAGCGCGGTCCGCCCGGCGTCAGCGGCGATCATGACCGTGCGGCGGGAGAGCCGGTCCACGTAGGCGCCGATGACCAGGCCGAACAGCGGGTAGGGCAGGAACTCCACGGCCATCGTGATCCCCAGGTCGAGCGGGGACCCGGTGAGCCGCAGCACCAGCAGGGGGATCAGCACCAACGACACGGCCGAGCCGAGGGTGGAGACCGACTGGGCCACCAGGAACACCCGGTACGGCCTGCCCAGCCCGCCGCGGGCGTGCCGGGCCATCAGCCGAGGGTGTAGCCGAGGGCGGTGGCGACCGACTCGGTCTGCTTCTTGTGCTCCAGCTCGTGCAGGGACATGGCCCGGCAGATGTCCAGGACGGTCACCGTGCCGTCGCGGGTGTGCTCGCCGGAGTACTCCAGCTCCTCGGCGGTGATCTGGTCCAGTGCGGCGATCCACTCCTTGCGGCGGGACTCGAAGGCGGCCAGGCGGTCCTCGAGCGGCGTCCTGGCCCGGGCCAGCACCCGCTGCACCTCGGTCACGTCCATGTCCGGCAGGGTGACGCCCGGCTGGGTGAGCACCTGGAGCACGCGGGGCGCCATGATCGAGTCGGCGGCGATGACGTGCAGCGCGACCTCGGTGATCGTCCACTCGCCCGGCCCGGGGCGGGTGGCGGCGTCCTGGCCGACCATGCCGGCCGTGCGGCGCAGCTTGGCGGGGGTCTGGGAAAGGTCGGCCAGCAGCCCGGCCAGCTCCAGGGAGGCGGCGCGGCCGCCGGTGCGCATGCCGTAGGGGCGCCACTCGACAAGGGCGCTGTAGTGTTCGGCCGGCTCGACGGTGGACCACCCCTCGGGGTCCTTCCGGGCGGCCTCGTCGATGTCGTAGTAGTTGATCCAGGGGACGTATCCCGCGACCCGCCTGCCGTCCTGCTCAAGGACGCTGACCATGCTGGGCGTGGCCGGGCCGCCGCCGGGCCGCTGCTCCACGTCGATGTAGACGATCTTCTCGGTGGTGCCGCTGCCCGGCGACCTGCGCACGCCCATCAGCGTGCCGGTCATGGTGATCTCGGACATGGTGGCCATCACTCCCGTGCCTTGTCGGTGGTGAAGATGAACAGGGGGCGGGTCACCGCCCGGGCCGCGACCGCGGCGCCGGACGGAGGCACGCGCCGGGAGGGCCTTCAGGAGGCGCCGAGCGGGACGATCGCCGGCAGGCGGAAGAAGGTGTGGTATCGGGTGTCGGTGCTGCCGAGGTAGATGATCACGTCGTAGGGGTCGATCGGCTCCTCGCGCGGCTCCAGCCAGGTGGCCTGGAAGTGCTGCTCGACCAGCAGGCCGTCGCCGATCGCCTCGAACAGCTCCTCGCGGGTGTAGGCGCGCGTCTCGCGCTCGTCGGGGGTGCTGGTGAGGAAGCCGGAGAAGTACATGTCCTCGGGCAGTCGCCGGCCGGTGCGGGCGAACAGCTCGGTGGCCTTGCGGGCGGTCTCCTCGCTGTGGATCCAGTGGACGTCCTCGCCGCCGATCTTCAGGCACTCGCCTTCACTGGCGTTCTTGCGGTTGACGAAGATCGGATTGCAGTCGACCCGGTGCTCCTTCTTGATCGCCATGACGACCTCGAGGTGCGTGCTCTCGGGGAGTCGCTCCAGCTCGTGGCGGGCGATCTCGAACCCGTAGCTGATGTGCAGGTGCGGCAGGTGCTCGTGCAGGTGCTCCTCGAGGTTCTCGAAGGGCGCGTGCGGCATGTGGGTCGCGACGGGGGTCTCCCGCCCCGGCAGGTCGAAGATGCCTCCGAACGGGGGCAGACAGGGCCGGATGATCAGGTCGGGCTCGGCCAGAGCGGTCGTCATTGCCTCACTCCATTCCCTTGGCGCCGGCGACGGCCGGCGGTTCCCCACCGCCTAGGCCGGGCCTGCGGGCTCACCCCGGCGGCGGCCATCGGCGATGGCCGGGCGCGGCGCCGGGACGGGATGATCGCAAGGTGCCCGCCGGGCGCGCGCGGGCACGCCTGTCACGGCGTGCGCGATGGTCGGGTGCGAGGGCCGGCCGTTCCCCGTCCGGCGGCGGTTGGATCTCTGGAGTGTCGCAGTCGCCCGCCGGAGGGTCGAGACGCCGTAGGGGGCTAAGGGCCCGAAGTGGGGTACCCCACCCCAAGCCAGGCATGGGGTGGGGCACCCTGGCTCAAGCCGCCGGGCATGGGTCGGAGCCCCCGGCCGGAGCCACGGGGTCTCGGAGCCACCTCGGCCGGAGCCGGGCGCGGGTCAGCGGGGAGGGCGTTCGGCGCCGTCGTCGGCGGGGCGCGGGGCTCCGGGGGCCAGGCGCGGGCCGGAGGCGGCGTCGCGGGGACGCTCGTGCTCCTCGACGACCTGGCCGCTGACCACGCGCGCCCCGTCCGGGCGCCGCGCGGACCCGCCGGGAGCGCCGCCGGAGAACATCACGCCGAACGGCGAGGCCGACGCCATCGCGCGCACGCGGCGGCCGAGGAACCAGCCCAGGCCGCGGCGGGCCAGCGGACGGGTGAAGGGCAGGATCAGGAAGAAGCCCAGCACGTCGGACAGGAAGCCCGGCGTCACCAGCAGGGTGCCGCCCGCGACGACGAGCGCACCGTCGGCGAGCTCGCGCTCGGGCATCCGCCCGGACTCAAGGGCCTGCCGCAGCGCCCGCCAGGCGCGCCGGCCCTCCCGGCGGACGAGCCAGGCGCCGATCAGGCTGTCCAGGATGAGCAGCCCGACGGTCTGCCAGCCGCCGATCACCTGGCCGATCTGGATGAGCACCCAGATCTCCAGCACCGGCACGACGAGGAACGTCAGGAACAGAACGACACGCAGCATGGCCACACACCACCTCTCGACCTAGAACGTCCGGCCATCCCCGAGGGTTCCCGAGGACCATCGGGCGCGCCCCGGGCGGGGGCCGACAGGACAGGCCCCGCCGGGGGTCGCCGGCGTCCCTGGGGTCAGCGGGAGCGGCGCAGGCGGCGGGGCAGCGAGGCCAGGCCCCACACGGTGACCAGCCACAGGGCCTCGGCGAAGACGGCGCGGCTCATCTTGCTGGCCCCGGCCGTGCGCTCGACGAAGGTGATCGGCACCTCGGCGACCCGCAGGCCCTGCCGCACGGTGCGCAACGTCAGGTCGACCTGGAAACAGTAGCCCTGGGACTGCACCTCGTCCAGTGCGATCTTCTCCAGCGCGGAGGCGCGGTAGGCGCGGAACCCGGCCGTGGTGTCGTGCGTCGGCACGCCGAGCATGAGGCGGACGTAGATGTTGGCGCCCTTGGACAGGGCCTTGCGCGAGGCCGGCCAGTTGACCAGCTCGCCACCGGGCACGTAGCGGGACCCGATGACCAGGTCGGCCCCCTGCGCCAGGGCGTCCAGCAGCCGGGGCAGCTCCTCGGGGCTGTGGGAGCCATCGGCGTCCATCTCCACCAGGACGTCGAACCCCTCGGCCAGACCCCAGCGGAACCCGGCGATGTAGGCCGCGCCGAGGCCCTGCTTGCCCGGGCGGTGCAGCACGTGGACGTGGTCGTCCTCGGCGGCGAGCCGGTCGGCGATCTCCCCCGTGCCGTCGGGGCTGTTGTCGTCGGCGACCAGCAGGTGCGCCTCGGGCACCGCCGCCCGCAGCCGCTCGATGATCATGGGAAGGTTCTCGCGCTCGTTGTACGTCGGCACGATGACGAGTACCCGCCCGAGAATCCGCTCCATCACCCATCCTCTTCGTCGGAACTGTCGTGTTCTGGCGTGGGACGCCGCCGGAGGGCGGCGACCAGGGAGCCCGCCGCGATGAGCACCAGCGCCCATTCGGGCGCCGCTCCCACCCGCGTCGCGATCGTCTCGCCGGTGCGGACGGGTACGGTCACCACCGCCATGTCGGCCACGCGTTCGGCGGTCTGCCAGCGCACCTGCCCATCGGGGTCGACATATGCCGAGATGCCGGTCGTCGCGGCGGTGATCACCGCGCGATTGTGCTCCACCGCCCGCAGCCGGGACATGGCGAGCTGCTGCGGTGGCAGATTGGTGAGCGCGTAGGTGGCGTTGTTGGTCTGCACGACCAGGGGCGTGGCGCCCGTGCGGACGGTGCTCCGCACGATGCCGTCGAAGGCGACCTCGTAGCACTCGACGGCGCCGACCGTCACCGGGCCCATCTTCAGATCGCCCTCGCGGTCGCCCGGGAGCGACTGGAGACCCACCAGCTCGACGCGCTTGATGAACTTCTGCAACAGGTCCTTGAAGGGGACGAACTCCCCGAACGGGACGAGCTTCCGCTTGTCATAGTAGGCGCCCGGCCCGGTGGCGGGATCCCAGACGATGCCCCGGGTGTAGCGGTGCAGACCGTCGGGGGCGCGCACCACGGCCCCGACGAGCACCGGCACCCCGATGTCGCGCACCGCGCCGTCGATCACCGTACGGGCGTAGGAGCTCTGGTAGGGGTCGATGTCGGTGGAGTTCTCCGGCCAGATCACGATGTCGGGCCGCTCCACCTTGCCCGCGCGCACGGCCTCGGCCAGGTCGTGGGTCTTGTCGGCGTGGTTGCGCAGCACGACGGCCGGTTCGTCGCCGAGGAAGCCCATGCCCGTGCCGGGAACGTCGCCCTGGATCACCCCGACCCGGATGGTGCGCGCCGCCTCCGCCCCCGGGCGCGGCACCGCGTACCCCAGCAGCGGCACCGCCACGGCCCCCGCCAGAGCCCACACCGCGGGCCGCGCGGCGCTCCGGAGGAACGCCGCGAGCCCGCCGGACAGTAACGCACCGCACAGGGCGACGGTGAAAGTTACAAGCGGAGCACCCCCCAGAGCGGCGTACGGGGTGAACGCCGAGCCGCCCTGGCTGAACGCCACCCGGACCCAGGGGAACCCGCCGAGCGGGAATGCCCCCCTTGCCCACTCTTGTGCCACCCACAGGGCCGCCACCCACAGCGGCCAGGACCGCAGCCTGGTCACCAGGGCCACCCCGGCCGACATCACGGCGAAGAACAGGCTCTCCACGGCCACCAGCAGCAGCCACGCGTCGTCCCCGATGGGACGCACCCAGGTCAGCGCGGGCAGCAGGAACGCCGCGCCCCCCGCGTACCCCAGCACGGCGGCCCGCCGCACTCCCGCCCCGCGCACCGCCAGGGTCAGCAGCGCGACGCCGACCGGCGCCAGAAACCACAGGTCAATGGGGGGAAAGGCCAGGAAGAGCAGCACGCCGCCGAGCGGTGCGGCGCCTGACCGCCACAAAGCACGCGAAGCCGACAGCACGCCGGAAGGGGCCGGCGCCCGCTCGATGTCCTGCACAGTGGGGTGGGCCACAGGGGCGGGTCTTCCTTCGGGGTCTTCGGTAACCCCCGAACGCTACCGCCCAGCGCTCCGCGCTCCAACCGCCGGGCATCCGCGGCGGCGAAAGATCACGCATGGTGATCCCTGGGCCTCCCCCGTCGGGCGGGAACCCAGGAACCACGCTGCGACTCTGGCACGAGACGGGAAGAGGGCCCGGACGACCCTTCGGACCGGATCCGTCCCGTCGGCGGCGAGCGCGGAATTCCGTTGTCTACTGGGTGTCCAGGCCCCTCCCGGGTCCAACCCCCCACCCGGCTGGGGTGCCCCGACTCGACGGAACGCCGGCGCTGCGCCTGGCTGAGCAGACGGAGTCGTGCTCCGTCATGACGCAGAATCCGACGATGTCTGAAGACGGCCAACCGGTAGTCCCGTGCTGGACTGTCCAGCAAACTACCGACCTCAGCTCAGATGTCAACCGTGTCCCGATCAGCGGAAACACCAAGTTTTCGCAGCTAGGACAGGAGACGTGAGTACCCGTCAATGCCCCCATGTGGTCGTTAAGCCGGTCAGAGGCGGTCTCCCCCGCGACGGTCCGGCCTCCATCCCGCCCCCGCGCGAGCACCCGCTCAAAGGCGCCCGAACCCCGCGCGAGCGAAGCGAGCGCAAAGGAACACAACCTAGGGGGAGGGGATCCTTTCGCAGCGGGACAGGGCGGGGGGCAGGTCGCCGGTGTGCAGGACGCCGAGGCGGCTGGTGGCGCGGGTGAGCGCCACGTACAGATCGCTCGGGCCGCGCGGCGACTCGGCGAGGATCTCGGCCGGCTCGGCGATGAGCACCGCGTCGAACTCCAGGCCCTTGGCGTCGGCCACGGTGAGCACGACGACGGGGGCCTCGAGCGCGCCGGGCACCGGGCCCGCGACCGCGCCTGGCACGGCCGAGGTGACGGCCTCCCCCAGTTCGGCGGCGCGCGAGGCGGGGACGATGACCGCGAGCCGGCCGCCCTCGACGATCTCACCGGCCGCGATCGGCCCGATCTCGCGCGCGGCGGCCAGCTTCCTGGCCCACGGCGGCACTCCGGTCTCCCGCACCGAGTCGGGCGCCTTGAGGTCGGGGCCGACGAGAGTGAGGACGTCGGCGGCCACGGCCATGAGTTCGACCGGGGTGCGGTAGTTGACGGTCAGCGTCTCCTCGCGCCAGCGCCCCCGCGCGTAGGGGTCGAGCACCTGGCCCCAGGAGGCGGCGCCCGCGGCCGACCCGGTCTGGGCGATGTCCCCCACGATGGTCATGGAGCGGTTGGGGCTGCGGCGCATGAGCATCCGCCAGGCCATGGGAGACAGTTCCTGGGCCTCGTCGACGATGATGTGCCCGTAGGCCCAGGTGCGGTCGCCCGCGGCGCGCTCCGCGGTGGTCAGGTAGTTCTCGTCGCCCCGGTGCCGTGCGGCCAGGCGCTCCGCGTCGATCATGTCGGACATGCCGGTCAATTCCAGCACTTCGCGGGCGTAGGTGAGCTCGGAGTCGCGCTCGGCCTCCTCGGCGCGCCGGGCGGCGGCGAGCTCCTCCTCGGCCTGCATGGCGGTGGCCCGCAGCACCTGGGGGTCGATGTCGCCGAGCAGCTCGGCGGCCTCGTCCAGCAGCGGCACGTCGGCCTCGGTCCAGGACGCGCCGCCACGGGGCGTCTCGCGGAACAGGATGTCCTGCTCGGCGTCGCTCAGCCCGGCGTAGGCCATGCGCGGGCGGGATCCGAACAGGCCGATGAGCAGTTGCTGGGGGGTGAGGTAGGGCCACAGGCGGTTGAGCGCGCTCTTGACCGCCGGCTCGGTGCGCAGGTCCTCGCGCAGGTCGGCGAGCTCGTCCTCCTCCAGCATGCCGCGGCCGAGCGCCTTGGCGGCCTGCTTGGCCAGCACGTTGAGCACATGACGGACGAACACCGCCCTGGCCTGGTTGTGCGGGCGGCGGCTGCGCACCGCACGGCTCTTGGCCGCCTCGCAGGTGCGCTGGTCCAGGCGCAGGGTGAAGTTGCCCATGGGGATGTCGACCGGCTCGCGGGGAACGCGCTGGCGGTCGCGCAGCGCCCGCGCCACCACCTCGGCCATGCGGGCCGACCCTTTGATCGCGGCCGCCGGCGCGGACTCGCGGGCGGTGGCGGTGATCCCCGGGTACAGCTCGCCGACGGTGGACAGCAGCACGTCGGTCTCGCCCAGCGAGGGGAGCACCTGCTCGATGTAGCGCAGGAAGGTGAGGTTGGGGCCGACGATGAGCACGCCCCGGCGCGCCAGCCGCTCGCGGTGGGTGTAGAGCAGGTACGCGGCGCGGTGCAGCGCCACGACGGTCTTGCCGGTGCCCGGGCCGCCCTGGACGACCAGCACGCCGTTGAGGTCGCTGCGGATGACGCGGTCCTGCTCGGCCTGGATGGTGGCGACGATGTCGCGCATACGCCCGGTGCGCTTCTCGTCCAGCGCGGCGAGCAGGGCGGCCTCGCCGTTCAGGGTGGCCCGGTCGGCCTCGCTCAGCCGGTCCAGGTCCAGCAGGTCGTCGTCGAGGCCGATCACCCGCCGTCCCTTGGTCTGCAGGTGGCGCCTGCGGGTGACGCCCATGGGCGCGGCGGGGGTGGCCCGGTAGAACGGCTGGGCGACCGGGGCGCGCCAGTCGATGAGCAGGCGGGCCTGGTCGTCGTCGGAAAGGCCCAGCCGGCCGATGTAAAGGGGCCCTTCCTGCGCCAGGTCGAGCCGCCCGAAGCACAGGCCGTTCTCGACGGCCCACAGCCGGGCGAGGCGTTCGGCGTACATTCCGGCGAAGGAGTCGCGTTCGGAGCGGTTCTGGTGGGTGCCGCCGCCGCCCTGCGCGAGCACCTCGTCGAGCTGCCCGCGGGTGCGTGCGCGCAGCACGTCGAGCCGCTCGTAGAGCGCGCCGACGTAAGTCTGCTCCTTTACGAGCTCTATTTGACGAGAAGCCCCTGCTTCATTATTATTGGTGGTAATGTGAAACTCCGGGCCTTTATGCGCTTTATGGTGAATAAGAGGACAAGGGCCCAGAATAGCAGACCGGCCACCGGCCACCAGTTCTCCCGCGCCGCCCTCCGAGGCGGCGTTCGTGCTTTCCGGCCGCCCACCCGCGCGACCCTCGCCGCGAACCTCCTTGTCACAGCTTGGTAGCGCCTCTTGACCAGGCGCGGGGCCACGGCTGTACGTTCTCTCTTAGTTAGGAAACCTTCCTAACTCCAGGACGCGGCCGCCGCCATGCCGGAAGGTCCGCGACCGCCGCCCGAACGGGGAGGGAGCCCGTGCCCAGCACGAACACGGACGCGCGACCGGGAAGGCCCCGCCTGCTGCGGGAGATCAACGACCGCGCCGCGCTGCGGGTCATGCTGGAACGCGGGCCGCTCACCCGCCCCGAGCTCGGCGCGCTCACCGGCCTGTCCAAGCCCACGGCCTCCCAGTTGCTGGCTCGCCTGCGCACCGCGGGCCTGGTCGTGCTGGACGGGGTGCGCGAGGGCATGCCGGGCCGCACGGCCGAGCTGTACCGCATCAATCCGGCCGCCGCCCACGTCGCCGCGCTCGACGTCACCCGCACGCGCATCGCCGCCTCCGTGGCCGACATCACCGGCACGGTGCTCGCCGAGCACGTCCACCCCACCCCGGGCCGCAGCGGCGGCGACGTGGTGGCCAAGGTGCGCGCCGCCGCCGAGGGCGCCTGCCACGCGGCGGGCATCGCCGTCGACGACCTGCACCGGGTGGTGATCGGCATCCAGGGAGCGGTCGACCCGGCCACCGCCCGCCTCGGGTACGCGGCCCACATCCCCGGCTGGCACATCCCCGACCTGGTGGGAACGCTCCGCGCGGGTCTCGGCGTGGCGGTGGACGTCGAGAACGACGTCAACCTGGTCGCCCTGACCGAGCGAGCCCACGGCGTCGCCCGCGGCCACGCCGACTTCGTGCTGCTGTGGGCCGACGAGGGGATAGGAGCCGCGCTGGTGCTCGGCGGCCGGCTGCACCGGGGCGCGACCGGCGGCGCGGGCGAGGTCGGGTACATGCCCATCGCCGGCGCCCCGACCGCCAAGCAGACCGGCAAGCGGGGCGACCACGGGTTCCAGTCCCTGGCCGGCGGCCCCGCCGTGCTGCGGATGCTGCGCTCCCACGGCCTGCGCGGCGGCGACCCGGCCCGCGCCGTGCGCGCCGCCGTGCGGGACGCCGCCCGGGGCGGCGAGGCCGGCGAGCGGGCCTGCCGCGGGCTGCGCGAGCTCGCGTCGCGTCTGGCCGTGGGGCTCGCGCCGATCGTCGCGGTGGCCGACCCCGAGATCGTCGTGCTGACCGGCGGCATGCTGCTGGCCGGCGGCGAGGCGCTCGCCGGGCTCGTGGAGGAGGAACTGCACGCGCTCACCCTGCCCCGCCCGCCGGTGCGGCCGTCCGCCGTCGAGGGCAACCCCGTGCTGACCGGCGCCCTCGGCCTCGCCCTGTCCACCGCCCGCGACGAGGTCTTCGGCTCGGCCGTCACCGCCTGAGCCCCCGTCCGTTCCGTCGTCCACCCCTCCACCGCCTTCGTCCCCGGCCCGCCGACCGTCGTCCACCCACTCCACCGCCTTCGTCCCCCGCCGGCCTGCCCTTCCGCCGTTCCCGACCCCTTCCGTCCGTTGTCCGCCCAGCCCCGGGGGGGGGGGGGGGGCCCCCCCGGGCGCGGGGGGGGGGGGGGGGCGCCCCCCCCCCCCCCCCCCCCCCCACCACCCCCCAAACAAAAAAAAAAAACACCAAAACAAAAACAAAAA
>NZ_JBSGDZ010000028.1:0-127610 GCF_053602655.1 Sphaerisporangium sp. NPDC004334
AGGTCCTGGAGACCCACCTCGGGTGGATCGCCGCCCGCGGCTGGGACATCACGGGGGTGCAGGAGGCCTGGGCCGAGCGGCTGCGCGACAAGGGCTTCGGGCAGGTCGAGCCACGCACCAACATGGCCACCCCGGTCTTCGACGGCGCCCACGAGGAAGAGATCGTCGGCCTGCTCGGCAACACCGTCCCCAACCGTGACGGGGAGCGGATGGTGGCGAAGAGCGGCAAGGCCCAGTTGTTCGACGGCAGATCGGGCGAGCCGTTCCCGTACCACATCTCGGTCGGCTACATCTACATCCTGAAGCTGCTCCACCTGGTCGACGACAAGATCCACGCTCGCTCGACCGGTCCGTACTCCATGATCACCCAGCAGCCGCTGGGCGGTAAGGCCCAGTTCGGCGGCCAGCGCTTCGGCGAGATGGAGGTCTGGGCCCTTGAGGCCTACGGAGCCGCGTACGCGCTGCAGGAGCTGCTGACCATCAAGTCCGACGACGTTCTCGGCCGCGTGAAGGTCTACGAGGCCATCGTCAAGGGCGAGAACATCCCCGAGCCGGGCATCCCTGAGTCCTTCAAGGTCCTCATCAAGGAGATGCAGTCGCTGTGCCTCAACGTCGAGGTGCTCTCCAGCGACGGCATGTCCATCGAGATGCGCGACACCGACGAGGACGTCTTCCGCGCGGCGGAGGAGCTCGGCATCGACCTGTCCCGGCGCGAGCCGAGCAGTGTCGAAGAGGTCTGATTTTCAAGCGAGGGGATAACAAGTGCTCGACGTCAACTTCTTCGACGAGCTCCGCATCGGCCTCGCCACGGCCGACGATATCCGGCAGTGGTCCCACGGCGAGGTCAAGAAGCCCGAGACCATCAACTACCGCACCCTGAAGCCCGAGAAGGACGGACTCTTCTGCGAGAAGATCTTCGGTCCGACCCGCGACTGGGAGTGCTACTGCGGCAAGTACAAGCGCGTCCGCTTCAAGGGCATCATCTGCGAGCGCTGTGGCGTCGAGGTCACGCGCGCCAAGGTGCGCCGCGAGCGGATGGGCCACATCGAGCTGGCCGCGCCGGTCACCCACATCTGGTACTTCAAGGGCGTCCCGTCCCGCCTGGGATACCTGCTCGACCTCGCCCCGAAGGACCTGGAGAAGGTCATCTACTTCGCGGCGTACATGATCACGTATGTCGACACCGACATGCGTGCTCGTGACCTGCCCTCGCTGGAGGCCAAGATCTCCGTCGAGCGGCAGCACATCGAGCAGCGCCGCGACGCCGACATCGAGGCCCGCCAGAAGAAGCTCGAGTCCGACCTGGCCGAGCTGGAGGCCGCCGGCGCCAAGGGCGACCAGCGCCGCAAGGTCCGTGAGGGCGCCGACCGCGAGATGCGTCAGCTCCGCGACCGCACCCAGCGCGAGCTGGACCGCCTCGAGGAGGTCTGGAGCCGCTTCAAGAACCTCAAGGTCCAGGACCTCGAGGGCGACGAGCTGCTGTACCGCGAGATGCGCGACCGCTTCGGCCGCTACTTCCGCGGCGGCATGGGCGCCCAGGCGATCCAGGAGCGGCTGAACAACTTCGACCTGGCCGCCGAGGCCGAGTCGCTGCGCGAGACCATCCGCAGCGGCAAGGGTCAGAAGAAGGCCCGCGCGCTCAAGCGGCTCAAGGTCGTCTCGGCGTTCCTCACCACCCGCAACTCGCCCAACGGCATGGTGCTCGACTGCATCCCGGTGATCCCGCCGGACCTGCGGCCGATGGTGCAGCTCGACGGTGGCCGCTTCGCGACCTCCGACCTCAACGACCTGTACCGCCGGGTGATCAACCGCAACAACCGCCTCAAGCGGCTTCTCGACCTCGGCGCGCCCGAGATCATCGTGAACAACGAGAAGCGGATGCTCCAGGAGGCCGTCGACGCGCTGTTCGACAACGGCCGCCGCGGCCGTCCGGTCACCGGGCCGGGCAACCGCCCGCTGAAGTCGCTGTCGGACATGCTCAAGGGCAAGCAGGGCCGTTTCCGGCAGAACCTGCTCGGCAAGCGCGTCGACTACTCCGGCCGTTCGGTCATCGTCGTCGGCCCGCAGCTCAAGCTGCACCAGTGCGGCCTGCCCAAGCAGATGGCCCTGGAGCTGTTCAAGCCGTTCGTGATGAAGCGCCTGGTCGACCTCAACCACGCGCAGAACATCAAGTCGGCCAAGCGCATGGTCGAGCGGGCCAGGCCGGTCGTGTGGGACGTGCTCGAAGAGGTCATCACCGAGCATCCGGTGCTGCTCAACCGCGCGCCGACCCTGCACCGCCTGGGCATCCAGGCCTTCGAGCCGCAGCTGGTCGAGGGCAAGGCCATCCAGATCCACCCGCTAGTCTGCACCGCCTTCAACGCCGACTTCGACGGCGACCAGATGGCGGTCCACCTGCCCCTGTCGGCGGAGGCCCAGGCCGAGGCGCGCATCCTGATGCTCTCGACCAACAACATCCTCAAGCCGGCCGACGGCAAGCCGGTGACCATGCCCACCCAGGACATGATCATCGGTCTGTACTGGCTGACCACGCAGCGCGAAGGCGCCGAGGGCGAGGGCCGCGTGTTCGGCTCGGTCTCCGAGGCGCTCATGGCCTTCGACCGCCGTGAGCTGGACATCCAGGCCCAGATCCAGGTCCGGGTCAAGGACGTCCCGCCGCCGCGGGGCTGGTCGGCCCCCGAGGGCTGGGAGGCCGGCGAGGCCTACCGCCTGGAGACCACGCTGGGCCGGGCGCTGTTCAACCAGACGCTGCCCGACAACTACCCGTTCGTGAACTCTCAGATCGGCAAGAAGCAGCTCTCGGCGATCGTCAACGAGCTGGCGGAGAAGTACCCGAAGGTCGAGGTCGCGGCCGCTCTGGACGCGCTCAAGGACGCGGGCTTCCACTGGGCCACGCGGTCCGGCGTCACGATCTCCATCGACGACGTCGTCGCGCCGCCGAACAAGGCCGAGATCATGGAGTCCTACGAGCGCCGGGCCGACAAGGTCCAGCGCGAGTACGAGCGCGGTCTGATCACCGACGAGGAGCGCCGTCAGGAGCTCATCGAGATCTGGACGCACGCCACGGCGGACGTCGAGACCGACATGGTGAACGCCTTCCCGGCGACCAACTCCGTCTGGATGATGGTCAACTCCGGCGCCCGAGGCAACAAGATGCAGGTGCGTCAGATCGCCGGCATCCGCGGCCTGGTGTCCAACACCAAGGGTGAGACGATCCCGCGGCCGATCAAGTCCTCTTTCCGCGAGGGCCTGTCGGTGCTGGAGTACTTCATCTCCACCCACGGACAGCGCAAGGGTCTGGCCGACACCGCGCTGCGCACCGCCGACTCGGGTTACCTGACCCGTCGTCTGGTGGACGTCGCGCAGGACGTCATCGTCCGCGAGATCGACTGCGGCACCGACCGCGGCGTCCCGCTGCACGTCGGCGAGCGCGACTCGAGCGGCAACCTGGTCAAGGCCGAGAACGCCGAGAGCAACGTGCACGGCCGCATCCTGGCCGAGGACGTCGAGGTGGACGGCAAGGTCGTCGCGACGGCCGGCGCCGACATCAACGACGCCATCGTCACGGCGGTGGTCGACGCCGGCATCGAGACGGTCCGCACGCGCAGCGCGCTGGTGTGCGAGGCCAAGATCGGTGTCTGCGCCACCTGCTACGGCCGCTCCTTGGCCACCGGCAAGCTCGTGGACGTCGGCGAGGCGGTCGGCATCATCGCCGCCCAGTCGATCGGCGAGCCCGGCACCCAGCTGACGATGCGTACCTTCCACACCGGTGGTGTGGCGGGCGCGGACATCACCCACGGTCTGCCCCGTGTCCAGGAGCTGTTCGAGGCGCGCGTCCCCAAGGGCGTCGCCCCGATCAGCGAGGCGGACGGCCGGGCGCGCATCGACGAGACCGACAAGACCCGCAAGATCGTGATCACGCCGGACGACGGTTCCGACGAGATCGCCTACCCGGTGTCCATGCGGTCGCGTCTGCTGGTCAGCGACGGTCAGCGCGTGACGGTGGGCCAGCAGCTCATCGCCGGCGCGGTCAACCCCAACGAGGTGCTGCGCATCCTCGGCCCCCGGGCCGTGCAGCTGCACCTGGTGGCCGAGGTCCAGCAGGTGTACCGCTCGCAGGGTGTGTCGATCCACGACAAGCACATCGAGATCATCGTGCGGCAGATGCTCAAGCGCGTGAACGTGCTGGAGTCCGGTGACACCGACCTGCTGCCCGGCGAGCTCGTCGAGCGGCCGCGCTTCGAGATGGTCAACCGCGAGGTCGTCGCCGAGGGCGGCACCCCCGCCTCCGGCCGTCCGGTCCTCATGGGCATCACCAAGGCGTCGCTGGCCACCGAGTCCTGGCTGTCGGCGGCGTCCTTCCAGGAGACCACGCGGGTGCTCACGGACGCGGCGATCCACGCCAAGTCCGACAGCCTGCTGGGTCTGAAGGAGAACGTCATCATCGGTAAGCTCATCCCGGCCGGTACGGGCATGTCCCAGTACCGCAACATCCGGGTCGAGCCGACCGAGGAGGCCAAGGCGGCGATGTACACCGTCGGCGGCTACGACGGCTCGGCGACCGACTACACCTTCGGCACCGGCAGCGGCGAGGCCGTGCCGCTGGAGGAGTACGACTTCGGTCAGTACAACCGCTGACGGCGGGGCCGGCGGCGCCGGTCCCACCTCGCGGCAGGGCGAACGCAGGGGCGCCCGCTCCCGGCAACGGGGGCGGGCGCCCCTCGCCGTCTCCCAGGGCCGTCGCGCGGCGTCCTGAGGGCCGCCGTGCGGCAACACGGGAAATCGTCGAGACGGGTCCGTGGTTGGCGTAAACTTGTCTGGTGCCCGATAGCGGCCGGGGGGAAACCGGCTGCGGGCCACGACACGAACCGAGCGCGCACAAGCGGCTCGGCGCAGCCGTTTTGACGTGTTGCGATGGGCTGGGTAGTCTTGCCCTTCGTGCCCGTGGCTTCATGGGCTCACATGCGTGCGCTCGCCAGGCCCTTCAGGGGCCGGCCGGTCGCCGTGTGATCTCCTCCACCGGGTGCCGGCCTTTCGCCGGGCGCAGTGCGGCAAAGATCGCGACACGCCCGAGCGCGTGGGTCGGAGCCGAGGGAAAAATAGCAGGTCATGACACCGGCAGAGCCTGCGAAACGCACGACTTTTCGAATCACCGGCCAAGCACGAACGGAGACGCGGTGCCCACGATTCAGCAGCTGGTCCGCAAGGGCCGCCAGGACAAGGTCAGTAAGACCAAGACACCGGCGCTCAAGGGGAGCCCCCAGCGGCGCGGCGTCTGCACGCGCGTGTATACGACGACCCCGAAGAAGCCGAACTCCGCCCTCCGCAAGGTGGCGCGTGTCCGGCTCACCAACGGCATCGAGGTGACGGCTTACATCCCTGGTGTGGGCCACAACCTCCAGGAGCACTCCATCGTGCTCGTGCGTGGCGGTCGTGTGAAGGACCTGCCGGGTGTTCGCTACAAGATCATCCGTGGTTCGCTGGACACCCAGGGCGTCCGCAACCGCAAGCAGGCCCGCAGCCGCTACGGCGCGAAGAAGGAGAAGAGCTGACATGCCGCGCAAGGGTCCCGCTGGGCGCCGACAGCTTGTCGCAGACCCGGTGTTCAACTCGCCGCTGGTCACCGCGCTCATCAACAAGGTGCTTCTGAACGGCAAGCGCTCGCTCGCCCAGACCATCGTCTACGACGCCCTCGAGGGCTGCAGGGACAAGTCGGGCAACGACCCGGTTGTCACCCTGAAGCGCGCTCTCGACAACGTCAAGCCCACTCTTGAGGTCCGCAGCCGCCGTGTCGGTGGCGCGACCTACCAGGTGCCGGTCGAGGTGCGCGCGGCGCGCAGCACCACCCTGGCACTGCGCTGGCTGGTGCAGTACTCCCGCGCCCGCCGCGAGAAGACCATGACCGAGCGGCTGATGAACGAGCTGCTCGACGCGAGCAACGGTCTGGGCGCCAGCGTGAAGCGGCGCGAGGACACGCACAAGATGGCCGAGTCCAACAAGGCCTTCGCCCACTACCGCTGGTAATCCCAGCGGCGACGACGAGACGACGAGGACGCGAGAGAAGTGGCGACATCGACCGCTCTTGACCTGGCCAAGGTCCGCAACATCGGGATCATGGCCCATATCGACGCGGGCAAGACCACCACGACCGAGCGCATCCTGTTCTACACCGGTATCAACTACAAGATCGGTGAAGTCCACGAGGGCGCTGCCACGATGGACTGGATGGAGCAGGAGCAAGAGCGCGGCATCACGATCACCTCTGCCGCGACCACCTGCGAGTGGCTTGATCACACGATCAACATCATCGATACGCCCGGCCACGTCGACTTCACCGTCGAAGTGGAGCGCTCGCTGCGCGTCCTCGACGGCGCTGTGGCGGTTTTCGACGCCGTGGCCGGCGTCGAGCCGCAGTCCGAGACGGTGTGGCGGCAGGCGGACCGCTACGGCGTCCCGCGCATCTGCTTTGTTAACAAGATGGACCGCGTCGGCGCCGAGTTCCACCGCTGCGTCGACATGATCGTGTCGCGCCTTGGCGCGACGCCGCTCGTCATCCAGCTTCCCTGGGGCGTCGAGGCCGACTTCAAGGGCGTCATCGACCTGGTGAAGATGAAGGGCCTGATCTGGAGCGCCGAGGCGGCCAAGGGCGAGATGTACGACACCGTCGACATCCCGGCCGACCACGCCGAGGTGGCGCGCGAGTGGCGCGACCGGCTCATCGAGACGGCCGCCGAGCACGACGACCAGCTCATGGAGCTCTACCTGGAGGGCGTCGAGCCCACCGAGGAGCAGCTCGTCGCCGGCATCCGCCGCGCGACGCTGGCCAGCGCGCTCAACCCGGTCCTGTGCGGCACCGCGTTCAAGAACAAGGGCGTGCAGCCCCTGCTCGACGCGATCGTCGCCTACCTCCCCGCCCCGACCGACATCCCCGCCTTCAAGGGGCACGCGGTCGGCAAGGAGGAGGAGGTCATCGAGCGTCACGCGGACCCGACCGAGCCGTTCTCGGCGCTGGCGTTCAAGATCATGAGCGACCAGCACCTCGGCAAGCTCACCTTCATCCGCATCTACTCCGGCACGCTCGAGACCGGCACCTCCGTGGTGAACTCGGTCAAGGGCAAGAAGGAGCGCATCGGCAAGATCTACCAGATGCACGCCAACAAGCGCGAAGAGCGCCCGACGGCGCACGCTGGTCAGATCGTGGCGGTCATGGGTCTGAAGGACACCACCACCGGTGACACCCTCTCCGACCCGGCCAACCAGGTCGTCCTGGAGTCGATGACGTTCCCGGCGCCGGTCATCAACGTCGCGATCGAGCCCAAGACCAAGGGCGACCAAGAGAAGCTCAGCACCGCGATCCAGCGCCTGGCCGAGGAGGACCCCTCCTTCCAGGTCCGCCGGGACGAGGAGACCGGGCAGACGGTCATCTGGGGTATGGGCGAGCTCCACCTGGAGATCCTCGTCGACCGGATGCGCCGCGAGTTCAAGGTCGAGGCCAACGTCGGCCGCCCGCAGGTCGCCTACCGCGAGACCATCCGCCGCAAGGTGGAGAAGGTCGAGTACACGCACAAGAAGCAGACCGGTGGTTCCGGCCAGTTCGCGCGCGTGATCATCGACCTGGAGCCGCTGGGCGAGGGCAACGACGGCTACGAGTTCTCCAACAAGGTCAGCGGTGGCCGCATCCCCCGGGAGTACATCCCGTCGGTGGACGCGGGCGCCCAGGAGGCCGCGGAGTTCGGCGTGCTGGCCGGCTACCCGATGGTGGGTGTGAAGGTCACCCTCCAGGACGGTGCCTACCACGAGGTCGACTCCTCCGAAATGGCCTTCAAGATCGCCGGTTCGATGGCCTTCAAGGAGGCCGCGCGCCGCGCGGACGCCGTGATCCTGGAGCCGATGATGGCCGTCGAGGTCACCACGCCCGAGGACTACATGGGCGATGTCATCGGCGACCTGAACGGTCGGCGCGGGCAGATCCAGGCCATGGAAGACCGTTCCGGGGCGAAGGTCATCAACGCCCTGGTGCCGCTGTCAGAGATGTTCGGCTACGTGGGCGACCTTCGCAGCAAGACCCAGGGCCGGGCTGTCTACAGCATGCAGTTCAACTCCTACTCGGAGGTGCCCCCGGGCATCGCCAAGGAGATCGTCGCGAAGGCTCGGGGCGAATAAGCGCCGGACCCGGACGGCCGGGGACGTCGAGCGATCGTCGTCCCCGCCGGCGGGGGACCGGGACGACGAGTCCCAGACCCAGGCCGGCTCGGGCGGCGACCACCGCCGCCCGGGGATCGGGCTCCGAGCCCGAGTGAGACTAGCAAGTCACGTCAGAATCTCTAAGGAGACAGAGCAGTGGCCAAGGCCAAGTTCGAGCGGACCAAGCCGCACGTGAACATCGGCACCATTGGGCACATCGACCACGGCAAGACCACTCTGACCGCGGCGATCACCAAGGTGCTCCACGACCGTTTCCCTCACCTCAATGAGGCGACCCCGTTCGACAAGATCGACAAGGCGCCCGAGGAGAAGGCCCGCGGCATCACCATCTCCATCGCGCACGTCGAGTACCAGACCGAGAAGCGCCACTACGCTCACGTGGACTGCCCCGGTCACGCCGACTACGTGAAGAACATGATCACCGGTGCGGCGCAGATGGACGGCGCGATCCTCGTGGTCGCCGCCACCGACGGCCCGATGCCGCAGACCAAGGAGCACGTGCTCCTGGCCCGCCAGGTCGGCGTCCCCTACATCGTCGTCGCCCTGAACAAGGCCGACATGGTGGACGACGAGGAGATCCTGGAGCTCGTCGAGCTCGAGGTCCGCGAGCTGCTCTCCGCCCAGGAGTTCCCGGGCGACGACCTGCCGGTCGTGCGCGTCTCGGCGCTGAAGGCGCTCGAGGGCGACGAGAAGTGGGGCGACTCGATCATCGAGCTCATGAACGCCGTGGACGACAACGTCCCCGAGCCCGTTCGTGACACCGACAAGCCCTTCCTCATGCCGATCGAGGACGTCTTCTCGATCACCGGCCGCGGCACCGTCGTGACCGGTCGTATCGAGCGCGGCATCGTCAAGGTCAACGAGACCGTCGACATCATCGGCATCAAGGAGAAGAGCACCACCACCACCGTCACCGGTGTGGAGATGTTCCGCAAGCTCCTGGACGAGGGCCGGGCCGGTGACAACGTCGGTCTGCTCCTGCGTGGCATCAAGCGCGAGGACGTCGAGCGCGGCCAGTGCATCATCAAGCCGGGCACGACCACCCCGCACACCGAGTTCGAGGCGCAGGTCTACATCCTGTCCAAGGACGAGGGCGGCCGCCACACGCCGTTCTTCAACAACTACCGCCCGCAGTTCTACTTCCGTACCACGGACGTGACGGGCGTCGTGACCCTGCCCGAGGGCACCGAGATGGTCATGCCCGGTGACAACACCGAGATGTCCGTCCAGCTCATCCAGCCCATCGCGATGGAGGACGGTCTCAAGTTCGCCATCCGCGAGGGTGGCCGCACCGTCGGTGCGGGTCGAGTCACGAAGATCATCAAGTAGCACGACCGCGGGTCGGCGGTCGGACTCCGAGAACGGGTCCGGCCGCCGCACCACGAAGGGGTCGCCTCGGCGGCCCCGGAGCCCACGGTGAGCTCCGAGCCCAGCCGGGCCCGTGATCTCGCAGTCGTCTCGGCCGCCGCGACCGAGATGACTGCAAGATCACGGAAAAGGTGGCGGGCCATGGGGCGCAAGTCACGTGGGACACCCATAGCGGCAAAAGGCCGCACGAAACTTTTGCAGGACGACAGCGAAGGACACCGAGGCCACTATGGCGGGACAGAAGATCCGCATCCGGCTTAAGGCCTATGACCACGAGGTCATCGACAGCTCGGCCAAGAAGATCGTCGAGACGGTGACGCGGACTGGCGCGAAGGTCGCGGGCCCGGTGCCGTTGCCGACCGAGAAGAACGTGTACTGCGTCATCCGCTCGCCGCACAAGTACAAGGACAGCCGTGAGCACTTCGAAATGCGCACGCACAAGCGGCTGATTGACATCATCGATCCGACGCCGAAGACCGTCGACTCGCTCATGCGTCTCGACCTTCCGGCCGGCGTCGACATCTCGATCAAGCTCTGAGGGAACGCACTGACATGGCTAAGCAGATCAAGGGCGTCCTGGGCAAGAAGCTCGGCATGACCCAGGTCTTCGACGAGGGCAACCGGATCGTCCCGGTCACCGTCATCGAGGCCGGTCCGTGCGTGGTGACCCGCGTCCGCACTGAGGACAAGGACGGCTACTCCGCTGTTCAGCTCGGCTACGGGCAGGTGGACCCGCGCAAGGTGAACAAGCCGCTTGGTGACTATCTGCGCAAGCACGACATCACCCCGCGCCGCTACTTCGTCGAGCTCCGGACCTCCGACGCCTCCGAGTACACGCTCGGCCAGGAAGTTCTGGCCGACACCTTCGAGGCCGGCCAGCACATCGATGTGACCGGCAAGAGCAAGGGCAAGGGCTTCGCGGGTGTCATGAAGCGTCACGGCTTCAAGGGCCTCAGCGCCTCGCACGGCACCCAGCGCAAGCACCGCTCGCCCGGCTCCATCGGCGGCTGCGCCACTCCGGGCCGCGTTTTCAAGGGACTGCGCATGGCGGGCCGGATGGGCAACGTCCGCACCACCGTCCAGAACCTCAAGGTTCACGCCGTGGACGCCGAGAAGAACCTCATCCTGGTCAAGGGTGCGGTCCCCGGCGCCAACGGCAGCCTGGTCCTCATTCGCACCGCTGCCAAGAAGGGGGCTGCCAAGTGAGCACCACCGTTGACGTCCTCGACGCGGCCGGGGCGAAGACCGGGAGCGTCGACCTGCCGGAGGACATCTTCGGCGCCAAGGTCAACATCCCGCTGATCCACCAGGTCGTCGTCGCCCAGCTGGCCGCGCGCCGGCAGGGCACCCACAAGACGAAGACCCGCGGTGAGGTCAGCGGTGGCGGCAAGAAGCCGTACCGCCAGAAGGGCACCGGCCGGGCCCGCCAGGGCTCGACCCGCGCGCCGCAGTTCACCGGCGGTGGCACCGTCCACGGCCCGCAGCCGCGTGACTACACCCAGAAGACGCCCAAGAAGATGAAGGCCGCCGCCCTGCGCGGAGCCCTCAGCGACCGGGCCAACGGCGGACGCGTGCACATCGTGGACAGCCTGGTCACCGGGGACACCCCGAAGACCCAGGCCGCCCTCGAGGCGCTCCGCAACATCTCCAAGGCTCGCAGCGTCCTGGTCGTGGTCGACGCGGACGACGAGCTCACCTGGCTGAGCCTGCGCAACGCCCCGGAGGTCCACCTCCTGGACGCCGGCCAGCTCAACACGTACGACGTGCTCTGCTACGACGACGTGGTCTTCACGCGTGAGGCGTACGACCAGGTCGTGGCTCGGCTGGGCGGCAGCGGGAAGGAAGACGCCTGATGCAGAAGATCGCCGACCCGCGCGACATCATCATCAAGCCGATCGTCTCTGAGAAGAGCTACGGCCTGATCGATGAGCACAACAAGTACACGTTCTTGGTGCGCAAGACGGCCAACAAGACGCAGGTGAAGATCGCTGTCGAGCAGATCTTCGGCGTCAAGGTCACCAGCGTGAACACGATCAACCGCCAGGGCAAGCGTAAGCGGACGAAGTTCGGTTACGGCCAGCGCCCGAGCACCAAGCGGGCGATCGTGAGCCTGGTGGAAGGCGATCGGATCGACATCTTCGGTCAGATCAGCTGATCTCCGCCGCCGCATTGCCAAGCAACATCGACAAGGGATGAACGAAAAAGATGGGCATCCGTAAATACAAGCCGACGACTCCGGGTCGCCGCGGCGCGAGCGTCTCGGACTTCGCCGAGATCACGCGCAGCACGCCGGAGAAGTCGCTGCTTGCTCCCCTGCACAGCAAGGGTGGTCGTAACGTCCACGGCCGGGTGACCGCGCGTCACCAGGGCGGCGGGCACAAGCGTGCGTACCGGATCATCGACTTCCGGCGCCACGACAAGGACGGCATTCCGGCCAAGGTCGCTCACATCGAGTACGACCCCAACCGGACGTCGCGCATCGCGCTCCTGCACTACGCGGACGGCGAGAAGCGCTACATCCTCGCTCCCACGGGCATCAAGCAGGGCGACCGCATCGAGAACGGCCCTGCGGCCGACATCAAGCCGGGCAACTGCCTGCCGCTGCGCAACATTCCGACCGGTACCTTCATCCACGCCGTGGAGCTGAAGCCGGGCGGCGGCGCGAAGCTGGGCCGGTCCGCCGGCGCGCAGATCCAGCTGCTGGCCAAGGAAGGGCAGTACGCCACGCTGCGTATGCCCTCCGGTGAAATGCGCCAGGTGGACGTGCGCTGCCGCGCTTCGGTCGGCCAGGTCGGCAACGCCGAGCAGGCCAACATCAACATCGGCAAGGCCGGTCGTAACCGCTGGAAGGGCAAGCGCCCGACCGTCCGCGGTGTCGCGATGAACCCGGTCGACCACCCGCACGGTGGTGGTGAGGGCAAGACCTCTGGTGGTCGCCACCCGGTGAACCCCAAGGGCAAGCCCGAGGGCCGTACCCGTCAGGCCAACAAGGCCAGCGACCGACTGATCATCCGTCGGCGGAGCAAGAGGAAGAAGCGGTAGGAGCAGCCTAAATGCCACGTAGCCTTAAGAAGGGCCCGTTCGTCGACGGCCACCTGATGAAGAAGGTGGACACGCAGAACGAAAAGGGCACCAAGAACGTCATCAAGACGTGGTCGCGGCGCTCCATGATCGTGCCGGACATGCTGGGCCACACGATCGCCGTCCACGACGGGCGCAAGCACGTCCCGGTGTTCGTCACCGAGTCGATGATCGGTCACAAGCTGGGCGAGTTCGCGCCGACGCGGACCTTCCGCAGCCACGTCAAGGAAGACCGGCGGAGCCGGCGGTAAGCGCCTTAGGAAACGAGGAGTAAGCGATGGAAGCCAGGGCTCAGGCGCGGTTCGTCCGCGTCACGCCCCAGAAGGCCCGCCGCGTGGTGGACCTCATTCGCGGGCTGCCCGCTTCGGAGGCGCAGGCCGTGCTGCAGTTCGCCCCCCAGGCGGCGAGCGAGCCGATCTTCAAAGTGCTCACGAGCGCGATGGCGAACGCCGAGCACAACTTCAAGCTCGACCGCGAGACGCTGGTCGTGAGCCGGGCGTGGGTCGACGAGGGCCCGACGCTGAAGAGGTTCCGTCCCCGTGCCCAGGGCCGTGCCTATCGGATCAACAAGCGGACGAGCCACATCACTGTGATCGTCGAAGCCCGGCCTGAAGGCCAGGGCAGGCCGAAGGGAAGGACCCGCTAGTGGGCCAGAAGGTTAACCCGCACGGGTTCCGGCTCGGCATCACGACCGACTTCAAGAGCCGGTGGTACGCCGACAAGCTGTACAAGTCCTACGTCGCCGAGGATGTCTCGATCCGCCGCATGCTGCAGAAGGGCATGGAGCGGGCCGGCATCTCCAAGGTCGAGATCGAGCGCACCACCGATCGCGTCCAGGTCGACATCCACACCGCCAGGCCGGGCATCGTCATCGGCCGCCGCGGCGCCGAGGCGGACCGCATCCGTGGCGACCTCGAGAAGCTGACCAAGAAGCAGGTCCAGCTGAACATCCTCGAGGTCAAGAACCCCGAGGTGGACGCCCAGCTCGTCGCCCAGGGCGTGGCCGAGCAGCTGTCGAGCCGGGTCTCCTTCCGGCGCGCGATGCGCAAGGCCATGCAGTCGGCGATGAAGAGCGGCGCCAAGGGCATCCGTGTCCAGTGCGCCGGACGTCTCGGCGGCGCCGAGATGTCGCGCTCGGAGTTCTACCGCGAGGGCCGTGTGCCCCTGCACACCCTTCGCGCGGACATCGACTACGGCTTCTACGAGGCCCGCACCACCTTCGGCCGCATCGGCGTGAAGGTGTGGATTTACAAGGGCGAGGCCCCGACCAGCCGCGCCGAGCGCGAGGCGGCCGCGGCCGGCGCGCGCGCGGGCGGCCAGCGTCGCGACCGCACCGACAGGCCGCAGCGCGGCCGGGGCGCGGGCGGCGGCGGCGGAGGTCGTGGCCGTGACGGCGGCGCCCCCCGTGGCGGCGGCCGTGGCCCGAGGACCGAAAGCACCGCGCCCGCTGGGGCGCCCGAGACCGGCCCGGCGGAGCAGCCGGGTGCTGAAGGGAGCTGACCATGCTGATCCCGCGCAGGGTCAAGCACCGCAAGCAGCACCGGCCTGACCGCAGCGGAGCCGCCAAGGGCGGCACCAGGGTCGTGTTCGGCGAGTTCGGCATCCAGGCGCTTGAGCACCACTACGTGACCAACCGCCAGATCGAAGCCGCTCGTATCGCCATGACCCGGCACATCCGCCGTGGCGGCAAGGTGTGGATCAACATCTACCCGGACCGTCCGCTGACGAAGAAGCCCGCCGAGACCCGCATGGGTTCCGGTAAGGGTTCGCCGGAGTGGTGGATCGCCAACGTCAAGCCCGGCCGCGTCATGTTCGAGCTCTCGGGCGTCTCCGAGCCGGTGGCCCGCGAGGCCCTCCGGCGCGCGATGCACAAGCTCCCGATGAAGTGCCGGTTTGTTAAGCGTGAAGTGGGTGAGGCGTGATGGCTAAGGGCCTGACCGCCGGTGAGCTGCGGACTTCTGACCAGGACGAACTGGTCACGAAGCTGAAGGAAGCCAAGGAGGAGCTGTTCAACCTCCGCTTCCAGGCGGCGACCGGTCAGTTGGAGAGCCACGGGCGGCTTCGCGCCGTCCGCCGCGAGATCGCCCGTATCTACACCGTGATGCGCGAGCGCGAGCTCGGCATCGTCACGGTCGAGAAGGAGCCGAGCGATGGCTGAGACAACTGAGAGCACCGACAAGCAGGCGCGGAACTACCGCAAGACCCGTGAGGGTCTGGTGGTCAGCGACAAGATGGACAAGACCGTCGTCGTCGCCGTCGAGGACCGCGTGAAGCACCCGCTGTACGGCAAGGTCATCCGCCGTACGACCAAGTACAAGGCCCACGACGAGGCCAACTCCTGCGGCGTCGGCGACCGCGTCCTCCTGATGGAGACCCGGCCGCTGTCCGCCACCAAGCGGTGGCGGGTCGTGGAGATCCTCGAGCGGGCCAAGTAAGTCGCCTTGCGGGAGACCCCTCTGGAAGGGGGTCTCCCGCGCGGGCGTCCCCCCTCGGCGCCGGCCGTGCCGGCGCCAGGGCGCATCAGACCGAAATCTAGTTCCGCCAGGCTCATGATTGAGAACCGGCGTGACACACGGGAGTTGACGTGATCCAGCAGGAGTCGCGGCTCAAGGTCGCCGACAACACGGGTGCCAAGGAGATCTTGTGCATCCGCGTGCTCGGCGGCTCGGGTCGGCGCTACGCGGGTATCGGCGACATCATCGTCGCGACGGTGAAGGACGCCCTTCCCGCCGCCGGCGTCAAAAAGGGTGATGTGGTCAAGGCTGTCGTGGTGCGCACCACTAAGGAGCGCCGCCGCCCCGACGGCTCCTACATCCGCTTCGACGAGAACGCCGCGGTCATCATCAAGGACAGTGGCGACCCTCGGGGCACGCGTATCTTCGGTCCGGTGGGTCGCGAGCTGCGCGAGAAGAAGTTCATGCGCATCATCTCGCTCGCGCCGGAGGTGTTGTAAATGCCGAAGCTGCATGTGAAGAAGGGTGACCTCGTCCAGGTCATCGCCGGTAAGGACAAGGGTGCCAAGGGTCGTGTGATCCAGGCGATCCCGCGGGAGGACCGCGTGATCGTCGAGGGCGTCAACATGATCAAGAAGCATTCCAAGGTCACCCACCAGGGACCGCGCGGCGCCAAGGAAGGCGGCGTGCAGACCATGGAGGCCCCCATCCACGTGAGCAACGTCAAGAAGCTCAAGGATGAGGCGAAGAAGGACGACAAGCCCGCCAAGAAGGCCGAGAAGGCCGACGAATCGGGTGAGGACAACTGATGACCGCCACCACAACTGAGACCGAGCGCGCGGTGCCGCGCCTCAAGGAGCGCTACCGCGCGGAGATCGCCGACAAGCTGCGTGAGCAGTTCGGCATCGAGAACGCCATGCAGATCCCCAGGCTCACCAAGATCAAGGTGAACATGGGCGTCGGCGAGGCGGCTCGTGACTCCAAGCTCATCGAGGGCGCGGTGCGCGATCTCACCGCCATCACCGGCCAGAAGCCGGCCGTCGCCCACGCCCGCAAGTCCATCGCCCAGTTCAAGCTGCGCGAGGGCATGCCGATCGGCGCGCACGTGACGCTCCGCGGCGACCGCATGTGGGAGTTCCTCGACCGGCTGCTCTCCCTCGCGCTCCCGCGCATCAGGGACTTCCGCGGCCTGTCGCCCAAGCAGTTCGACGGCAACGGGAACTACACCTTCGGTCTCACCGAGCAGGTCATGTTCCACGAGGTGGACCCCGACCGGGTCGACCGTCAGCGTGGCATGGACATCACGGTCGTGACCACCGCCACGAACGACGACCAGGGCCGGGCGCTGCTCAAGCTTCTCGGCTTCCCCTTCAAGGAGGCCTGATGGCCAAGAAGTCTCTGATCGCGAAGGCCGAGCGCAAGCCGAAGTTCGGCGTGCGGGCGTACACTCGATGCTCGCGCTGTGGCCGGCCCCGCGCCGTCTACCGCAAGTTCGGCCTCTGCCGCGTGTGCTTCCGCGAGATGGCGCACCGGGGCGAGCTGCCCGGCATCACCAAGTCCAGCTGGTAGTTCGCGTGCGGGCTCCTCTTCGAGGGGCTCCCGAGGGACATCCCTCCGGGAGGGGCCCGCACGGCGCCAGCCGTACATATAAGTCATATCAACCGGGCGCTGCTTCAAGCGCCCACGACCACACCGTAGGTCCCGTCACAGGGAAACCGCGGTGAGGAGGGCCACCGGCCATGACGATGACCGACCCGATCGCAGACATGTTGACACGTCTGCGTAACGCGAACTCGGCATACCACGACACCGTGGCCATGCCGTACTCGAAGATCAAGGCGCACATCGCCGAGATCCTCCAGCAGGAGGGTTACATCCAGGCCTGGGCCGTCGAAGACGCCAAGGTCGGGAAGAACCTCGTGGTGGAGCTCAAGTTCGGGCCCACGCGTGAACGGTCAATCGCGGGCCTGCGCCGGGTTTCCAAGCCTGGTCTGCGGGTCTATGCAAAGAAGGACAACCTGCCCCGGGTCCTGGGCGGTCTGGGCGTCGCGATCATCTCGACGTCCGGCGGACTCATGACCGACAAGCAGGCCGGCAAGCGTGGTGTGGGCGGGGAAGTCCTCGCCTACGTTTGGTAGAGGGGAGGAATCACAGCATGTCGCGAATTGGACGGCTGCCCATCCCTGTACCGAATGGTGTTGACATCACCATCGACGGCCGGGATGTCACGGTCAAGGGCCCCAAGGGCACGCTTTCGCACACGGTCGCTGAGCCGATCGTGGTCGAGAAGGGCGAGGACGGCGCGATCGCCGTCACCCGCCCCAACGACGAGCAGAAGGTCCGTGCGCTGCACGGGCTCTCCCGCACGCTGATCGCCAACATGGTGGACGGCGTGACCAAGGGATACAGCAAGACGCTGGAGATCGTCGGCGTGGGTTACCGCGTCCAGGCCAAGAGCCCGGCGCAGCTGGAGTTCTCTCTGGGCTTCAGCCACCCGGTGATCGTCGACGCCCCTGAGGGTGTCTCCTTCCGCGTCGACCGGCCGACCCTGTTCCACGTGGACGGCATCGACAAGCAGAAGGTCGGCGAGGTCGCCGCGAACATCCGCAAGCTGCGCAAGCCCGACCCCTACAAGGGCAAGGGTGTGCGGTACCAGGGCGAAGTCATCCGCCGCAAGGTCGGAAAGGCTGGTAAGTAGTCATGGCCTTCACCAAGGTTGCCAAGCACACGGCCGCGCGCGCGCTGTCGCGCTCGCGTCGTCACCGCCGCGTCCGCAAGAAGGTCGTGGGCTCTCCGGCCCGTCCCCGTCTGGTCGTCAACCGCTCCGCACGGCACCTGTTCGTGCAGATCGTCGACGACATCGCCGGCCACACGCTGGTGAGCGCGTCCACGCTGGACACCTCCCTGCGCACGGCCGAGGGCACCAAGACCGACAAGGCGAAGAAGGTCGGCGAGCTCCTCGCTCAGCGGGCCAAGGCCGCCGGGATCTCCACCGTGGTCTTCGACCGCGGTGGCAACCGCTACGCGGGCCGCATCGCGGCTCTCGCGGACAGCGCCCGTGAAGGCGGGCTGGAGTTCTGATGGGGCGAGGATCGCAACTGATGTCTCCGGCCGGCATCGCAATCAAGAGCAACGAGGAGAGGAACCACTGATGGCTGCAGCTCCGCGTCGCGGTGCCGGCGGCGGTGGTGAGCGGCGGGACCGTCGCGACGATCGCCGCGGCGGCGCTGCCGAGAAGGGCGTCTCGTACATCGAGCGCGTCGTGAAGATCAATCGAGTGGCCAAGGTCGTCAAGGGTGGTCGGCGCTTCAGCTTCACCGCCCTGGTTGTCGTCGGTGACGGCAACGGCCTGGTCGGTGTCGGATACGGCAAGGCCAAGGAGGTGCCCGCGGCGATCGCCAAGGGCGTCGAGGAGGCCAAGAAGCACTTCTTCAAGGTGCCGCGCATCCAGGGCACCATCCCGCACACCTCGCAGGGTGAGGACGCCGCCGGCGTCGTGCTGCTGCGTCCGGCCTCGCCCGGTACCGGTGTCATCGCGGGTGGCCCCGTGCGCGCCGTCCTTGAGTGCGCCGGCATCCACGACGTGCTGTCCAAGTCGCTCGGCTCGGACAACCCGATCAACATCGTCCACGCCACCGTGGCGGCGCTGAAGGGCCTCAGCAGGCCCGAGGAGATCGCCGCCCGCCGTGGGCTCCCGATCGAGCACGTCGCCCCCGTGCGCATGCTCAAGGCTCGCGCCGAGGGCATCGCCGAGGCCGCCGCGGCGGCGAAGGCGGTGAGCTAGCCGATGGCTCGTCTCAAGATCACCCAGACCCGGTCGAAGATCGGTGGCAAGCAGAACCAGCGTGACTCGCTGCGCTCGCTGGGCCTGAAGCGAATCGGCGATGTCGTCGTCAAGGAGGACCGCCCGGAGATCCGGGGCATGGTCGCCGTGGTGACGCACCTCGTCGAGGTGGAAGAGGTCGACTAGTCATGGCTAACGCTGAGAACACCAGCGGCGGCACGCCGCTGCGCCTGCACGACCTGCGTCCGGCCAAGGGCGCCAACAAGGCCAAGATCCGCAAGGGTCGCGGCGAGGCGTCCAAGGGCAAGACCTCCGGTCGTGGCACCAAGGGCACCAAGTCCCGCACGAACGTCCCTCTCGGCTTCGAGGGCGGCCAGGTTCCGCTTCAGCGGCGGCTGCCGAAGCGCAAGGGCTTCTCCAACGCCATGTTCAAGACGACCTACCAGGTCGTCAACCTGGACAGGCTCGGCGAGCTGTTCCCCGACGGCGGCGACGTCTCGGTGGACACGCTGGTCGAGCGGGGCGCGGTCCGCAAGAACCAGCCGGTCAAGGTGCTGGGAACCGGTGACATCTCGGTGGCGTTGAACGTGCAGGCGCACGCTTTCTCCGCCTCCGCGAAGGAGAAGATCGCTGCGGCCGGTGGGTCCGTCACCGAGCTGTAGTCAAGGCAGTACGAGGCGCGGGGGCTCCGTGGGAGCCGCCGCGCCCGTAGTGCGTTAGAGTGCGCTGGACAAAGGCTGTCCAGGGCTCGTTGATCAGAGACGTGCCGATGCATCACTTCCAGACCTTCGCTGACCGACACCGCCTTACAGGCGCGCAGGAGGGACCGTGCTGACCGCGATTACCCGGGCGTTCCGTACGCCCGACCTGCGCAACAAGCTGCTCTTCACACTGGCCATCATCGTGTTGTTCCGGCTGGGCTCGGTGCTGCCGACCCCGGGCGTCAACACGACGAACGTGCAGCAGTGTCTGAAAGAGGCGCAGGCGGGCGACTCCGCCAACATCTATGGCATGGTGCAGCTGTTCAGTGGCGGCGCGCTGCTGAAACTTTCAGTGTTCGCGCTCGGCATCATGCCGTACATCACCTCGAGCATCATCCTTCAGCTCCTCACGGTGGTGATCCCCCGCCTGGAGGCCCTCAAGAAGGAGGGCCAGTCCGGCACCGCGAAGATCACCCAGTACACGCGTTACCTGACCATCGGTCTGGCCGTCCTGCAGTCGACCGCGTTCGTCGCGCTCGCCCGCACCGGGCAGCTGTTCCCGAACTGCCGTCAGCCGCTCCTGGTGAACAACGACGCCTTCACCATCGTCACGATGGTGGTCGTCATGACGGCCGGCACCTCGGTCATCATGTGGCTCGGCGAGCTGGTCACCGACCGCGGCGTCGGCAACGGCATGTCGATCCTGATCTTCACCCAGGTCATCGCGGTCTTCCCCTCGGAGCTGCTGAACATCTTCCGGCAGAACGCCTTCACCTTCGTCGTGGTGATGGTGGTCGGAGTGTTCATGATCGCCGCGGTGGTGTTCGTCGAGCAGGCCCAGCGCCGCATCCCGGTCCAGTACGCCAAGCGCATGGTCGGGCGTCGCATGTACGGCGGGACCTCGACCTACATCCCGCTGAAGGTGAACCAGGCCGGCATCATCCCGGTCATCTTCGCCTCTTCGCTGCTCTATCTGCCGCAGCTGGTGGTCTCGCTGTTCGGCAACAAGGAGAACCCCGGCGCGATCGTGCAGTGGCTCGCACAGAACTTCGTCCGAGGCGACCACCCGGTCTACATGGTCACGTTCTTCGTGCTGATCATCTTCTTCACCTACTTCTACGTGTCCATCACCTTCAACCCGGTTGAGGTGGCCGACAACATGAAGAAGTACGGTGGATTCATCCCGGGCATCCGCCCGGGCCGGCCGACCGCCGAGTATCTCAACTACGTGCTCATGCGGCTGACCGCTCCGGGTTCGCTCTATCTGGGGTTGATCTCCATGGTCCCGATCATCGCTCTCGCGGTGGCTGGGGCGAGCCAGAACTTCCCGTTCGGAGGCACGAGCATTCTGATCATGGTTGGTGTTGGGCTGGACACCGTTAAGCAGATCGAGAGCCAGCTTCAGCAGCGGAACTACGAGGGCTTCCTCAAGTAGTGCGCGTCGTCCTGGTCGGGCCCCCCGGAGCGGGCAAGGGGACACAGGCCCAGTTCATCGCATCGAACCTGTCCATCCCGAAGATCTCGACAGGTGACATCTTCCGTGCCAACGTGTCGGGCGGCACGGAACTCGGCAAGCTTGCCAAGGAGTACATGGACCGCGGCGACCTCGTACCCGACGAGGTGACCGTCGCCATGGTCCGCGACCGCCTCGGGGAGCCGGACGCGCAGGAGGGTTTCCTGCTGGACGGCTTCCCGCGAAACGTGCCGCAGGCGCAGATTCTGAACAAGATGCTGGCCGAGTTCGGCACCCACCTCGACGTCGTGCTCGAACTCGTGGTCGACGACGAGGAGGTCGTGCGCCGGCTCGCCGGCCGGCGCACCTGCCGCTCCTGCGGCAAGGTGTGGCACGTGGTCTTCGACCCCCCTTCCCAGGAAGGGGTGTGCGACGCCTGCGGCGGCGATCTGTTCCAGCGTGATGACGACCGGGAAGAGACCATCCGCCACCGGCTGGAGGTGTACCAGCAGCAGACGGCTCCGCTGATCTCCTTCTACGCCGACGAGGGCATCCTGCACGGTGTGGACGCGACCGGTCCGGTCGAAGAGATCACCCAGCGGGCGATGGCCGAACTGCGCCGCTTCGCCGACTGAGAGCCGCCGAGCGCGGCGATATAGGCACCGACGCCACCTTTGGGCCCGTCCCAAGGGTGGCGTCCGGCTTGTCGGGGGACAATCGGGGGAATTGGGATGCCGGGCGGTCCGTTGATTCACCCCAGGGGGTGCCAGTAAGTGTTCAAGAAGAACAAGCACGGAATTCAGATCAAGACACCTGAGCAGCTGGAGAAGATGCGGGCCGCCGGTCTGGTGGTCGGGCGCACGCTCCAGCTCCTGCGCGAATCCGTGCGACCCGGGATGACGCCGCTCGACCTGGACGCCATCGCCGAGAAGGCCATCCGCGACGAGGGCGCGATCCCCTCGTTCAAGGGCTACCAGGGATACCCGGCGACCATCTGCGCCTCGGTGAACGACGAGGTCGTCCACGGCATCCCGAGCGACCGCCGTCCCCTGCGCGACGGCGACGTCATCTCCATCGACTGCGGCGCCATCCTGGACGGCTGGCACGGCGACTCGGCGATCACCGTGGCCATCGGCGAGGTGGACCCGAAGCTCGCCGAGCTGATGCGGGTGACCGAGGAGGCCATGTGGCGCGGCATCGCCGCGCTGACCGTGGGGCGGCACCTGTCCGACGTCGGGTTCGAGGTCGAGCGTTACGTGCGCTCTCAGGGGCGCTACGGCATCCCGCAGGAGTACGGCGGCCACGGCATCGGCACCGAGATGCACATGGAGCCGTGGGTGGCCAACCACGGGCGGCCCGGCCGGGGCCCGCGCTTCGAGACCGGCATGTGCTTCGCCGTCGAGCCGATGGTCAATCTCGGCACCGACCGCACCCGCGTCCTGGCCGACGACTGGACGGTCGTCACCATCGACGGAAAACCGTCCGCGCATTTCGAGCACAGCGTCGCGGTGACCGATAATGGTCCTTGGGTGCTCACCGCCCTTGACGGGGGGAAGGCACGCCTTGGCGAGCTTCTGGGAGAGAAGGCCGGCACCGACGGCAAGACGGAGTGAGGCACTCCTTTGACCCGCTCGTGGAACGGCTCGTTGGCTGACGTCTGCGCGGGAGTTGATGGTGATGGCGGCGACACCGGACATGAGGGCGTCCGACGGCGACAGAGACAGGGTCGCGGCCGCGCTACGTGAGCACTGCGCCCAGGGCCGGCTCACCATGGAGGAGTTCAACGAGCGCCTGGAGCTCGTCTACGCCGGGCGCACCTACGGCGACCTGCGGAAGCTCACCGCCGACCTGCCGGACATCGACCTGAACAACCTGCCCGCGGCGCAGGCGCCGGAGCGGCGCCGGCCCGCGGGGATGCATCCCGGGGTGAAGGCGGCCTGGACCTCGTGGGCCAGCGTGTTCGGCATCTGCGTGCTCGTTTACGCCATGACCGACCTCGGCGGATATTTCTGGCCGATGTGGGTCGGCGGTCCCTGGGCGGTGATTCTGCTGATCAGCACCCTGTCCGGCTCGGACCCCAACGAGATCGGCAAGAGCAAGAAGGACAGGAAGCGCAGGAGGGGCATCGAGGGCTGAGGCTCCCGTCTCGGCCCGCTCTGTGTAGTAATACACGCTCGGCGTTCTGTGCGTATTCGTACGCAGAAGGGAACGGCGAGCCTCCATAACGTGAGCGTCGTCCGGAACGAGCGGCACACAGAAAGCTCGGCCGGCACGGGGAATCCGTCCTCATCCCGAGGACGCTCGCTCACAGGAGGAAACCGTGCGCAAGATCCGCAACCTGCTCGTCGGCACCGCCCTCGCCGGTGCTCTGGCGGCGGGCGTCGCCGCCGCCCCCGCCGCCTCGGCGTCGACGGCGAGCGCCACCGCCGCCACCTCGGCCTCCCAGGCCCTGTCCCGCCACAGCTTCGGCCCGTACTTCTCCGACTTCGGCGGGCGCGAGGACCGGGGCGACCGCTCCTACGTCCGGGGCTTCTGGGGCCGGTCGGACGGCCGCTACTACCTCGACTTCGACCTGTTCGACCGCGACCGCGACCGCCAGTACAGCTGGCTGGACGTCTACTACCACAACGGCAGCGGCTGGCACTTCTACAACCGCTACCGCACCTTCGGCCACAGCGCCAGCAAGATCTTCTTCAACCGCGGCGTCGACGGCTTCCGCTTCCGCGTGGGCGAGGGTTCCACCCGTGACTACGACTGGAGCGGCTGGCACCGGTTCTGATCCGGTCTCCTCGAAGCGGTGATCAGACCTCCCGGGCTCAGTGAGGGGGACCGGAGGCGGGGGAAACAGAGCGGGCGCTCCTGGGGGAGCGCCCGCTCTCGTCGTGTCCGGCGACATCGGGCCGGGTCCGTCCGTGGGGACGCTGGACCGCCGCGAGGCGTCGAAGCGTCCTGGGACCACGGCATCGGCCGGCCGGGGCGCACCCGGAGGTATCGGATGTCCTGTCCGGCGGTATCGGACTGTTCACGGGCATTGGACGCAGGCTTTACCGCTGATGGCAGTTTCCCGGGTTGTCGCCGGGTAGGTGATCTTTTGCGGGCACATCCCCTGCGCGCACGAGCACGCGCCCACCCAGGCCCGGTATCGGCGGTACCGTGCGGCCGGGTGGGCGCGTCCATCCCCTTTCCCGCTCCGCTGAGGTACGCTGGTGGTCGGTTGTGTCCGGACAAACGTCAGGCGTTTCGCATTTCCACGCCGGTTGTCGTACACTCCTTTGTCGGCTCACTATGACCAGACGCGTCGGCGGTCAGCTATCGCCGCTCTCTCACGCGCGTTCTAGGTCGCGGCTGCTTAGTGATCCGATACCTCAGACGACCGATCAGTGAAACGCGAGGGACATGGCCAAGAAGGACGGCGCCATCGAGATCGAGGGCACTGTGGTTGAGTCGCTCCCGAACGCGATGTTCCGGGTGCAACTCGACAACGGCCATAAGGTCCTGGCCCACATCAGCGGACGGATGCGGATGCACTACATCCGGATTCTCCCCGACGACAGGGTCGTCGTGGAACTGAGCCCCTACGACCTCAGTCGTGGGCGGATCGTCTACCGATACAAGTAAGCCCCCCGTCCCGGCGGCGAGGAAGAACCGCGTCCACCGTGCGCTTCGCACGGCGCGCGCGGATCGACCCGGCCGGACCGGCGGGCGGGCCGTCTGAGGAACGACAGGGACTATGAAGGTCAAGCCGAGCGTCAAGAAGATCTGCGACAAGTGCAAGGTGATCCGCCGGCACGGTCGCGTCATGGTGATCTGCGACAACCTGCGCCACAAGCAGCGCCAGGGCTGATCGCGGTCCGGACGGGAGGGCGGCCCCAGCGGGGCGGCCGGCCCGGCCGGAACAACGTAATCGCGCACCACACCCGCGCAGGCGGCCGCAAGGCCGAACCGCGCGGGCGACCCCCGGTCGGAGGCCGGGGCCCTCACCCCGGGCATGGGGAGGGGTAGTGGGGCGCAGGACCTCCGCCACATCGAAGGAGAATGCCCGACCATGGCTCGCCTGGTTGGCGTCGACCTCCCCCGCGACAAGCGGCTGGAGATCGCTCTCACCTACATCTACGGAATCGGCCGCAGCCGCGCCCTGGAGATCCTGAACGCCACCGGCGTGAACGGTGACCTGCGGGTGCACCAGCTCAGCGACACCGAGCTCGTTCCGCTGCGTGACTACATCGAGGCCACCTTCAAGATCGAAGGTGACCTCCGCCGCGAGGTTCAGGCCGACATCCGTCGCAAGATCGAAATCGGCTGTTACCAGGGCATCCGTCACCGCCGCGGCCTTCCGGTCCACGGGCAGCGCACGCAGACCAACGCGCGCACCCGCAAGGGCAAGAAGAAGACCGTGGCCGGCAAGAAGAAGCCCGGCAAGAAGTAGTCCGCGACGGGGCGCCGAGCCGGGTCAGTCACTGGCCCGATGCCGCGCCCCCGTCCACGCAGCAGGACCGACCACCTCAGGAGATAGCGCTACATGCCTCCGAAGAGCCGCCAGGGTGCACCGAAGAAGGTGCGCCGCAAGGAAAAGAAGAACGTCGCTCACGGGCACGCCCACATCAAGAGCACGTTCAACAACACGATCGTTTCGATCACCGACCCGAGCGGGAACGTGATCTCCTGGGCCAGCGCCGGCCACGTCGGCTTCAAGGGCTCTCGCAAGTCCACGCCGTTCGCGGCGCAGATGGCCGCCGAGAACGCCGCCCGCCGGGCCATGGAGCACGGCATGCGCAAGGTCGACGTCTTCGTGAAGGGCCCCGGTTCCGGTCGCGAGACCGCCATCCGGTCCCTCCAGGCCACCGGCCTTGAGGTGGGGTCCATCCAGGACGTGACCCCGGTTCCGCACAACGGCTGCCGTCCGCCCAAGCGCCGCCGCGTCTGAGGCCCAGGAGAAATAGAGAAATGGCTCGTTACACCGGAGCGGACTGCAAGCTCTGCCGCCGTGAGAAGACAAAGCTCTTCCTCAAGGGCAGCAAGTGTGAGTCCCCCAAGTGCCCCATCGAGATCCGTCCTTACCCGCCGGGTGAGCACGGCCGCGGCCGTCCCAAGGAGTCGGAGTACCAGCTCCAGCTCCGCGAGAAGCAGAAGACCCGCCGCATCTACGGCATCCTCGAGAAGCAGTTCCGCAACTACTACGAGGAAGCCAACCGCAAGTCGGGCAAGACGGGTGAGAACCTCCTCCAGATCCTGGAGAGCCGTCTCGACAACGTCGTCTTCCGCGCCGGCCTCGCCGTGTCCCGTGACGCCGCCCGCCAGCAGGTGCGCCACGGCCACATCCTGGTGAACGGCAAGAAGGTCGACATCCCGTCGTACCGCGTGCGCGAGCACGACATCATCGAGGTCCGCGAGAAGGCTCGCAACCTCATGCCGTACGAGGTGGCCCGCGCCACCGTCGGCGACAGGACCGTCCCGGCCTGGCTCGGCGTCGTTCCGGACAAGCTGCGCATCCTTGTGCACCAGCTCCCGGTCCGTCAGCAGATCGACACCCAGGTCCAGGAGCAGTTGATCGTCGAGCTCTACTCCAAGTAAGGCTCGAGTTAGTCTGCCGCAGAGCTGTACGGCATCCTGGTGGAGGCCGTACAGCTTCGGCAGTGAAGAACCCAATCGCGGTGGTCAAATAGCGGGCCCCGCGGAACCAGGGGAGAACCCATGCTGATCGCACAGCGCCCATCCCTTCTCGAGGAGTCCATCGAGGAGACCAGGTCGCGGTTCGTCATCGAGCCGCTGGAGCCGGGTTTCGGCTACACCATCGGCAACTCGCTGCGCCGCACGCTGCTGTCCTCCATCCCGGGGGCGGCGGTCACCAGCATCCGCATCGAGGGCGTCCTGCACGAGTTCTCGACCGTGCCCGGGGTCAAGGAAGACGTCACCGACATCATCCTGAACCTCAAGGCGCTGGTCGTGTCCTCCGAGCACGACGAGCCCGTCGTCATGTACCTGCGCAAGCAGGGCCCCGGTGAGGTCACGGCCGCCGACATCGCGCCGCCCGCCGGTGTCGAGGTGCACAACCCCGACCTGCACATCGCCACGCTGAACGGCAAGGCGAAGCTCGAGATGGAGCTGACCGTCGAGCGCGGTCGCGGCTACGTCTCGGCCGCCCAGAACAAGCAGCCCGGCCAGGAGATCGGCCGCGTGCCGGTCGACTCGATCTACTCGCCGGTCCTGAAGGTGACCTACAAGGTCGAGGCCACCCGAGTCGAGCAGCGCACCGACTTCGACCGTCTGATCCTGGACGTCGAGACCAAGCCGTCGATGAAGCCCCGCGACGCGGTGGCCTCCGCCGGCAAGACCCTGGTCGAGCTGTTCGGCCTGGCCCGCGAGCTCAACGTCGAGGCCGAGGGCATCGACATCGGCCCGTCGCCGACGGACGCGGCGCTCGCCGCCGACCTGGCGCTGCCGATCGAGGAGCTGAACCTCACCGTTCGCTCCTACAACTGCCTCAAGCGCGAGGGCATCCACACCGTGGGTGAGCTCGTCGCGCGCAGCGAGCAGGACCTTCTCGACATAAGGAACTTCGGTGCCAAGTCGATCGAAGAGGTCAAGCAGAAGCTGCACGAGATGACGCTGTCCCTCAAGGACTCCCCGCCCGGGTTCGACCCGACGGCCGTCGCCGGCGGCGACTACGACGACGACGACGCCCGTTACGTCGAGACCGAGCAGTACTGACCTGACCGGCTCGCGCCGGCGGCCGGCGCCTTCGGCGCGGCGGCACGCGTCACCGCATCACCTCATCAACGGGAGCCCTGTCCGAACGACCAGGGCTCCCGGCCCGACCCCGGTACCTGACACGGCCGGAGCGGGTTATCCCAAAGGAGAACGACCATGCCCAAGCCTGCCAAGGGCGCGCGTCTCGGCGGCAGCCCGGCTCACGAGCGGCTGATCCTGGCGAACCTCGCCACCCAGCTGTTCCAGCACGGCCGCATCCGCACCACCGAGACCAAGGCCAAGCGCCTCCGGCCGCTGGCCGAGCGTCTGATCACCAAGGCCAAGAAGGGCGACATCCACAACCGTCGCCAGGTTCTGACCGTGGTCAAGGACAAGGGCGTCATCCACCACCTGTTCACCGAGATCGCGCCGACCTTCGCCGAGCGTCCCGGTGGCTACACCCGCATCACCAAGCTCGGCCCGCGTAAGGGCGACAACGCCCCGATGGCGCTGATCGAGCTGGTGTCGGAGCCGCTGAACGCGGTCACCACGACCCGCACCGCGCCGGCCGCCGCCGCGCCTGCCGAGGAGATCGTCGAGCTCCCCGAGAACGACGCTCCCGCCGACGCGACCCCGGCCGACGAGGCCCCCGCCGACGCGGCTCCGGCCGACGAGAGCGCGGAGGCCGGCGAGAAGACCGAGTCCAAGAAGGACGAGGCCTGATCGCCTAGCGGCCATCCGGGGGCGCCGCCGTCCCCGGGCACGGCCGGAGCCATCCGGCCGCCGATCGCGAAGACGGGCCCAGCACACCACCTCGGTGCGCTGGGCCCGTCCGCGTTCACCCCGCACCTCCAGCCCGTCCTCGACCGATACCTTCGCTCCACCGAACGCCCCAACGGCGATCCCGGCACGCAGGGGGACGCAGTGCTCACACCACCGCCCGCAGAATCCGCAGCCACCGCCTCGCCCCGTCCCGGGAACTCCTCGACGGCCCCCCAGGACGCTCCGCCCCCTGCGGCGGAGGCGCCGTCCGCGATGCTGCGGTTGCGGCTGGATCTCGGGTACGACGGCACGGCGTTCTCCGGCTGGGCCCGCCAGCCCGGACAGCGGACCGTGCAGGGCGAGCTGGAGACGGCGCTCGGTCGCATCCTGCGCCTGGAACCGCCCCCCTCCCTCACGGTCGCCGGCCGTACCGACGCGGGGGTGCACGCGCGGGGCCAGGTAGCCCATGTCGACCTTCCCCCCGAGGCGCTCCGCGCCGTCGAGGGACGCCGCAAGGACGCCGCCCCGATGAGCGGCGCTCAGCGCCTCTCCGCGCTCACCCGGCGGCTGGCCGGGGTTCTACCGCCCGATGTACGGGTCCATGCCGTCAGACAGGCCCCTGAGGGCTTCGACGCCCGGTTCTCGGCGCTGTCGCGGCGCTACGCGTACCGTGTCTGCGACGCCCCCGGTGGCGGTGACCCACTGCGCCGTAACGAGGTCCTGTGGTACCCGCGCCCCCTCGACGTCGGCCGCATGAACGACGCGGCCGTCCATCTCCTCGGGGAGCATGACTTCGCCGCCTTCTGCAAGAGGAGGGACGGCGCCACCACCATTCGCGAGCTCCAGCGCCTCTCGTGGACGCGCGACGCCGAGGGCCTGCTCGTCGCCACCGTCGTCGCCGACGCCTTCTGCCACTCGATGGTGCGTGCTCTGGTCGGATGCCTGCTCGCCGTCGGCGAAGGCCACAGGGCCGTGGAATGGCCTGCCGACGTGCTCCTGAAGGCCGTTCGCGACTCGGGGGTGAACGTCGCCCCCGCCCGCGGCCTGTGCCTGGAGGAGGTCCGCTATCCCGCCGACCCCGAGCTCGCCCCCCGAGCCCGCCAGACCCGCCACCTCCGCACCCTCACCCCCTGACCCTGCGGGCTCCCCACCTCCGCGCTCACCCCTGAGCCCGCGAGCCCCCATCTCCGCATCTTCACCCCTGAGTCCGCGAGATCCCCATCTCCGCGCCCTCCCCCCTGACCCCGCGAGCTCCCCACCTCTGAGCTGTGCGACGGGGTGTCCTGGTGTCCCCGCTCCACCGGCGACCTCGACGACCACCGCATGGTCGAGTGTGGTCGCCTGGCCGCGCCCGCCGGCGCTTTCGATGCGGACGGGCCGGCGTGGACAGGCCCCGGCCGGCCTGTCGTGGCGGATTCGATCGAGGAGCCGGGCTCAGTCGGTCGGTGCGTCGGACCCGGGCGGGAGGTGGTCACCCGGGTCATCTCCGTCGGTCGGTGACATGTCAGTCGGTGACGCGCTTCTCGATCACTTGGGCGGTGTGGTCGCGGAAGGCGCCGCTGACCGGGCCGAGATCCTTCTCCTGGCCGGTGGGGGTGTGACCGTCGCTGTAGGTGGCGAAGCTGAAGACGATGTAGTGTCCCCAGACCAGCCCCGCCGCGTAACCGCCGGAGATGTCGGCCTTGTCGGTGCCGGTTCCCGCGCCGCCGGCCAGTCCCCGGAACCAGACGGTCTTCGCCAGGTTCTTCTTCTTGTCCGCCGCGACGGCCGCCTGCTTGGTCGGGAACACGGCGATGCCGGTCGTCACCGCGTAGCGGCGCTTGTTGTCCACGTACGTCGCCCGCAGGACACGGCTGCACTTCTGGCGCTTCAGCGCCGTGGCGAAGCCGCCCACGGCCACCTTGTCGCACCGCGGCGTGATGTCCACCTTGGTGCGCGTGTAGGTGCGTCCGCCGACGATCACCCGCCGCTGGGCGAACGCCTCCTTGAGGGTGAGCTTTTTCGGGTCGGTCTTCACCGAGTCCAGGATGGTGGTGGCCGCCGTGCTCGGCTCCGGGGAGGCGGTCGTGGTCGGCTCCTCCTCGGGCAGGCGCACGTCCACCGAAGGCAACGGGTCGGGCATGGTCACCGGCTTGCCGCCCCCGTTGAAGGTCTGGTACCCGAAGTACGCGGCCGTGCCGATCGCCGCGATCGCCACGGCGACTCCGGCGGCCAGTACCACCCGCTTCCCTGAGCGGGGAGCCGGCTCGGCCGCGCCCGTACCGGCGGGCGCCTCGGGCGGCGTGGCGCCGGGTGGTACGAACGGCGGCCGTTCGACCGCGACCTCCGACGCCGTCGGACGGTCGCCGGCCGCGAACCCTCCGGTGACCCCGACGCCGGCGCCCGGCCCGGATGTCACCGTGGAGGCGAGGCCGCCGGCCGCCACAGCGCCCGCCACTGCTCCCGGTGCCACTGTTGCCGCCGGTCCAGACGGTGCTCCCGCCGGTCCAGACGGTGCTCCCGCCGGTGCTGCCGATCCTGCCGGTCTTGGCGGTGCTTCCGGCGCCTTCGATTCGGAGGGTTTTTCCGGTGCAGTCGGTGCCGCCGGTCCCGGCGACGCCGCGTCCGGTTGTGTCGTCGTGGGTCCCGACAAGGGAGATCTCGAGGAGGCCGGTGTCCCGCCGCCTGCCGGTGTGGTGCCGGTGCTGGGTGGCGAACCTGCGGCACCTCCGGTGGCGGGCGGCGCGCTCGCGATGCCATTCGCGGCCATCTGCGTGCCCGTGAGGCCGGTGAGGGCGGACGGCGTGCCGGCCGTGCCGCCGGTGCCAGGTGGTGCGCCGGCGATGCCGCTGATGGGGGACTGCGTGCCGGTGGCAGGTGGCGGGCCCGCGAGGCCGCCGATCGCGGACGGGGCGCCGGCGTCGGCCGTGGACAGGGGGCCGGCGGGCGTGGACGGGATGCCGGCGGGCGTGGACGGGGCGCCACCGGTGGTGGGCTGGTCGTCGCCCGCCGCGGTGCCGCCTCGGCTTCGGGAAAGGCCGGTCGCGGGCGCGGTGCTCTCGCCGGTCCTGGCGCCCTCGGCGGGCGATGGGGTGCCGCCGGCAGGGAGAGGGAGCGGCGAAAGGGTACGGGGAGCGGGCGGAAGCGGTGTGCCCGGCGCGGGCGCGGGCGGAAGACCTCGTGGTCCTGGACCGGAAGCGGGCGCGCCTGGAGCGGAGCCCTGTGCGCCCGTGGGCTGGTACGGCCTGCTTGAGGTCAGGCCCCGCGTGCCGGGGGCCGGGTCGGTGGCGCCCGGAGCCGGCTGCTGGGCCGACCCCTCGGCGGCATCGCGTGAGAGCGGGTTGCGGGAACGCAGTGTCAGCGCGTCGCTGGTCAGCGGAGCCGGTGGCAGAGGCGTGCCGGGCAGACGGGCCGGTGCGGTGGGGCCCTCAGGCTTGTGAGCCCCCTGCGACGGCGTGTGCGTCCCCTGCGAGGGGCCGTCCAGCGGGGGGAGCGACATCGGCGCGGGCGGCAGCGGAGTGCCCGGCCGATGCGGGGGAGGAAGGGCCGCGCGCGGCGGAGGACCGGCCTGCGAACGCGGAATGGCCGGCAGGCCCTTCGCCTCCCTCCGCTTCGCCACATCGGAGGTGCCCGACGACATGCCGGAGTCGTCGCTGAACCTGCCCGTCCCCTCCGACGTACCAGACATCGTGGACGCACCGGTTCCCGGAGACGTGGAGGCACCGGTTCCCGGAGACGTGGAGGGATCGGACGGTGGTGGCGTGGCGGGCGCGGCGGGACGCGGCGCCGGGATGGACGGCGCCGGAACTGGGGACGGTGACGGGGCCGGGGGCGGTGACGGCGCCGGGATGGACGGCGTCGGCCTCGGACCGGGCGCCGGAGCGGGTGGCGGTGTCGGTCCAGGTGCGGGAGACGGCTGTGACGGCGGCACGGACCCGGGTGAGGTCTCGGCCTGTTCGGTACCTGGTGGGGTCTCGGACCGCTCCGCGCTTGGCGACGTCTCGGGTCGACCGGTGCTCGACGACATACCGGACGACCCGCTGACGTAGGAGGAGGCGCCACCGGTGTGCCTGCCGCCCTTGGCATCGGCGATGTGTCCCACGTCCGGCACCGTGGAGCGCTCGCCGTCCGCCGATCCGGCCGAGTGCTTACCGTCCTTGGCATCTGTAGTGCGCGGCGTGCCGTCCTGGATGCCGGCGGGGTTCGTCGCGCCGAGCCGATCATCGTCCAGCATGTCCGGCGGCGGCCAAACCGGGATGTCGGGGTATTGCGGTGTCTGAGGACGCCACGCGCCGTCGCTCGAGCGGTACCCGCCGTCCTTCCGGCCGCCTTCAGAGGGCCGAGCGGCGTTCTGCCCGGTGAGAGGCGCATCCTGCGGCGAGGTGGCCGGCCCGTCCTGCGGCTTGGGGGACGCCGATGACGCGTCCTGCGGCGTGGGACGCCCCGACAGAGGGTCGTGTGGCATGGGTGGCACCGATGAGACGTTCTGGGGCGCGGGGCCGTTGGACGGCAGGTCTTGTGGTGCGGGTGGCGCGTCGTGTGGTGCGGACCGGCCGAACAGGATGTCCTGTGGGGTGGGCGGCGCGTCCTGTGGCACCGGACGGCTGGACAGTGGTGCCGGGGGCGTCCAGGAGGCATTCTGCGGCGCCGGTGGCGTCCAAGGGCCGTCCTGCGGTGCCGGAGGTGTCCACGGGGCATCTTGCGGTGCCGGCGGTGTCCAGGGGCCGTGCTGAGCTGAGGGCGGTGTCCAGGGGCCGCTCTGCGACGCCGGCGGCGTCCCCTGTGATCCCGGCGGCCTTCCCTGCGACCCGGGTGGTGCCCACGGGGTGCCCTGTGGGGCCGGCGGCGCCCATGGGCGGTCCTGCGGGGTGGGCGACGCCCACGGCGCCTGCTGCGGCGCCGAACCGGCCTGCGGTCCGGGGAGGGGAGGAGCCGGCGCGTCCTGGGGAGTCGCCGCCCAGTGTGGAGCGGGCCCGGGGGCGTCCAGCGGCGACGATGACCAGTTCTGCCCAGGAGACGTTGACGAGTTCTGCCCAGGAGACGTTGACGGGTTCTGCGCAGGAGACGATGACCAGTTCTGCGCAGGAGAGGGCGCGTCCTGAGCAGCCGGAGCCGACGGGACAGGGGGGACGGCCCAGGAACTCGGCGGGCTGAGCGCCGGCATCGAGACCTGCGGCTCGGCGGGCGCGGTCTCCTGAGGAAGGAGCACCGGTGCGGCCCACATCTGGTGCACACCTGAGGCGGCGGACGGCTGGTCACCTGACGGGGGGCGCGTCCCGCCGGCACCACCGTATGGCCCGTTCTCAGGGGTGCCGATGGGACTGTTGCCGGTGGCGCCCTGGGACCCGTCCTGTGGCGAGCCGTATGGCCGGCCGGTCGTCGCGTCGTAGGGCGCGGGGGACTGCCATGCCTCCGGGCCGGTCCGAGGGGCGCTGCCCGGCGAAGCACCGCTCGCCATGCCGCCGGGAGGACTCATCGCATCACCGGGCGGACTCGCCGCGCCACCCGGGGGCGTGCAGGCCAGGCCGCCATGGGAGGCGGCGAGCCCTTGATGCGGGCTCGCGGGAAAGCCGGTCTGGGAAGGTGCGGGTTGAGCGGCGGGAGTGGGGCTGCCGGAGGAGCCGACGGAGCGGTAGTTGTGCTGGGGAGGCTGGTCGGGATCGAACCACTCGTAGTCCAGGGGGAACCGGTCGGCCGGCCGGGCGTCGCCGGGGCGGTGGGACACGGTGTCGCCGGCGTGGGCGGTCGGGGTGTCGCCAGAGCGGTGGGACACGGTGTCGCCGGAGTGGCGGGACATGGTGTCGCCTGGGTGGGTGGTCGGGGTGTCGCCCGGGTGGCGGGACACGGTGTCGCCGGGGCGGGCGGGCGGAGTGTCACCGGGGGTGGGAGTGGGTGTCCCCTGGGAGGAGGACGGGCCCCGCGCCTCTCTGAGGGCGGAGGATCTCACGTCCTGGGTCGAGTCGGGGTCCGTCACGCTCTGGTCGGTCCCTGGCACGTGCGGGCGTACCTGCCCGAAGCTCGGGGGTGGCATCGAAGGAGCCCCCGAGCTCTCGGTCCCGCGTTCGTGCTCGGATCCGGAATCCTGGCCACGCATACGCGGAAGCGTATCCACAGTCAGAGATCGGCATACCGCTATGGGCGTTTCCTGGTCTAGCTCGACAGGTGATTTGTCCGCTTAAGTGCCCATAAAGGGTGGTTCGGCGGTCAGTTGCTCCGGGCTCCGGTGAGCGCTCGGGTGTCCAGCGCCGAGAAGACGGTCGTCTCGGTGATGTCCATCGCCGCCCGGTTGAGCCGCTTCAGCTCATCCTTGGACGGCTTGTGCCCGTCCTTGTACTGGAACCACAGCAACACCAGGTAGTGCCCCTGGGGCCACGCGGTGGCGTACGACTCGCCGCCGCTGCCGAGCAGCTTGGTGGAGGAGTCCTTGCCCTGGAGCGGGCTGACGTAGTCCTCCAGCTCGCCGCCGGTGCCGGTCTTGGCGGCCTTCTTCGCCCCGGCGGCGGTGTTCAGGTTGGCCACGCCGACCGTGCCGATGAGCTTGCCGTGCGCGTCGCGGAAGCTGGCCCGCAGGAACTGCGTGCACTTGCCCGCCGTCAGAACCTTCTGCATCTCGGTGCCGTGCACGGCGTCCTTGCACTTCTTGTCCAGCCGCCGCACCGTCATGAGGTACGAGCGCCCGTGGGTGGTGACCTTCTTGCGCCCGAACACCTCACCGAGGGTGAGCGGCTGGGGATCGCTCTTGCGCGAGGCCGCGAAGCCGTACTTGCCGCCTCCGACGCGGCCCACCACGGGCGCCTGCGCCGTCGCACCGCTCGGCGAGGGAGCGGCCGTGCCGGTGGGCCGGTCGCTGCCGCTCATGATGGCGATGCCCACGACGATCACGGCGACCAGCGCCAGGACGCCTCCGATCATGAAGAGCGGAGCGCGCGACGTGCGGGGCACCAGGTCCGGCTCGCTCCTCCTGGCCTCCTTGGGAGGCGGCGGCACCGCCCCCGCCGACCCGGCCTCGGACGGCTCCGCCTGCGCCCGCGTCCTGTCGAAGGACCCGGTCTGTGCACGGCGGTTCTCGAAGGATCCGGTCTGCGCGCGGGGGCTCTCGAAGGCCCCTGTCTGTGCGCGGGTGTTCTCGAACGAGGACGTGGACTGGGACGGGGTGGCGGAGAAGGGGCCCGTCTGGGACGGGGCTCGGGTGAACGGGTCGTTCTGCGCCGGCGCGGGCGGCTCGAACGGCCGCCGGCCGAGGTCTTCGAAGGGACGCGGTCGCGCCTGCCGTCCGGAGAGCGGCCCGCTCTCGCGCGGCTCGAACGAACCCCCGCGAGGCTCGAAGGAGCCTGCGCGCGTCTCGGACGAACCGCCGCGGGACTCGAAGGAGCCTGCACGCGTCTCGGGGGAACCGCCGCGGGGCTCGCCGGACGACCTGCCTCCCTGCGTGCCGCCGTACGCCGCGCCGCTCTGCGTCCCGCCGAAGGAGCCGCCGGGGCCTTCCGCGCCGTACGCCCGCGTCCGGCCGTAGGCGCCGTCCCCGCCCGCGTCGCCACGGGTTTCGCCGTACGCCGGCCCCGCGCCCGTGTTCCCGAACGCCGACCCCTCGCCGGTGCTTCCGAAGGCCGAGCCCGCTCTCGTGTTGCCGAACGCCGGGCCTTCGCCTGTGTCGCCGAACGCCGAGCCCGCTGCCGTGTGCCCGTACGTGGCGCCGTCGCCCTCCCGTGGGGTCTCGAAGGGGCGGACGTGGCCCGGCTGCTCGGGGAAGGCGGGGGTGCGGGGCGTGCCGTACGTACGGCCGATGCCGAAAGTGGGATCGCCGGACGCGCCGGAGGGGTCGCCATATGGGTGTGGACGACGCTCGTCGGCGCGGGCCCAGGAGGGCGGGTCAGGGTCGGGTTCCGGCGTGGCGGTCCATGACGCCGGCCCGCCCGCCTCCTCCTGCGGCTCGGTCTCCGGCCGGAGGTCGCCGGGCTGCCGAGGTGTCTCGTACGGCTGGTAAGGCTGGCGGCGTGGCTGTCGATCCCCGGGGTAACCCATGCGCCGAGACTAGCCGGGCACGACGACACGACAAGTCAGGAATAGCCGAAGTCCTGTGTCCACCATGTGTCTCCCGAACCGTACGCGACGCCTACTCCGACGGTGGTGATCCGGCAGTTCAGGATGTTGCGGCGGTGCCCGGTGTTGGCCATCCAGCCCTGTACGGCCTCCTCGGCCGATTCGTAGCCGCGGGCGATGTTCTCGGCCGCGCTGTTGCCGTATCCCGCGCGGGCCATGCGGTCCCACGGGCTGAGCCCGCCGGGCGAGGTGTGGCCGAAGTAGTTCTTCGCGGCCATGTCGAGGCTGTGGGCGCGCGCGGACCGGGTGAGCCGCGGGTCGACGCGCAACGGAGCGCATCCCCGCGCGGTGCGCTCCTGGTTGGTGAGGCGGACGGCCGCGGCCTCGAGCCGGGCGGCCGGAGGTGCTCCGTCGGGGGGCGCCTGCGCCGTGTCGTCCCTGCCGCTCGCGGTGCCGACGCTCGTGCCGGGCGGCATCTCAGACCCCGAGCCGTCGATGGTGTGGCGCCGCCTGGTGGCCGTGGGCGTGGGCTGCGAACGCACGCCGGCGGTGGGGGAGACGAGCGGGCGCGTGACGTGGCCGAGGGGCGCGCGGTCGACCGAGGACGTCGCGGTGGGCCGGGGAGCCGCGAGGAGCCGGGTGCGGGTCGGCGCGGGAGGGCCGGTCTGGAGGTAGATCTCGTCGGGCCGTTCGGCGCCGTTCAGTCGCACCACCACGAAACAGGCGACCAGGGCCAGTGTCAGGCATGCCAACAGACCCACGTGGGTCCGCCGACGGGGGAACCGCTGGGTGTGCCGAAGGTGAGGGCGCTGACACATACCGCTGCCAATATAGAGAGGTCAGCTCATGTTAAAGAAGAGACGCGAGGGACTGGTTTTCGTTGAGGCATTGGTCCGATCACGGAGTAGACTCGCCGGGCGGACCCGTTGTGACGGTCCAGGTTCCGGCGTCGCCGTTTTGACCCGAGCCCGTCACCGGCGGTAGTCTGCATATTTGTTGTGTGCGAACTGGTCCCTCGTGACCGGTGCGCGGCGCGGTCCGGCGTCATCTCCCTGCTCGTGGAGACGGAAGGTCTGGGCTGTCGTGCGCCCGCCCACGACCTCCGCCAGACACGCCAACCCGACAGAAGGCTTACCACCGTGCGCACGTTCACCCCTAAGGCCACCGACGTACAGCGTCAGTGGTACGTCATCGACGCCACCGACGTCGTGCTGGGTCGGCTGGCCACCCAGGTCGCGACGCTGCTCCGCGGTAAGCACAAGCCGATCTTCGCGCCGCACGTCGACACCGGTGACTTCGTCATCGTCATCAACGCCGACAAGGTGGCCCTGACCGGCAACAAGCTGGAGCAGAAGAAGGCGTACCGTCACTCGGGCTACCCGGGCGGTCTGCGCTCGGTCTCCTACAGCGAGCTGCTCGAGAAGCGTCCCGACCGGGCCGTGGAGAAGGCCGTGAAGGGCATGCTCCCCAAGAACTCTCTCGGCCGGAAGATGGCCAAGAAGCTCAAGGTCTACGCCGGTTCCGAGCACCCGCACCTGGCGCAGCGGCCGGTGCAGTTCGAGATCACCCAGGTCGCCCAGTAGTCGCACACCGTTGGCCGACGGCTGACGCCGAGATCGAAAGTTAGAGGAGAACCGTGGCCGAGCCCACCGGTGTCGAGACGCCCCTCGAGGGCGAGCTGGACATTGCGGACAACTCCGAGGAGTTCCCGTCCGAGTACACCAGCGAGTCCGCTCCCAGCAGCGAGGTCGCCGCACGTAAGCCCATCACCACGGGCAACTCTTACGGCACCGGCCGCCGCAAGGAGGCGATCGCCCGGGTTCGCATCATGCCGGGCACCGGCAAGTGGACCATCGAGGGTCGCTCGCTGGAGAACTACTTCCCGAACAAGGTCCACCAGCAGATCGTCAACGAGCCCTTCGTGACGCTCGGCGCCGAGGACCAGTTCGACGTCTTCGTCCGCATCGACGGCGGCGGCGTGACCGGTCAGGCCGGCGCCGTCCGCATGGGCCTCGCCCGCGCGCTCACCGCGCTGGACACCGAGGTCAACCGTCCGCCGCTGAAGAAGGCCGGCTTCCTCACCCGCGACGCCCGTGAGACGGAGCGGAAGAAGGCCGGTCTGAAGAAGGCCCGTAAGGCTCCTCAGTACAGCAAGCGTTGACGGGTCGGCTGTTCGGCACCGACGGGGTTCGTGGGGTCGCGGGTCGCGACCTCACGGCCGAGCTCGCCATGGACCTCTCGGTCGCGGCGGCTCACGTCCTCGGCGATGCCGGCGCGTTCGAGTCGAGCGTCGGGCGGCGTGGCCGCCCGGTCGCCGTCGTGGGCCGGGACCCGCGCGCCTCGGGGGAGTTCCTCGAGGCCGCCGTGGTCGCCGGCCTCGCGTCGTCCGGTGTGGACGTGCTGCGCCTCGGCGTGCTGCCCACCCCGGCCGTCGCCTATCTGACCTCCGCCCTCGGGGCCGACCTCGGGGTCATGATCTCCGCGTCGCACAACCCGGCGCCCGACAACGGCATCAAGTTCTTCGCCCGTGGCGGGTACAAGCTGCCCGACGAGGTCGAGAACGACATCGAGCAGCGGCTCGGCGAGAAGTGGAGCCGTCCGGTGGGCGCGGCCGTCGGGCGGGTGCGCGAGGCGTACGGCGAGGCCGACCGGTACGTCTCCCACCTGCTGGAGACGCTGCCGGGACGCCTGGACGGCCTGCGGGTGATCATCGACTGCGCGCACGGCGCCGCGCACATGGTGGCGCCTGAGGCGCTGCTGCGCGCGGGGGCCGTCGTCGAGACGATCGGCGCCTCGCCCGACGGCCTCAACATCAACGAGGGCGTCGGCTCCACCCACCTCGACGCTTTGCGCGAGGCGGTCGTGGAGCGCGGGGCCGACGCGGGCATCGCCTACGACGGTGACGCCGACCGCTGCCTGGCCGTGACGGCGTCCGGCGAGGTCGTGGACGGCGACCAGATCATGGTGGTGCTGGCCATGGCCATGCACTCCGCCGGCACGCTCACCAAAGACACCGTCGTCGCCACCATCATGTCCAACCTCGGCTTCAAGCACGCCTTGACCAAGGCCGGGCTGACCATGGTGGAGACCGCCGTCGGTGACCGTTACGTCCTTGCGGCCATGAAGGCGGGCGGGTACAACCTGGGCGGCGAGCAGTCGGGTCACGTGGTCATGCTCGACCACGCCACCACCGGTGACGGCCTGCTCACCTCGCTGCACCTGCTGGCCGAGGTCAACCGGTCCGGCCGCTCGCTGTCGGAGCTGGCCTCGGTCATGACGCGGCTGCCGCAGGTGCTGGTGAACGTCCGGGACGTCTCCAAGGCCAAGGCGGCCGCCTCGCAGGAGCTGGCGGCGGCCGTGGCCGCCGCCGAGGAGTCGCTCGGCGACGGCGGCCGGGTGCTCATCCGGCCGAGCGGCACCGAGCCGATGGTCCGGGTGATGGTGGAGGCCGAGTCCCAGGACGAGGCCGAGTCCATCGCCCGCAAGCTGGCCGACGTCGTCCGCGCCACCTGCGCCTGACCGGCCGCGGCGCCCGCGCGGGCGCCGGCGGCCCCGGTACGGCCACGGCGCGGAGCGGACGGTCGTGGCCTTGACGCCGATGTCCCCCGTACGACCTCGTCGTGCGGGGGACGTTCGCGTCCAGAGGGCGGACACGGGCCCGAGACGCAGGCCGGTGCCCGTGGCGCGGGCGCGAATTCGCAGCGCGGGTCAGGCGTGGGCGCGCAGCGCCGCGATGACCCATTCGAAGGACGGCACGCCCGAGGGGTACGGCGGGCGGCCGTTGAGCACGGACATCAGCTCCCAGTAGCGCTCCACCCGGCGATCGGTGAAGGTCTCCAGCCGGTCGGCCAGCGCGGCCCGTTCGGCGGCGGGCGTCTCCGGCGCGACGATGCGGTCCAGGACCTGCCGGCCCTCCGGCGACTCCGGGGCGACGCCCGCCGCGACGGCCGCCCCGGCGTGCTCGATCACCGTCTGCGCGTCGTAGGGCTCCGCTTGCCCGCCGCTCTCCACGCCCGCGAGCACCATCTGGCGCACGCGCCGCTGGAACGCCTCGTCCGACAGCAGCCCGACCAGCTCGGACCACGCCTCGCCCAGCTCCTCGGCGGGGGCGTCCGGCAGTTCGTCGGGCAACCGGCGCATGGCCTGCCCGATGCCCGCTCCGGGAGCGTCGGGGGCGATGCCGGCGAAGGCCTGGTCGACGAAGCCGTCGACGATCCGCTGCCGTTCCGGTGCGGAGAGCTTGGCCAAATCGTGCATGATTTCTCGTCTCCTCAGTCATGTCCTCGAAGCATCGGTCAGGGCGATGCTTCGAGGGTCAAGACTTCACCTTCCAGTCGGTGGAGACTCAACCGCTTTTCCACATCTAGGGTGATCTAAGGTGGCTGCTCGTGGTCGTTAGGCGCAGGCACCAGGTGATGGCCGTCATCTCCCTTGCCGGAGGGGTGGCCCTGACATGGACGCTGGCGGCCACCGGCACCGACGGCGACTTCTTCCGCTCGCTGCTGTATCCGTGGACGTGCGCCGGGGTGCTGCTGGTCGCGGTCATCCTGGGCGCCGTAGTCCGCGTGGGGAGCGCCCTTGCCGTCCTGGTGCCCTTCTCGCTGCCCCAGCCACTGCTGGCCGTGTGGGACGGCATGACGCCCCGGCCCGACGGTGAGGGCGGCCTGTGGGTGCTCGGCTTCACCGTCTCGACGCTGCTGCTGGTCTTCTCGGTCGGTTGTGTCGCCATCGGAGTGTGCATCCGCCTGATGTTCCGCCGCTGAGTTCGCTTGGCCTCGCTTCGCTCGGCGGGCTCGGGGCGCCTTTGAGGCGGCGCTCTTCGTCGTCATCCGGGCTCGTTCCTCACCCTCCTTCCTCCTCAGAGCACCGCCGCGCCCCGAGCGGGTTCTTGGGCCGATCCGTTGGAATCGCTTGGCTGTGTTCGCTTGGCCTCGCTTCGCTCGGCGGGCTCGGGGCGCCTTTGAGGCGGCGCTCTTCGTCGTCATCCGGGCTCGTTCCTCACCCTCCTTCCTCCTCAGAGCACCGCCGCGCCCCGAGCGGGTTCTTGGGCCGATCCGTTGGAATCGCTTGGCTGTGTTCGCTTGGCCTCGCTTCGCTCGGCGGAGATCTCGGATCGGCGAAACGCCCCGCCCGCCGGGGGCGATTCCGGTTCAGTGGTGTCGGTGGGCCGGCGAGGAGGAGGGCATCGGTGCGGGGTCTGAAGGTCCTGGCGCGGGTGGTCGCCGGCGCGGCCGGCGTCGTCGCGGCGGGGGTGGCCACCAACCAGGTGCTCAACAACGGCGCGCTGAGCTGGAACTGGGCGTACGCCGCGTTCACCCTCGCCCTGATCGCCGAACTGTCCCGGGAGTTGCTGGTCTCCCCGCCGTCGCCCGTCCCGGGTGCCCGGCCGCCGCGCGGAGGCCTCGGCGTCTACCTGCGCCAGGTGCGCGCCAGCGTGAGCTACATGGAGACCCTTGGGGTGGCCACGCAGAGCGAGTTCATGCTGCGCACACGGCAGGTGTACGTCGATGTCAGCCTGATGCCCAAGCCGACGCACGACACCGCCCGCGAGCCGTACGTCGGCGCCGTTCCCGCGCGGCCACACGCGGTGGCCGGCGAGCGGCGGACGCTGGAGTCGTTCCTCGCGGCGGGGCACGGCGGCGGCCGGGTGCTCGCGGTCATCGGCGGCCCCGGTTCGGGCAAGACGACCCTCGTCCGCACCACCACGCTCAACCTGAGCACGCGTCGGTGGCGGTTCTGGAGGCGCGGCCCGCTGCCCGTCCTGCTCTATCTCCGCGACCACGCGGGAGCGCTGCTGGCGGCACAGCCCCCAGGGCTCGCCGAGGTGGCTACGTCGGCCGGCTGGCTGGCCGGGAGGATCCCCGCCGCGTGGCTGGAGCGGCGGCTCGACCGGGGCGGCTGCGTCGTGCTGCTGGACGGCCTGGACGAGGTCGCCGACGAGGACGACCGCATCCGCGCGGTGGCGTGGATCCGGCGGCAGATCGATCGGCATCCCCGCAACCGGTACGTCGTCACCTCCCGGCCGCACGGCTACCTGTCCAACCCGCTGCCGAGCGCCGAGGTGCTCCAGGTGCGGCGCTTCACCCACGAGCAGATCACCCGCTACCTGCACGGCTGGTACCACGCCATCGAGAGCCGCGCCGCGGGCGTCGCGGGCCCGGCCGTCAAGGAGATCGCCGCCGGCAAGGCCGACGAACTGCTCGCCCGCCTCCGCGCGGCTCCCGGCCTGTACGACCTGGCGGCCAACCCGCTGCTGCTCACCATGATCGCGAACGTGCACCGCTACCGGGGTCAGCTCCCGGCCGGCCGCGCCGCGCTGTACGCCGAGATGTGCGACGTCCTGCTGCACCGCCGCCAGGAGGCTCGCAACCAGACCGACGCTACCGGCCTGGGCGGTAAGCAGAAGGAGCACGTCGTCCGGCACCTGGCGCTGGCCATGATGTGCGACAGGGTCCGCGACATGGCCGCCGTGGACGCGTGCGAGGCGATCAGTGCAGCGCTGTGCCAGGTGGCGGAGACGGTGCCCCCCGAGGTGTTCCTGGAGGAGGCCCGCAAGAGCGGCCTGCTCGTGGAGCGCGAGCACGGCAGGTACGCCTTCGCCCATCTGACCCTGCAGGAGTACCTGGCCGCCGCCCGCGTCGGCCAGCAGGACGCGGGCCCGCTCCCCGGCCACGTGGACGACCCGTGGTGGCGGGAGACCATCCTGCTGTGGTCGGCGAACGCCGACGCGAGCCCGGTCATCGAGGCGTGCCTGACCGCAGGCACCGTTCGTGCCCTGGCGCTGGCCTTCGACTGCGCCGAGCAGGCCCTGCAGGTGGATCGGGGCGTCCGGGGGCGGCTGGAGTCCCTGCTGGACGGCGGCGACGCCGACCAGGACCAGGACCGCCGCAGGTTGCTCGCGGGGGTGAAGGCGGCGCGGAGCCTGCGCGAGGTCATCTGGCTCGACGAGAACACCGCCGTCTGCGCCCGCCCGGTCTCCCGCGACCTGTACGACATGTTCCTGCGCGACACCGGCGTACGCGGCGACACCTGGTACGGCGCAGGCGGCACGGCGCCGTCCGGGGCGGCCGGAGACGGGCCGGCGGTGGGAGTCCTCGCCGGTCACGCCCACCTGTTCGTCGGCTGGCTCAACGCCCTGCTCGGCGGCGACGTCACCTACCGGTTGCCGACCCGCGAGGAGATGAGCGACCCGGCCCTGAGCCTGGTGTCCGGCGTGTCCGGCCACACCGTCTGGGCGCGCGCCCCAGGCGACGCCGAGGCTCTCGGTGATCCCGGGCCATCAGAGGTCACCGCCACCGCCGACGACATCGTCCTGCATCAGCCGGCCGGCGTCCCGTCCCCGTACGCGCCCGACGTCTCGCGCCTCGTCGACTACCCGGCACGCGATGTCGCCCTCTGCGGCGACCACCTGGCCCTGGCAGCGGGCGTGGAGCCGTCCCCGGAGGTGTGGTCGCACACGCGCGTCTTCGCCGCCGCGCTGAGCTACGTCGACGGGCCATCGCCGGGTGCCGACAGGGATACCTTCGCCCGCGTCCTGGTCCTGGCGTTGCACCTGGAACTCGAACGCCTTGCTGACATCGTCGTGACCCATGCGCCGCACAACCGTCGGGCCGTGGTGCTCTCCCGTGTTGTGCGACTGGGAGAGGCCCTCGCCCTGGATGTCGCATCCCACGCCGGCCTTACCCAGGTCCTCCAACCTGACGAATCGGCGCACGCCGACCTGCAGGGCAGGACGGCGCGGAACTCCCGGGACGTCTCATCGGTGTTGTCGGTGATCGAGCAGATCGACCGCGCCTTGGGCGCCCTTGGAGACGTCAAATCCGATATGGAGGATCTCGCGGAATCCCTGCACGTATCACGCTGGAGCGTGCACGTGACGAGTCTGGAGTCAGCGCTTCAGTTCGCCGCCGAGGTGGATCGTGTGCGCCGTCGACTCGACCTCATGTCCGGCGATCCGGTGGGGGAGCTGAACCGCGTCGGAGCCCTGGACAGGCTGTCCGGTCTCCCCGGCGACCCGGTTCACCCTACGGATGTTCTCCTCGACTACTACGACGGCGCGGACACCTCCGGCCGTGATCACCACCTCAGGCGCGCGCTCGGCCTGGCCCTGGTGATGCATGACGAGCGGTTCGAGGGCACGATGATCGCGCTGCACGCTCTGCTCGGTCTGTGGCGGCGGCCGTGCGAGGTGAATCCCAGCACGGAGAAGGACCAGGCCGTCGGTACCCCTTCTCTCGATCGGGTGCTCGCCGACTTCACCAGCGACCTGTCCTTCACGCTGCGCTACCGCGGGAACCCGATCGTCGCCCTGAATGAGGCCATAGCCGGACTGACATTCCCAGTCCGCATCGACCTCGACGACGACGCGGAGTCCGCACGCGAGCGGGCCCTGCGTCTGGCCGAGGAGGCCGAGCAACTGATCGCCCCGGCCCTGCGCGACGGCGCCTCCTACAACGTGATCGACTTCGCCCACGCGCGCGTGCGCCTGATCGCCGCCGTGGCGGCGCTGCGGCCACTGTCCGGCGACTCGACCGTCGGGTGGATCTCCGACGTGACCGAACGGCTCACCGAGGCCATGGCCGGGCTCGCGGGCCTTCAGGAACGGTTCGAGGGCCGCCTGCCGGCGAACGAGCTCATCGTCCTGGTGCGGAGCTGAAACCGGCGGGTCACTCGTCGCCGGTGAGGGAGAGGGAGCGCAGGCGGTTTCCGGCCCACAGGACGGCGCCGATGGTGACGATCAGGACGGCGGGGACGGCGAAGCCCATGGTGACGGTGGGCTTGAAGAAGTCGGTGGAGGTGAGCTGCCCGGCGAAGGTCTGCGCCCACTGCTGGATGGAGAAGTTGCGCGCCCCCGGCACCAGGCCGCCGACCAGGCTCTCCCAGACCACGGCGTAGATGATGCCGACCGTCACCGCGTGCCGGGTGATGACGCCGAGCAGCAGGAACACCGCCGAGTAGGCGATGCCGCCGATCAGCGCGCCGAGCGCGAACCCGGCGGCGATGCCGGCCTCGTCGCGCAGCAGGAGGTACCCGGCCACGAACGTCGGGACGGCGGCGAACAGCGCGAGCAGCGAGGCGGCGACCGCGAACTTCGTCACGGCGATCACCGGGCGCGAGATCGGCTTGGACAGCAGGTGGATGATCGTCCCGTCGTCGATCTCGGGCGAGATGGTGCCCGTGCCGGCGATCAGGCCGAGCAGCGGCAGCATCGTGCCGATGGCGTAGACCTGCATGAGGGTGACCGTGGCCCGCTCGTCGGTGCTGCCCACCAGGCGCAGCACCACGGCCAGGCCGATGAGGACGAGCGGGAGCAGGATCAGCAGCAGCACCCGGCGGCGCCCGAGCACGGCGCGGTAGGTGATGCCGGCGACGACGGAGTTCATCGGACGCTCCGGAAGGTCAGGTGTGCGGGGGTCGGGCGGCCGGGTCGGCGCGGGCCGGTCACCGAGCGGCCCAGGAGGTGGGGACCGGTGACCGGGTGCTCTGCGGAGTGGGGACCGGTCATCGGGTGCTCCGGGAGATCAGGTAGGAGAAGACGCTCTCCAGGTCCTCGTCGGCGGGCGAGAGTTGCCAGACGCTGACGCCGGCGTCGCGCGCGACGCGGGGGAGCAGCCAGGTGAACCTGCGGAAGTCCACGGCCTGCACCTCGAGGCCGGCCTCGCTCAGCGAGACCGCGCCGGAGGAGGCGTCGGCGATCAGCGCTGCGGCCAGTTTCCGGTCGTCGCTGGAGCGCACGCGGAACAGGTGGGGCCGGTCGGTCATGCGCCGCCGGATCTCGCGGAAGTCGCCCGAGGCGGCGTGCCGGCCGGCCACCAGCACCTCGATCTGCTGGGCGACCCGCTCGACCTCCTCCAGGATGTGCGAGCTGAACAAGATCGTGCGCCCGGCGGATCCGAGCTCTCTGACCAGGTCCATCAGGTGCAGCCGCTGGCGCGGGTCCATGCCGTTGAACGGCTCGTCCAGCAGCAGGACCTGCGGGTCGTGGACCAGGGCGGCGGCGACCTTGACCCGCTGGCGCATGCCCTTGGAGTAGGTCTCGACGCGGCGGTCCTTGGCGTCCTCCATCTCGACCATGGCCAGCGCCTTGGCCGCGGCGTCCTCGGGGGACGGCAGGCGGTGCAGGCGGGCGCTGGACAGCACGAACTGCCAGCCGGTGAGGAAGCCGTAGACGGCCTCGCGCTCGGGGACCAGGCCGATCGAACGGTAGATCTGGTGGTTGCGCCAGATCGGCCGCCCGTCGAGGGTCGCGGTGCCGGTGGAAGGAGCGAGGAACCCGGCCATCATGTGCAGCAACGTGGACTTTCCGGCGCCGTTCGGGCCGAGCAGCCCGGTCACGCCGGGCCCGACGGTCATGGTGACGTCGTTGACGGCCACGACGTTGCCGTACCAGCGGGAGACCTGTGCCAGTTCGATGTTCACGATGAGGCCGCCTTGCGGTAGCGGAGGACGAGCGCGGTCACCGACACGGCGAAGATCGCGAGCACGACCGCGGCGGCGAACGGGCCGCCCGCCCCGGCCGGGTAGCCGTCGCCGTTGTTGGGCGCGGTGCCGAACAGCCACACCTGCACGGCGTCCACCAGGAAGAACGGATTGATCAGCCAGGCCCACTGGGCGGCGCTGTCGCGGCTGACCGACATCAGCACGCCGACCAGCACCCCGGAGATGGCCGAGGAGAGCAGATAGACCGCGATGACCGAGGCCACGCCGAGCCCGCGCCGCGGGGTGAACGACGCGAGCGCCACGCCGACCGAGGCCAGCAGCACCGCGTAGACGACCGAGGTGCCCAGCGCGGCGAAGTAGTCATGGGTGTGCGGCGGCCCGGGCAGGTCGATGAGCAGCTCGCCGATGTAGAGGGTGGTCAGCGGCACCGCGACCAGCAGGAACAGCGCCGCGGCCATGGCCGTGAGCTTGGCCGCCACGTAGTCGCCGGTCTTGACCGGCCGCGACAGGTACAGCGGCAGCACGCGGAAGCGCAGGTCGGGGGCCACCAGGTAGGGCGCCTGGGCGGCGAGGAAGACCGCCAGCACCGCCTGCATCGTCACGGCGTAGGACGGGTACGTCAGTCCTTCGCGCTTGATCAGCGCCATGATCGCGATCGAGACGGCGGCCGGCAGCATCATGACCGCGCCCAGCCCGAACGGCATGATCTTGGCGCGGGCGGTGCGGCCGAGGCCGAAGACGCCGCGAAGGCTGTGCACCGCGAGGGCGGCGAAGGCGTGGCCCCGCCCGTGCCTCGGGCCCTCGTAGTGCCGGTAGCCGATGTCGTGGATCACGCCGGTGGGGGCGCTGACCGGCGCGGGGATGGTCTCAGACATGGGAGGCCTCCTCCCTGAAGACGTCCTCGATGCGGTGGCGGCCCTGCTCAAGGCGGACCAGGCTGAGATCCAGGTCGCACACGGCGTCCCGGACGACGTCGAAGGTGTCGGGGGAGCCGGCCTCGACGCTCAGCATGCGGCCGAGCGGGGTGACCTGCCGCCCGATCTCGCCGAGGCGCGCGGCCAGGCGGTCGGCGCCCTCCTCGACCTCGACGAGGATCGAGTGGGTGGCCTGGGTGAACTCCCCGATGGCCGAGGAGCGCAGCAGGCGCCCTCCGTCGATGACGATGACGTGGTCGCACACCCGTTCGAGCTCGCCGAGCAGGTGGGAGGTGACCACGACGCTGATGCCGAACTCGGTGCCGATGCGCCGGATCAGCGCCAGCATGTCGTCGCGGCCCTGCGGGTCCAGGCCGTTGGTCGGCTCGTCCAGGAAGACCAGCTTGGGGTCGTGCACGAGGGCCTGGGCCAGCTTGACCCGTTGCCGCATGCCGGTGGAGTAGCCGCCGATGGGCCGGTAGCGCTCCTCGTACAGGCCGACGTGGCGCAGGGTGTCGGCGGCGCGTTCACGCGCGGCGGTGCGCGGCAGGCCGGACATCTGCGCCATGTGCACCGTGAACTCGGTGGCGGACACGTCGGGCGGCAGGCAGTCGTGCTCGGGCATGTAGCCCACGACGTGCCGGATGTCGAGGGCCTGGGTGCCGGGATCGAAGCCGAGGACGGTGGCGCGGCCCTCGGTCGGTGGAAGCAGGCCGAGCAGGATCTTGATGAGCGTGGACTTCCCCGCTCCGTTGGCGCCGACCAGGCCGGTGACACCCGACCCCGCGGTGACGGTGAGGCGGTCGAGCGCCGTCACCCGGGGAAAGCGTTTGGTGAGTCCCTCGGTCGCGAGGATGGTCATGACCTGGACACTATCCAAGCCCGCGCGGCCCGGCCTCCCTCACACGGAGGAACCCCGCCTCATCCGGGGGACGGGCTCGGCGACGGTTCCCCCTAAGGGCTTCCTCAGGGCTCCGCGGACGCTGAGCGACGCGAACGCGCCCGGGGAAGGGTTCAGGAGCGCCGCGACCCCGCCCGCGCGTGCTGGACGGGGGCGCGCGTGATGCGCACGCCGTACTTCGACCAGAAGAAACGCTGGACGAGCAGGGTGAGCGTGCCCGCGATCACCATGCCCGCGATGTTGACCGCGAGCTGGACGACCGAGCCGCCGACGTCCCCCCAGCGGCCGAGCGCGAGGGCCACGGCGGCGTACCCGGCGGCCGGCACCGTGGTGACCGAGATGAACACGCCCACCAGCGCCGAGGACTTGCCGGCCGTGACCGACAGCACCCCGGCCCCTCCGGCGAGCAGCGCGACGATGAACGACCACTTGTCCGGCTTGACGATGAACTCCACCTCGGCGTGCCCGTCCAGGCTGTGCGGGGTGATCCAGCCGACGGCGGAGTACAGCAGCGCGCACACGCAGGTGACGGCGATGGCCACGGCGAACCCGGTGACGAGCGCCCGGGCGGCGCTGCCGATGAGCCGCCGGTCGCGGCGCAGCAGTCCGAACGAGATGCCGGCCACCGCGCCGAACTCGGGCCCGAGGACCATCGCGCCGACGATCAGGATGAGGGACGGCAGGAGCACGCCGATCGCCGCGAGCTGTGTGGCGATGGTGAGGAAGGCGAGGAACGCCCAGGTGACGCGGCAGTCGCCCGCCACCTGGCGGGAGAACTCCTCCCACACGACGGCGTCGTCGGGGGCGCCCGGCGCCTCGGCCTCGGCGGCGTCGGCGACCTGCGACAGCGACAGATCGACCCGCTCGACGGCGATCGAGCCGTCCTCGGGCAGGCGCAGCTCCTTCAGCCGTTCGATGATCTCGTTGGTGGCCTCCCGCGCGGCGTCGAAGAGCAGCACGTCTCCCTTGGGACGATGGCCGGCGCCGGGCATCACGACGATGTTGGTGACGCCGGTGGCGCCGTCCAGCAGGCTCAGCACGTCGGCCGTGCGGTCGGACGGGGAGATCACCCGTAAGTGCAACACGGGCGAAGCCTATGTGCGGCGGAGCTGGATGCGGCGCACCGAGTGGTCGGCCCCCTTGTGCAGGACCAGGCCCGCGCGCCCGCGCGTGGGGGCGATGTTCTCGATCAGGTTGCGCTCGTTGACGTCGCGCCAGACGTCCTTGGCGAAGCGGGTGGCGTCCTGCTCCGACAGGTCGGCCAGGTAGGCGAAGTAGGACTTGGGGTCGGCGAAGGCCGTGCGGCGCAGTTGGTGGAACCGGTCGACGTACCAGGACCGGATGTCCTCGACCCTGGCGTCCACGTAGATCGAGAAGTCGAAGAAGTCGTTGACGGCGAGCGCGGTCGGCGGGGCGGGCTGCAGCACGTTGAGGCCCTCGACGATCAGGATGTCCGGCCGGCGCACGGCCTGCGCGGCGCCCGGGACGATGTCGTACTCCAGGTGGCTGTAGACCGGGGCGTGGACCTCGGGCACCCCCGCCTTGACGTCGGCGACGAAACGCACCAGCGCCCGGCGGTCGTAGCTCTCGGGGAAGCCCTTGCGGTGCGGGATGCCGCGCTCTTCCAGCACCGCGTTCGGGTACAGGAAGGAGTCGGTGGTGATCAGGTCCACCCGGGGGTGCTCGGGCCAGCGGGCGAGCAGGGTGTGCAGCAGCCGCGCCGTGGTGGACTTGCCGACGGCGACGCTGCCCGCGATGCCGAGGATGTACGGCGGCGGCTCGCGGTCGTCGCCCAGGAAGGTGTTGACGGCCGCGCTGCGCTGCCGCGCCCCGGTGAAGTGGAGGTTGAGCAGGCGGGTCAGCGGCAGGTAGATGTCGGTGACCTCGGCCAGGTCGATCGGGTCGTCGACGCCGCGCAGCTCTTCGAGCTCCCCGGCCGTGAGGGTGAGAGGCGTGTTCTCTCGCAGGTCCCGCCAGTGCTCGCGGCTCAGCTCCACGTACGGGTTGGGTGCCTCCATGGCGGCAAACTCTACTGACGGCCCGGCCTTCGATCTCGCCGGGGCCGCGTTGCGGCAGAATGGTGCGGTGATCGTGGGGATCGGCGTGGACATCGTGGACATCGCGCGCCTGGGCGCCGCCCTCGAGCGCACGCCGACCCTGCGCGACCGCGTCTTCACCGACGCCGAGAAGGGGCTTCCCGTCGCGTCGCTGGCCGCCCGCTTCGCCGCCAAGGAGGCCGTCGCCAAGGCGCTGGGCGCGCCGCCCGGCCTCGGCCACCGCGAGGCCGAGATCACCGTCGCCGAGCACGGCCGGCCGGTGCTCGGGGTGTCCGGCCGGGTCGCCGAGGTGGCCGCGCGGCTCGGCGTCCGGCGCTGGCATGTCTCCCTCAGCCACGACGGCGGCCTCGCCGTCGCCTACGTGATCGCCGAAGGCTGACCCCGCGCTGCTGTGCCGGACGATCGCGACGAGGGGACGGCGGTCGGGTGCGTGGCCCGGCGACCGGTGACCGCGCGGCGGGTGCCCTTCGCGATGGTGATCGGTGCGGGCTACATTCGGTGAGATGCTGACCGCGTACACCTCCGACCAGATCAGGGCGGCCGAACGGGCGCTCATGGCACTGCTCCCCGAGGGCACGCTCATGCGCCGTGCCGCCTCCGCCCTGGCCGTGGCCTGCGTGAACGTCCTGCCCCGCGTGTACGGCTCCTACGTCGTGCTGCTGGTCGGCAGCGGCGACAACGGCGGCGACGCGCTGTACGCCGGAGCCCTGCTGGCCCGCCGCGGCGCCCGGGTGCACGCCGTCCTGGCCGGGCGCAGGACGCACGAGGGCGGCCTCGCCGAACTGCGCCGCGCCGGCGGCAGGACCGTGGAGGCGAAGGACGGCGACCCCGAGGCCGACCGCGAGCTCGCCGGGCTGGTCGAGCGGGCGGACGTCGTCGTGGACGGCCTGGTCGGCATCGGCGGCACCGGCGCGCTGCGCGAGCCGTACGCGGCGCTGGCCCGCATGACGGCGCGGGCGCCGGGTGTCGTCGTCGCCGTGGACGTGCCGAGCGGCGTCGACGCGAGCACCGGGGAGGTCGCGGGCGAGGCGGTCGCCGCGCACCTCACGGTGACCTTCGGCGGGGTCAAGGCCGGCCTGCTGATCGACCCGGGGGCGAGCCGCGTGGGCACCCTGCACCCGGTGGACATCGGCCTCGGGCCGCACCTGCCGGACCCCGAGGTGGAGGCGCTCACGGGCGCGGACGTCGCCGCCCGGCTGCCCCGGCCGGGCGCCGAGTCCGACAAGTACCGCAGGGGCGTCGTCGGCGTCGTCGCGGGCAGCGACCGGTTCACCGGGGCCGCCGTGTTGTCGGTCGGCGGCGCCGTGCGGGCCGGCGCCGGGCTGGTGCGCTTCGCGAGCGCCGCCGAGCCGGTCGCCCAGGTGCGCGCCCGGTGGCCCGAGGCGGTGACGAAGGTCATCGCCCCTGAGGAGGGGGTGGGCGACGTCGGCCGGGTGCAGGCGTGGGTGCTCGGGCCGGGCATGGGCACCGGTGACGAGGCGCACGCGCTGGCGCGGTCGGTCCTGGCGAGCGACGTCCCGGTGCTGGTCGACGCCGACGGGCTGACCGTCGTCTCCCGCGACAGGACGCTGCTGCGCCGCGACGCGCCGACGCTGATCACGCCGCACACGGGCGAGCTCGGCCGCCTTCTGGGCGTCGCGCCCGCCGACATCGAGGCCCGGCGCCTGCACTACGCGGAGCATGCGGCGCGGGAGCTGAGAGTGACCGTTCTTCTCAAGGGGTCGACTACCCTGGTCGCCGAGGAGGGCAGGCCGGTCCGCGTGAACGTCACGGGCACCCCATGGCTGGCCACCGGCGGTACGGGCGACGTGCTCGCCGGCATCGCGGGAGCCTTCCTCGCCGGGGGGCTGAGCTGCTATGACGCCGCTTCGTGCGCGGCCTACCTGCACGGCCTGGCCGGGCGGCTCGCGGCCGGCGATCCGCGGGACGGTGAGGCGCCGATCGCGGCGCTCGACGTCGCGCTGGAGATCCCCGCCGCCGTCCGCGAGCTCACCGCGCGTGCCTGACCCCGGACTCCCTCCAGGGCGACCCGCACGGCGTCCGGCCGCCCTCTGAAGGGCGGCGTCCAAGGCCGTGACCCGACCTATCCCGATAAACCGCACCACTGTGGCGAGCGCCACCGGCTCCCGTGCCGCCGACCGGCACGGGCACGGCCCGTCACTGCCAAACTGAGAAGGTGAGCTTCCCCATGGACGGTTCTCTCGTGACGCCGGCTCAGGCCCGGGTGGACCTCTCCGCCATCGCGCACAACCTCGCCGTGGTCCGCCGGCACGCGCCGGCCGCCGAGATCATGGCGGTGGTGAAGGCCGACGCCTACGGCCACGGCCTGGTGCCCTGCGCGCGCGCCGCCCTGGACGCCGGCGCCTCGCGTCTCGGCACGGCCTACATCCAGGAGGCGCTGGACCTGCGCGCCGCGGGCGTGACCGCGCCCATCCTGACGTGGATCATCACCCCGGGCGAGCCCATCGACGACGCCGTGGCCGCCGCGGTGGACCTGTCGGCGGGCGCCGTCTGGGTGCTGGACGACATCGCGGCCTCGGCCCGCCGCGCCGGCCGCACGGCGCGCGTCCACCTCAAGATCGACACCGGCATGACCCGTGGAGGCGCCACCGCCGGCGACTGGCCGGCGCTGCTCGAGCGGGCGCTGGCCGCCCAGGCCGAGGGCCTGGTCGAGATCGTCGGCCTGTGGTCCCACCTGGCCTGCGCGGACATCCCCGGGCACCCCGCGATCGAGGGCCAGCTCGCCGCGTTCGAGGACGCCCTCGCGGTCGCCGAGAAGGCCGGGGTGGCCGGGCCGCGCGTCCTGCGCCACATCGCCAACTCGGCCGCCGCGCTGAACATCCCGCGGGCCCACTACGACATGGTGCGGCCCGGCCTCGCGATGTACGGGCTCAGCCCCATCCCCGAGATGGGCGACTTCGGGCTGCGCCCGGCGATGACGCTCACCGCCCGGCTGGCGATGGTCAAGCGGGTGCCGGCCGGGTCGGGGGTGTCCTACGGGCACCTCTACGTCACCGAGCGCGAGACCACCATGGCGCTGGTGCCCCTCGGCTACGCCGACGGCGTCAGGCGTGCGGCGACCAATCGCGGGCAGGTGTGGGCCGCGGGCCGGCGGCGCACGATCGCCGGCCGGGTGTGCATGGACCAGTTCATGATCGATCTGGGCGACGACGAGGTGAGCGAGGGCGATGAGGTGATCCTGTTCGGACCGGGGACGGCGGGCGAGCCGACCGCCCAAGACTGGGCCGATTCCCTCGGCACGATCACTCATGAGATCGTGACCAGCATCGGTTCACGCGTGCCGCGCGTTCACCGCTGATAGGAGGTCGTGAATGTCGACACGGCGCAGGGTCGGGATCGCCGGGGCGGTCGTCGGGACGGCGTCGGCGGGGCTCGCGGCCACGGCCCTGGCCAAACGGTACGTCGTGGGCCGCATCCGTCTGCGGCCCGACCTGGAGGCGAGCGAGCCGTTCGGCGAGCTGCGCGGGCGGCGTACGACCGTCAAGACCTCCGACGGCGTCGAGCTGTACGCCGAGGTCGACGGGCCCGAGGACGCCCCGCTCACCGTCGTGTTCTGCCACGGGTACACGCTGAACCTCGACTCCTGGCACTACCAGCGGCGCGACCTGCGCGACCGCTACCGCCTGGTCTTCTGGGACCAGCGGTGCCACGGGCGCTCGGCGCGCACTCCGGCCGACGACTGCACCATCGACCGCCTCGGGGACGATCTCGCCGAGATCCTCAGGCAGCTGGTGCCCGGTCCGTGTGTGCTGGTCGGCCACTCCATGGGCGGCATGACGGTCATGGCGCTGGCCGACAGCCGGCCCGAGCTGTTCGGCGACAAGGTGCGCGGCGTCGCGCTGATCTCCACCTCGGCCGGCAAGCTGGCCGAGATCACCCTGGGCCTGCCGGCGCTGGTGTCCAAGGTCGTCCACTGGGCGGCGCCGCCGGCGGTGTCGGTGCTCGGCCGCCGCGCCGCGCTCATCGACCGCGGCAGGCAGGCCGGCAACGACGTGTCGTTCCTCGCCCTGCGCTACCTGGCGTTCGGCGACCCGTCCAACGTCAGCCCCACGGTGGTCGACTTCGCCGAGTCGATGATCCGCTCCACGCCCACCGACGTCATCGCCGACTTCTACCCGGCGCTGATGTCGCACGACAAGCTGGCCGCGCTGGACATCGTGGGCAAGGTGCCGGTCGAGGTCGTCGTGGGCGACAAAGACTGGCTGACCCCGCCCGACCACAGCAAGGCGATCAACGCCGGCGTGCCCTCCTCGCGGCTCACCGAGGTCCCCGGCACCTCACACCTGGTGCTGCTGGAGAAGCCGGCGATCGTCAACGAGGTGATCGCCGAACTGCTCGAGAGGGTCGCCGCGGCCGGGCGGCCCGGCGAGGCCGCGGACGAGGCGGAGACGACCATGTCCGCCGTCGCCGCCGGCGGCTCGGGGAAGGCCGACGGGGCGGCGCCACAGCAGGACGAGGGCCCCGGCGAGGAGGAGGCCTCGTGAGCGGGCCTTGCGAGTACGGGGTACGGGGGGAGAGTCCGATGCACGGTTCGACCAGGCACGCGGTGGAGGGACCACGATGAGGCGCGCGGCGACGACCGAGGAGATGTGGGCGCTGGGCGAGGAGGTCGCCCGTCTGCTGCGCCCGGGGGATCTCGTGGTGCTGTCCGGCCCGCTGGGCGCCGGCAAGACCACGCTGGTGCAGGGCATCGCCGAAGGGCTGAAGGTCCGCGGCCCGATCACTTCGCCGACGTTCGTGATCTCCAGGGTCCACCCGTCACTGGCCGGGGGCCCGGCCCTGGTCCACGCGGACGCCTACCGGCTCGGGGGCGCGCTGGAGGTCGACGACCTCGACCTCGACGCCTCCCTGGAGGACTCCGTCACCGTGGTCGAGTGGGGGGAGGGCCTGGTGGAGGGCCTGGCCGACGACCGGCTCGAGATCACCATCGAGCGCGGCGACGCGGGCGACGAGCGGCTGGTGCGGCTGCGCGGCGTCGGGCCGCGATGGAAGGACATGCCCGGCTCCTTCGATTGACCGCCTTTCCGCGATCTAGACCGGTAATCTAGCCAGCCTTGACGCGCGCCCCTGTTGCTATGGATCATCGGAATGAAGATCGTTCCAATGGATTGCCCTTATTTTTCTGGGTATGCAGGTGGGGTAGCGCCTAAGCGTGGTCGTGTCGGGCGGGGTCGAATCGCAGGCGAAGTGGAGTGCGACGGTGCACAGGGTCGGGCAGGTCGCGGTTGCTGGAGCATTCCTACTCACGGGAGGCGTCGCCTGCACGGCGGAGGCGCAGAGCGGCGCCCCGACGCCCACCCCGAGCCCGTCGGTGAGCAGGCAGGACATCCGTGTCCAGCTCATCCCCGATCGGGTCCAGGGCGGGGCGACCCGGTCCATCAGGGTCCGGGCGTACTGCCCGCTGCCGCAGGGCGGCACCGCCTACCGCGCCACCGCGCGGTCCGACGCGTTCACCGGCCTGGTCACTCTGACCCAGCCGCCCCCGGCCAGCCCGGCCGCGACCTCCACCCCGGTGACCGCGGCCGCGCCGCCGCCGGAGGTGCACGGCTTCGCCCTCGTCGACGAGGACTCCAACCCCGGCCGCTACCAGGTCGAGGTCAAGTGCGAGGCCACCAACGACATCGGCAAGGCCACCCTCACCGTGGTCGCCCGGCCCAAGGCCACGGCGACCCCCACCCGCAACCGCGTCGTGCCCACCCGGGCGCCGCGCGCGGGCGGTGGCGGCACGGCGGCCGGCGGGCCGGCCGAGGAGCCCTCCGGCATCCCCGGCGGGGTGGTCGCGGCGGCCCTCGCCGCGGCCCTGGCCGGCGGCGTCGCGGTGGCCCGCCGCAGGTCCAAGACCGGCTGAGCTTCGCGCCCCCGCACCACCCATGGCTGACTCTCCCAAGTGGCTGAAGGTCGTGGCGATCGGGTTCGTCACCGGGACGATCATGTTCGCCATGACCGACCGGGACAAGGACGCCGCCGCGCCCCGGCAGGCCGCCACCGTCCCCAAGCGCATCGACATCCCATCACTGAACCTCAAGGCGCCCCTGATGAAGCTCGGGCTCTCCGACGACGGAGAGGTCGAGCTGCCGCCGTTCGAGAAGCCCGCGACGGCCGGATGGTTCGACCAGAGCGTCGTGCCCGGCGACGAGGGCGCCTCGGTGATCATCGGGCACGTGGACACCAAGACGGCCCCCGCGGTCTTCTACCGCCTCCGCGACGTCAAGAAGGGCGCCCTGGTCAAGATCCTGCGCAGCGACGGCAAGACGGCCACCTACAAGGTCGACGCCATCGAGCAGATCGCCAAGGACCACTTCCCCGCCCAGCGCGTCTACGTGGACGACGGCCTCCGCCTCATCACCTGCGGCGGCGTCTTCGACCGCAGAACCCACGAATACCTGGACAACATCATCGTCTACGCCTCCAGAACCACCTGATCTCCGAACCCAGCCGCTTTCTCGGCTCACCCGGCGGTTGGGTCGCCCCGTTTGTGTCACCTGACCTCTCCCGGCACCCCATGGCCTTGCGGGTGCCGCCCCTTCCTGGGGCCACCCGACGATCCGGCTCCCACCCACCCCTCTGTGGTACCTGCCATCTCGTCCCCGAACCCCATGGCCTGGCCCCCCACGCCGTGCTCGGGCGCGCCGGTGTCCTGACCGACGAAGGAGGAAGTGCGAGGAACGAGCGCTTCCGAGTGAGGAGGGAAGGGCACCGGCTCAAAGGCGCCCGAGCACCGCGCGACCGAAGGGAGCGCCATAAGCAGGGCGCCCGAGCACAGCGCGAGCGGAGCGAGCGCAATCAAACACAGCTAGGCTTAATGTTCGTGCTGGTCTTGGCCTTCGATACCGCGACTCCGGCCGTCACGGCGGCGCTTCACGACGGCGAGCGGGTGCTCGCCGAGTCGACGACGATCGACGCGCGCCGTCACGGCGAGCTGCTCGTTCCGTCCGTGCGCGAGGTTCTGCGCGAGGCGGGGGCCTCGCTGCGCGATGTGACGGCGATCGTGGCGGGGGCGGGTCCCGGGCCGTACACGGGGCTGCGCGTGGGGCTGGTGACGGCGCAGGCGTTCGCCGCGACGGCCGGCGTCCCGGCGTACGGGGTGTGCACGCTGGATGTGCTGGCGTACGCGAGCGGCCTGGACGAGCCGTTCGTGGTGGCGACCGACGCGCGCCGCAAGGAGGTCTTCTGGGCCCGCTACGCGGACATGCGCACGCGCGTGGAGGGCCCGTCGGTGGACCGCCCGCAGGATGTGCCGGGCGGGTTGCCGGTGCTCGGGGCGGGCGCGCGCATGTACGCCGAGATCGTGGGCGAGGACCGGCTGGTGCCGGGCGCCGCCGACTATCCGGCCGCGGGCGCGCTGGCCGGGCTGGCCGCCGAGCGCCTGGCCACGGGCGCCCCTGGGGACGACGGGGTGCTGACGGCGCCGCATCCGATCTACCTGCGCCGTCCGGACGCCCGGGTGCCGGGTCCGCCGAAGAAGGTCACCGTATGACCGGCGCCACGCTGCGCCAGATGACCGAGAACGACCTGCCGGCGGTTCTGGCGATCGAGCGTTCGACGTTCCCGTTCGACGCCTGGAGCGAGGGCATGCTGCGGGGCGAGCTGGCCGACCAGCCGCGCACCCGGCACTACATCGTGGCCGTGGCAGGCGGAGAGGTGGTCGGGTACGCCGGGCTGGCGGCGGCGGGCGACCAGGCGGACGTGCAGACGATCGCCGTGAACGCGGGGCACCAGCGGGCGGGCATCGGCAGCGCGATGTTGCGGGCGCTGCTGGAGGAGGCCGGGCGCCGGGGCGCGACGGCGGTGTTCCTCGAGGTCCGGGCGGACAATCCGCCCGCGCAGGCGATGTACGAGCGTTTCGGGTTCGAGCGCATCGGGTTGCGGCGCGAGTACTACGACGACGGAACCGACGCGATCATGATGATGAGAAAGCTGGAGGAGGGGAGCGCGAATGGCTGAGGAACCTCTGGTCCTGGGCATCGAGACCTCCTGCGACGAGACGGGCGTCGGCATCGTCCGCGGCAACACGCTGCTGGCCAACGCGGTCGCCTCGAGCGTCGAGGAGCACGCGCGGTTCGGCGGCGTCGTGCCGGAGGTGGCGTCGCGGGCGCACCTGGAGGCCATGACGCCGACCGTCGAGCGCGCCTTGGAGCAGGCGGGCCTGCGCTTCTCCGACATCGACGCCGTGGCCGTCACCGCGGGCCCCGGGCTCGCCGGGGCGCTGCTGGTGGGGGTCGCGGCAGCCAAGGCGTACGCGCTGGGGCTCGGGGTGCCGCTGTACGGGGTGAACCACCTGGCGGCGCATGTGGCGGTGGACCAGTTGGAGCACGGTCCGCTGCCCAAGCCGTCGATCGCGATGCTGGTGTCGGGCGGTCACTCGTCTCTGCTGCTGGTCCCGGACGTCGCCAAGGATGTGATCTCCCTCGGCTCGACGGTGGACGACGCGGCGGGTGAGGCGTTCGACAAGGTGGCCAGGGTGCTCGGCCTGCCCTTCCCGGGCGGCCCGTACATCGACCGCGCGGCGGCCGAGGGGTCGGGGACGGCGGTCGCGTTCCCGCGCGGCAAGTACGACGACGGCACGCTCGACTTCTCGTTCTCGGGGCTCAAGACGGCCGTCGCGCGCTGGGTGGAGGCCAAGGAGCGCGCGGGCGAGCCGGTGCCCGTGGCGGACGTGGCGGCCTCCTTCCAGGAGGCCGTGGTGGACGTGCTGACGCGCAAGGCGTTGCAGGCGTGCCGGCGTTACGAGGTGGAGGATCTGCTGATCGGGGGCGGCGTGGCCGCCAACTCGCGGCTGCGCGCGCTGGCGCAGGAGCGGTGCGACGCCGCGGGGGTGCGTCTGCGCGTGCCGCGTCCGGGGTTGTGCACCGACAACGGCGCGATGATCGCCGCTCTCGGGTCGGAGCTGGTGGCGGCCGGGGTGGCCCCCTCGCCGCTGGACATTCCCGCCGATTCCTCCATGCCCGTGACCACCGTCCACGTCTGACGGCTCGCCACCCGATGCCCGTCGGGTGGGGCGGCGCCGGGGTGGTCCGTCTTGAGGTGCCGCCGGAGTGGTCCCGTTGGAAGGGCGGCGCCGGGCGGGCGGGAGGCGGTCAGTCCTTGGGGGAACGGGCGGGGCGCAGGAGGGCCTCGGCGAGCGCCAGCATGGTCTCCTCCAGGGCTCCGAGCCTGCGGGTGAGGTCGCGGTGCGTCGGCTGGACGATCTGGTCGACGGTCTCGCAGAGCTGGTCGCGGTCGGGGCGGGCGCGGACCAGCTCCACCAGCTCGCCCAGGGGCGGCAGGGCCGCCGCGGCCTCGGTGAGCCGCTCGTCGAGCGTGTCGAACCGCCTGCCCTGGTCGTCGGCCTGGGCGCGGATCAGCTCGCCGACGCGTTTGTGCACCTCGCCGACCTCCAGCAGCGCGGGCAGCTGCCCCACGCGCTGGTTGACCGCCTCGACGCGGTCGTCCACCATCTCCAGCCGCTCGTTGACGTCCTCGAACCCCGCGTCGATGGCGCCGAGGCGTTCGTCCTGCTTGGACAGGCGGCCGTCGACGCCGGTGAGGTGCTGGGCCAGGTCGGTGAGGCGGCCGTCGGCGTCGGCGATCTGCTGTTTGACGCCGGCGAGGTTGCCGTCGACCCCGGCGAGGCACGATTGGACCGTCTCGACGCGGCCGTCGAGGCCGGTGAGGCAGGACTGGGCCGTGTCGACGCGGCCGTCGAGCCCGGCGAGGCACGATTGGGCGGTTTCGATGCGGCCGTCGATGCTCTGCAGGCGGACGTCGACCGTCTCCAGCCGTCCCTCGACCGCCCCGACGTGGCTGTCGACCGTGTCGAAGCGGCCTGACAGGTCGCTCACCCGCCCGTCGGTGGTGTCCACCCGTCCCGCGATGGTCTCAAGCCGCCCGTCGAAGCCGGCCAGCCGGTCGCTCACCCCCGCGAGCCGACCGTCGACGCTCCCGAGCCGACCGTCGACGCTCCCGAGGCGCCCGTCGACGCTCCCGAGGCGCTGGTCCACGCTCTCGAGCCGCCCGTCCAGCGCCTCCAGCGGCGCAAGGCGGCCTTCGACGCCCGAAAGGCGGGCGGTCAGGCACGTCTCGGTCTCGGCGAGCTTGGCGGTCATGCCGTCGACCTTGCCGGCGAGCTGCTCGATGGAGCCGGTGAGGCGCTGAACGGCCGACGAGAAGGTCTCGTCCAGGCCCTCGCCGAGGTCCAGGACGCCGCCCTCGACGCGCTCGGTGCGCTGGGTGAGGTCGAGCAGGGCCTTGTCGACCCGCGTGAAGCGGCCTCCCGCGGCCTCCATGCTCGCGCCGAGCTGGGCAAGGCGCCTGGTCAGCTCGGGCATGCCCTGGGTGCCCTCCAGGACCGCCTGGAGGCGCTTGAGGGCCTCGGCGACGCCTTCGCGCACGGTGCCGAGGTCGGTCCACAGGCCGGGCAGCTCGGCGATGGGCTTGACGCGGTCGCCGACGGCCTCGATGCGGTCGCCGAGCCCCGCGACGCGGTTGCCCACCCCGTCGACGCGGTCGCGCACGATCTCGACGTGCTGCGCCAGGCCCTCCGCCCAGGCCGGGGGACGGCTGACCAGCTCGCCGAGCCGGCCGCTGACCCCTTCCAGCGCGCCGTTCAACCCGCCGAGCTCGCGTTCGCGGACCTCCCGCAGCAACCACTCCATGCCTTCCAGCCGCTGCCGGATCTCGTCGAGCACGGCGCCCTGGGTGCGCTGCTCGTAGACGTGGTCCTGCGCCGCCCTGGCGAGCAGTTCGCGCATGCGGTCGGAGATGGCGGTCTGGCTTCCTGCCTGGAGGAGGGTGTGGTTGGAGTGATCCACCGAAAGCTCCTTCACTCGCGGGCGGTCGGCCGCACGGCGGTGGGGTCGGTACGGTCGTTCTCTGTGGCGAATCGGGCGGGTGCACCATGGATCAGGCAGAATCCCGCGCGCTGGCCAACTGTAGTGGCTCGGCCGGTGACTTTCGGGTCCGACTTTAAAACATCGTGATTATCGCTGGATTGCCCCCATTTGTTGGCGGCGAAAGGCATCGTGGCAGGTCAGGATGGGTCGCAGATGATGGCGAAGGGACGTTCGCCGATGCGGGTCAGCACCACGACACACGAATTATCCCCGGAAAGATGCAAATCTCGCCGCAGGCGCTCCAGGTCGAGCGCCGAACCGCGTTTCTTCAGCGTCACCGTGCCGACGCGGCGTTCCCGGAGTGCGGCGCGCAGGCGTTTGAGGGAGAAAGGCAGGGTTTCCCGAACTTCGTACCGCGACGCCCACGGAGTCGTGGCCTGGTCGTCCCCGGTGATGTAGGCGATGTGCGGGTCGAGCAGGTGGCCGGACACCTGGGCGGCGACCTCGGCCACGAGATGCGCCCTGATGGCCGCGCCGTCCGGTTCGTACAGATAGCGCGCCACCGGCCCGTGGCCGGGCGCGCCGAGGGACGGGTCGGCCGGCAACGTGTGACCGGAGGGCAGCAGGGTCGCCCTGCGCAGCACCGTCTCGGCGGGGCCCGGGTCCCCGCCCGCGGCGAAGGCGCCCGTCCACAGGACGGCCTCCTTGACCTCGCCGCGGTAGGACACCCATTCGGCCTCGGTGCCCTGCGGGATGAACTCGTAGGGGATGCCAGGCGCGACCTTCAGGCAGGCGGCGCGCGCCCGGGCCACCATGGCGAGCACGGCGGGCCACGGCGGCGAGTACCCCATCGGGTCGAAGACCCGCCTGCCGGTGGACCGCCGCGCCGGGTCGGCGAACAGCACGTCGTAGGCCGCCGGGTCCACCTCCGCAGCGTCCGCGGCGCGGACGGTGACGCGGTCGCCGAGGTCGAGCGCGAGGGCGTTCGCCCGTGCGACCTCGACGGTGAGCGGGTCGAGGTCCACGGCGTCGACCTCGCATCCGGCGCGGGCCAGGGCGATGAGGTCGCCGCCGATGCCGCAGCAGGCGTCGGCCACGCGCGCGCCGGCGGTGAAGCGGCGGGCGCGGTGGGCGGCCACCTCGGCGCGGGTGGCCTGCTCCAGCCCGTCGGGGGTGAAGTACATGCGGGCGGCGTCGTGCCCGAACTTGACCGCGCCGCGCGCCCGGAGCCGTGCCTGGGTGAGGGCGGCCGCGGCGAGGGGGGCGTCGTAGGTCTTCCTCAGCCGGCTGGCGGCCGTCACCGGATCTGTGCCGTCCGTCACAGCGCCCACGGCCTCGCCGAGGGCTTTCTGCCCGCGGGGGGTCAGCAATTCGCGGAAGGCGTAGAGGTCCACGTCTCCCGACGCTATCGCGCTGCTCCCGCCTGCGTGGCAGGACCTCGTTAGCGCGCGGGGTCACCGCGACCGTGCGCCGAGGCCACTCCCATAGGCGGACAATTCGGGCGAGTCGTACGGTGGCTCACGACCGGACTGACCTGGGGCGGCCTGTCCGTGTTGACTGTGTCGGCGGCCTTGCATACTGTTCAGTGTTGGCACTCGGCTAGTGAGAGTGCCAATCAATAATGCGACGAGGCAGGTCTGACACCCGCGACGGCAGGCCGCTGGTCGCCTCTTCAGCTCATCACCACAATCTGAAGGGGAGGTCCGATCGTGACGACCGCCACCAAGGTTCCCGTTAAGCCGCTCGGCGACCGCATCGTGGTCCAGCCGCTTGAGGCCGAGCAGACGACCGCTTCCGGTCTGGTCATCCCGGACACCGCCAAGGAGAAGCCCCAGGAGGGCAAGGTCCTCGCGGTGGGCCCGGGCAACTGGGACGAGGACGGCGAGAAGCGCATCCCGCTCGACGTCAAGGAAGGGGACGTGGTCCTCTACAGCAAGTACGGCGGTACCGAGGTCAAGTACGGCGGCGAGGAGTACCTCGTGCTCTCCGCCCGCGATGTTCTCGCGATCATCGAGAAGTAAGCCCCGGGACGCGTAAGCGACCACCTGTACGGAGCCTTACCCGAATACGCGTGTCAAGCCCCGGGCCCTTTCACGAGGCCCCGGGGCCTGACGCTGGGAGGACCTTTTAATGCCCAAGATCCTGGAGTTCGAGGAGGACGCGCGGCGCGCTCTTGAGCGCGGCGTCAACGCCCTCGCGGACGCCGTCAAGGTGACCCTCGGGCCGCGCGGCCGCAACGTCGTCATCGACAAGAAGTTCGGTGCGCCGACCATCACCAACGACGGCGTCACCATCGCCCGCGAGGTCGAGCTCGACAAGCCATACGAGAACCTCGGCGCTCAGCTCGCCAAGGAAGTGGCGACCAAGACCAACGACATCGCCGGTGACGGCACCACCACCGCCACCGTGCTCGCCCAGGCGATGGTCCGCGAGGGCCTGCGGAACGTCGCCGCCGGCGCGTCGCCGCTGTCCCTCAAGCGCGGCATCGACCTGGCCGCCCGCGCGGTCAGCGACCGCCTCCTCGAGCGGGCCCGTCCCGTCGAGGACAAGAAGGAGATCGCCAATGTGGCGACGATCTCCGCGCAGGACGCCAAGATCGGCGAGCTGATCGCCGAGGCGTTCGACAAGGTCGGCAAGGACGGTGTGATCACCGTCGAAGAGTCCAACACCATGGGCCTGGAGCTCGAGTTCACCGAGGGTCTCCAGTTCGACAAGGGGTACCTGTCGCCGTACATGGTGACCGACCCCGAGCGCATGGAGGCCGTCCTCGAGGACGCCTACGTCCTGCTCCACCAGGGCAAGATCTCCTCGATCGCCGAGTTCCTGCCGCTGCTCGAGAAGGTCGCCCAGACCAAGAAGCCGCTGTTCGTGGTCGCCGAGGACGTCGAGGGCGAGGCCCTGGCCGTCCTGGTCACCAACAAGATCCGCGGCACCTTCACCTCGGTCGCCGTCAAGGCGCCCGGCTTCGGCGACCGCCGCAAGGCGATGCTGCAGGACATGGCGATCCTGACCGGCGGCCAGCTGATCTCCGAGGAGCTCGGCCTCACGCTGGCCAACGCCGGCACCGAGGTGCTCGGCACGGCCCGCCGCATCGTGGTCACCAAGGACACCGCGACCGTCGTCGACGGCGCCGGCGACCCCCAGGCCATCCAGGACCGCGTCCGCGAGATCCAGCACGCGATCGAGCAGACCGACTCCGACTGGGACCGCGAGAAGCTTCAGGAGCGCCTCGCCAAGCTGTCGGGCGGCATCTGCATCCTGCGCGTCGGCGCGGCCACCGAGGTGGAGCTCAAGGAGAAGAAGCACCGCCTCGAGGACGCCATCTCCGCGACCCGCGCCGCGATCGAGGAGGGCATCGTCTCCGGCGGTGGCTCCGCGCTCGTGCACCTGGCCAAGGAGCTGGACGACCTCGGCCTGACCGGCGACGAGGCGACCGGCGTCTCCATCGTCCGCCGCTCGCTGGTCGAGCCGGCCCGCTGGATCGCCGAGAACGCCGGCCTGGAGGGCTACGTCGTCACGGCCAAGGTCGGCGAGCTGCCGGCCGGCCACGGCCTCAACGCCGCCACCGGCTCCTACGGCGACCTCATCGCCGAGGGCGTCATCGACCCGGTCAAGGTCACCCGCTCGGCCGTGCAGAACGCCGCGTCCATCGCCGGCATGCTGCTCACGACCGAGGTACTCGTGGTCGACAAGCCCGAGGAGGAGGCTCCGGCCGCCGGAGGTCACGGTCACGGTCACGGCCACTGATCCGATCAATCGATCGAAGCACGGCTCCCGCCGCAGGGCGGGGGCCGTGTTTTTTTGCGTCGAATCGATTTTGCCGCCCCTCGATTTGACGGGACGGTAAACCGACCGGTGCGGCAGTGCGTCGGCCAGGGCGCTCCGCGCCGCCTGCGAGCTGGTGCGACATCTAACGAATATCCAGCGAATTCGGGTCGCGAGTGAAATATGCAAACACTACTGTGTTCGCTCGATTACCCTGCGTTATCGTCGCGTCAATGTGACCAATCCGTATCCGTTCACTATGACGACATGCGCGATCGTGGCGGGCATCATGCCTAACGTGACCGAGGGATGCGTCGCCGACGCCAAAGCTGGGGTAAGGCTTGCGACGAGATCGGACGAGTCCGACCTCAGGGATCTGACGAGCCTCGCCGTGCAAGGAGATCGCACCGCGATCGAGTCACTGCTCGGGCAACTGCGCCCGATGGTGGTGCGCTATTGCCGTGCCCGTCTGGGCCGGGTGTCCGGCCATTACCACATAGCCGACGACGTGGCCCAGGAAGTCTGCATCGCGGTGCTGGCCGCGCTGCCGCGCTACCGCGACATGGGGCGCCCGTTCGCCTCGTTCGTCTTCGGCATCGCCTCGCACAAGGTCGCCGACGCGCTGCGCAGCTCGGTGCGCTCCGCCGTGCCCACCCAGGACCTGCCGGACGGTCCCGACCAGGGGCCGGGGCCCGAGGAGACCGTGGTGCGCTATATCGAGGCCGAACACGCCCGCGCGCTGCTGTCGCGTCTTCCGGAGAACCAGCGCGAGCTGATCATTCTGCGGGTGGTGTCGGGATTGTCGGCCGAGGAGACCGGTAACGTACTGGGTATGTCACCAGGTGCGGTTCGCGTCGCCCAGCATCGGGCGCTGGCAAGGCTGCGGGCGATGGCCGACATGGAGTCGATAGCTTGACCGCCCTCCACCCGGCCCGTTCACTGCGAAAACGGGGGTCCGACGCCGACGCCGACGTGGTCAGGACGGACGCGATCATCGACGCGCTCGCCGGGCGGCGGCCTCTCGACCAGGACGCCGACCCTGTGGTGGGCCTGCTCCAGGCGCTCACCAGGGACGTCGATCAGCGGCTCTCCTCGGTGTCGATCACCCCGTCGACGTAGCCTCTGGCGTACTCCCAGCTCACGTAGTCGGCAGGGTCGGGGGCGAAGGCCGGCTCGTGCACCTGGGGGCGGCCGTGGTCGATCATCTGCCGCAGGTTCCCGCGCAGCAGGTCCCAGTCGAAGTAGTGCCGTTCACCGCACTCGGGGCAGTCGAGGACCAGCCCGAGAACCCCCTGGGGCTCAAGGAGCGAGCGGAAGACCTCTACATCGGCGAGGTCGGTCAGCGCCTCCTCGCGTTCGGTCGTGGTGAGCGGCTCGGAGTCGTCGAGATCACCGAGCACGGAGGCAGGGTCGTTGGGGTCTTCCGCGAAGGGGTCGCGGGGGACGTCTTCCAGCACGCATTCCACCTTATGACCCCCACCTACCCTGATGAGGGCAAGTGGCGGGGATGCCCAGGACGCCCGCCACCTCGCCTTCGCCTCCCACGGCACAGCCGTCACGGCGGTCACACGCCGCCTGACGGCGTGAGGAGCGCCGGCCCGGCGAGCAGGAGACCCCGCTTCTCCAGGGAAGGGACGATCCGCGCCGATGGGGCAGGGGTTCGCGGGCCGAGGGAAGCGTGACGCCTCGCCGCGCGTTGTCCACACCGGGCGCCAGGACTGAGATCTCCGCTCTCTGGTGCCGAAAAGATGACAGGACCTGAAATTTCTCTGTCCGCTGTGCCACATCGACCGGCCGTCCATCAAACCGGCAGATCATCGGATCTCTCGACCCGTTCATCCACAGGAACGGATGGCCGCCGGATCGTCAGGCGGCGGTTATCCACAGGGTCGCCGAGCCGGTGATGAGCGGACCACTAAACTGACCGCAGGGGGCCGGCGCCTTTCCCCATCTTGAGAGCGCCATGGCAGGAGGGTTGCAGATGGCCAAGTTCACCGAGCCGGGGCTCACGTTCGACGACGTGCTCCTGGTGCCCGCGTACTCCGATCTGCAGCCGGGTGACGCCGACACCACCACCCGCCTGTCGCGGTCGATCACCCTGCGCATCCCCCTGGTCTCCGCCGCGATGGACACCGTCACCGAGGCGCGCATGGCCGTGGCGATGGCCCGTCAGGGCGGCATCGGCATCCTGCACCGCAACCTCTCCATCGAAGAGCAGGCCCAGCAGGCCGATCTGGTCAAGCGCTCCGAGGCCGGCATGGTCACCAACCCGGTGACCTGCTCGCCCGACGACACCCTCGCCGACGTCGAGCAGCTCTGCGCCCGTTACCGCATCTCCGGCGTCCCGGTCACCGACCGCGGCGGCGTCCTGGTCGGCATCGTCACCAACCGCGACATGCGCTTCGAGACCGACCAGAGCCGGGTCGTGCGCGAGGTCATGACCCCCATGCCGCTGGTCACCGCGCCGGTCGGCGTCCCCCGCGACGAGGCGTTCCACCTGCTGCGCCAGAACAAGGTCGAAAAGCTCCCCCTCGTCGACGCCGAGGGCAGGCTGCGCGGCCTCATCACGGTCAAGGACTTCACCAAGAGCGAGCAATATCCTCTCGCCACCAAGGACTCCGACGGCCGCCTGGTCGTCGGCGCGGCGGTGGGCGTCGCCGGCGACGCCGAGCAGCGCGCCATGGCGCTGATCGAGGCGGGCGTCGACGTGATCGTGGTCGACACCGCCCACGGCCACTCCCACGGGGTGTGCGACATGATCGCCAAGATCAAGGCCAACGGCCGGGTCGACGTCATCGGCGGCAACGTCGCCACGCGCGCCGGCGCCCAGGCGCTCATCGACGCCGGCGCCGACGCCGTCAAGGTCGGGGTGGGCCCGGGCTCCATCTGCACCACCCGCGTGGTGGCCGGGGTGGGCGCCCCGCAGGTCACGGCCATCTACGAGGCGTCGCTCGCCTGCGGTCCCGCCGGGGTGCCGATGATCGGCGACGGCGGCCTGCAGTATTCCGGCGACATCGTCAAGGCGCTGACCGCCGGCGCCAACACCGTCATGCTCGGCTCCCTGCTCGCCGGCTGCGAAGAGTCGCCCGGCGAGCTGATCTTCATCAACGGCAAGCAGTTCAAGTCCTACCGCGGCATGGGGTCGCTGGGCGCCGTCCGCAACCGCGAGCGCGGCGGCTCCTTCAGCAAAGACCGCTACTCCCAGGAGAACGTCGCCAGCGAGGACAAGTTCATCCCCGAGGGCATCGAGGGCCAGGTGCCCTACCGCGGCCCGGTGGCGGCGGTCGCTCACCAGCTCGTCGGCGGCCTGCGCCAGGGCATGTGGTACACCGGCTCGCGCACCATCGACGACCTCCACGAGAACGGCCAGCTGATGCCCATCACCTCGGCCGGCCTCAACGAGAGCCATCCCCACGACATCCAGATGACCGTGGAGGCCCCCAACTACCACGGCCGCTGACCCCGCGCGCCAGATGGGATGACGCGCCCCGTGGACGAACGGGGCGCGCGAGGGTAATGACGTACGAGGACGCGCGAGTACAGCGGCGGCTTCACCGAGGGACGGGAACGACAAGAGCATGACTCAGGTAGAGATCGGGCGTGGCAAGAGCGGACGCCGCGGGTACGCGCTGGACGAGATCGGCATCGTGCCGTCGCGGCGCACCCGCGACCCCGAAGAGGTCTCCATCGCCTGGCAGATCGACGCCTACCGCTTCGACCTGCCGGTCGTGGTGAGCCCTATGGACAGCGTCGTCTCGCCCAAGACGGCAATCGAGATCGGGCGGCTCGGCGGGCTCGCCGTCCTCGACCTCGAAGGTCTGTGGACCCGCTACGAGGACCCGGCGTCGCTGCTGTCCGAGGTCGCCGAGATGCACGGCGAGGCCGCGACCAAGCGCCTGCAGGAGATCTATTCCGCCCCGATCAGCGACGAGCTCATCGGCCGCCGCATCGAGGAGGTCAGGTCCGCGGGCGTCACCACCGCGGCGCGGCTGTCGCCTCAGCGCACCGCCCAGCACTACAAGGCCGTCATCGACGCCGGCGCCGACATCTTCGTCATCCGGGGCACCACGGTCTCCGCCGAGCACGTCTCCGGCCGGGCCGAGCCGCTCAACCTCAAGCAGTTCATCTACGAGCTCGACGTCCCGGTCATCGTGGGCGGCTGTGCCACCTACACCGCGGCCCTGCACCTGATGCGCACCGGCGCCGCCGGCGTGCTGGTCGGGTTCGGCGGCGGCTCGGGCCACACCACCCACACCGTGCTCGGCGTGGCCGTGCCGATGGCGACCGCGATCGGCGACGTCGCCGCGGCCCGCCGCGACTACCTCGACGAGTCGGGCGGCCGGTACGTCCACGTCATCGCCGACGGCGGGATGACCAGCTCCGGTGACATCGCCAAGGCCATCGCCTGCGGCTCCGACGCGGTCATGGTCGGCTCGCCCCTCGCCCGCGCCGCCGAGGCCCCCGGTCGCGGCCACCACTGGGGCTCCGAGGCCCACCACGGCGAGCTCCCGCGCGGCGCCCGCGTCGAGGTCGGCACCATCGGCACCCTCGAACAGATTCTGCACGGCCCGTCCACGGTCGCCGACGGCTCCATGAATCTCATGGGCGCCCTGCGCCGCACCATGGCCACCGCCGGCTACTCCGACCTCAAAGAGTTCCAGCGCGTAGAGGTAGTGGTAGCCCCCCACGTCTCCTGACTCACCCCCGCCACCCCGCCCACCCGGCGGGGTGGCGACCCTGTTCCTCCACCTGATCCCGATCGCCATGACCGAGCACACCTGAGGTGGAGTGGTCATCCCGTAGTCCACCCGGTCCGGTCGCAACACCCGGACACACCTGAGGTGGAGTGATCATTCCGGGTGAGGGAGGTGCGCGGGGGGAGAGTTCGGGTCACGAGGAGTTGATCCAGGCGCCGTGTTTCATGACGCGGTGGACGGTGAGGTCCTCGTCCAGGACGACCAGGTCGGCGTCCTTGCCGACGGCGATGGAGCCGACGCGGTCGTCCAGCCCCAGCACGCGGGCGGGGGTGAGCGAGGCCATCACGGCGGCGTCGGCGACCGACAGGCCGACCTCCCGCACCGTGCGGCGGAAGGCGACGTCCATGGTCAGCGTGCTGCCGGCGATGGCGCCGCCCTCGACCAGCCGCGCGGCGCCGCCGGACACCTCGACCTCCATCGGGCCGAGCCGGTAGGTGCCGTCGCCCATGCCGGCGGCGGCCATCGCGTCGGTGATCAGTACCGCGCGGCCGGTGCCCGCGGCGCGGGCGGCCAGGCGGAGCATGGCCGGGTGGACGTGCAACCCGTCGTTGATCAGCTCGACGGTGACGCGCTCGTCCTCCAGCAGCGCGGCGACGGGACCTGGCTCGCGGTGGTGCAGCGACGGCAGGGCGTTGTAGAGATGGGTGGCGACCGTGCAGCCGGCCTCGATGCCGGCGATCGCCTGGTCGTAGGTGGCGTCACTGTGCCCCAGGGCGGCGATCACACCGTCCGACACGGCCGCGCGAATGGTGTCGAGCCCGCCGGGCAGTTCGGGGGCGATGGTGATCATGCGGACGTGCCCCCGTCCGGCCTTGAGCAGGCCGGCGAGCTCGCCAGGGGACGGGTCGCGCAGCAGAGCCGGGTCGTGCGCGCCGCAGCGGGATCGCGCGATGTAGGGACCCTCGAAGTGGATGCCGGCCAGCACGCCGTCCTCGCACAGTTCCGCCAGGGCGGTGGTGGCGCGGGCGATGTCGGCGAGCGAGGCGGTCACCAGGCTCGCCATGATCGTCGTGGTGCCGTGCGCGGCGTGGAAGGCGGCGATGCGCCGCGCCTCCTCCTGGTCGCCGGACGGGAACGACCCGCCGGCGCCGCCATGGGTGTGGACGTCGACGAACCCGGGGACGACGTACCGCCCGTCGAGGCCGTGCCCGTCGCCGTGAGGGGCGCGTCCGCGGCCGATATGGGTGATGCGCCCGTCCTCGATGGTGATCCAGCCGTCGTGCACACCTGCGGGGGTCACGACGCGGGCGTCGGCGAGTGTGATGCTCATGAGGACAGGATCACAGATCGGGTCAGGTGAAGTGGCTGGTCGGGGTCCAGGCCGAGGGCCTTGGCGCGGGCCACCGCGACGCGCTGGACGCGGACCAGCTCGGCCATCGGATCGGCGTTCCCACCGACGAAGGCGCCCCCCGCCGCGCGCACGTCCTCGGCGATCCCTTCGGGGGCGGTGCCGAGCATCCAGGTCACGCGGCCGGGGCCGGCGATGCTGATCGGCCCATGGCGGTACTCCATCGCCGGGTACGCCTCGGTCCAGGAACGGGACGCCTCGCGCATCTTGAGCGCGGCCTCCTGCGCAAGCCCGCACGTCCAGCCCCGGCCGAGAAAGGTGAACTGCTCGGCCGCGACGAAGGCCTCGGGAACCGGCTCGGCGATGGCGCGCTCGGCGTCGGCGATCGCCTGGCCGAGGTCCTCGCCGAGGTGGGCGCGCAGCAGGGCGAGCTGCGTGGTGGCGAAGCGCGTCTGGACGACCGACCGCTCGTCGGCGAAGTCGAGGACCACGACCTCGTCGGCGAGGGACATCACGGGGGTCCGCGGGTCGGCGGTGACGACGGTCACCGGGGTGCCGTCGAGGCGGCGCAGCAGGTCGAGCACCTCGGTGGTGGTGCCGGACCGGGTCAGGGCGAGCACCCGGTCGTAGGCCCGGCCGTAGGCTGCCCCGGCGCTGGGCGGGGCCGGGGAGGTCGGTACGGCGATGGGCGCTTCGGAGGCGGCGAAGGCGTCGGTCTCGCCGTGGCCGGCGCGTTCGCGCAGGACGGCGTACGCCTGGGCGATGAACCAGGAGGTGCCGCAGCCGACGACGGCCACGCGCTCGCCGGGCCGCGGGAGGGCCGCGGTGGCGGCCATCTCGGCTCCGCGGCGCCAGCAGGCCGGTTGCGAGGCGATCTCCATCTCGGTGTGCGTTGTCACGGGCCCTCCTCCACACGTCTGCTCTCTTCTGCGGGTTTTACCACAGTAATGAGCATGATTGTGCAGACGAGGTCAGGCGGACAGGTGAATGTGGCCGTGTGGTGTGCGACGCTTTCGGACCATGAGCCGGTATGAACGCTGGAACTCCCTGCTGGAGCTCCTCGCCCAGCAGGGGCGCCTCACGGTGGAGGAGGCCGCGGACACCCTCGGGGTGTCGACCGCGACGATCCGGCGCGACTTCGACGAGCTCTCACAGCAGCAGATGCTCATGCGCACGCGCGGCGGCGCCGTCGCCCAGAGCGTCAGCTACGACCTGCCGCTCCGCTACAAGACGGCCCGGCACGCCGGCGAGAAGCAGCGCATCGCCGAGGCGGCGGCCGCCCTGGTCCAGCCCGGGGCCGTGGTCGGCATGAACGGCGGCACGACGACGTCGGAGGTCGCGCGGACGCTCGCCGTGCGGATTCCGGCCGGCGCCCAGATCACCGTCGTGACCAACGCGCTCAACATCGCCGCCGAGCTGACCGTGCGGCGGAACGTCAAGCTCGTCGTCACCGGCGGGGTCGCCCGGCCGCAGTCGTACGAGCTGATCGGCCCGCTGGCCACCGGGGTGCTCCAGCAGGTCACCCTGGACATCGCCTTTCTCGGGGTCGACGGCATCGACGTCGGGGCGGGCGCGTCAGCCCACCACGAGGGCGAGGCGAGCGTGAACAACCTGCTTATCGGCAGGGCCTCCCACGTCGTCGCCGTGGCGGACGCCTCCAAGGTGGGCCGGCGCGCCTTCGCGAAGATCTGCGACATCGGCCAGATCGACACGCTGATCACCGACGCGAGCCTGACCGACGCCGACGCCGCCGCCTTCACCGACGCCGGCCTGCGGGTGGTGCGGGTCTGAGCGGCGGAAAGATCTACCGGTGGGAGGTGGGGCGCAAGGGGATCGGTGGGGTCGCTGATGGAGCACGGCACGCGTGAGCCGGTCCAGCGGCGATCCGCGCCGACCCCGGTGGAGCACGCCTATCGCATGCTGGTATCTACTCACGGGTAGAAATTGGACACGACGCGACAAGCCGCACCCCAGGGGGTCGCAGATGACAGCGCACACAGCCGGCGGGGCCGATGCGGGCACAGAAGCGAACGCCGCGCAGGGCGGCGACCCGGCGGCGCGAACGGGCGGGGACGCGCGGCAGCGGGCCCGACGGCGCGTAGGTCCGCGCGGGCACGAGGTGCCCGATAGTGGCGTAGGCGTGGAGCGTGTCGACTCATCGGTTCAGTGGGAGGGTGCTGAGGTGGAGATCCGCGACGGCGGCATGCATTCGGCGCGCATGGGGCCGGCCGAGCGGTCGGCGGCGCTGACCCGGATGGCCGATCCCGACTACGAGCTGGACGTCTTCGTGGTGGGCGGCGGTGTGGTCGGCTCGGGCGTGGCGCTGGACGCCGTGACGCGCGGGCTCACCGTCGGCCTGGCCGAGGCACGCGACTTCTCCTCCGGCACCTCCTCCCGTTCCTCCAAGCTGATCCACGGTGGCGTGCGATACCTGGAGCAGCTCAACTTCGACCTGGTGCGCGAGGCGCTGCAGGAGCGGGCGCTGCTCCTGCAGCGCATCGCCCCCCACCTGGTCCGTCCGGTGCCCTTCCTGTTCCCCCTGACCCACCATGTGTGGGAGCGGCCCTACGTCGCCGCCGGGCTGACCCTGTACGACACGCTCGGCTTCTCCACCGGGCTCACCCGGGGCATGCCGGGGCACCGGCACCTGTCGCGGCGCCGGGCGCTGCGGCTCGCTCCGGCGCTGCGCAAGTCGGCGCTCACCGGCGCGGTGCAATATTGGGACGCCCAGGTGGACGACGCCCGGTACGTCACGACGATGCTGCGCACGGCCGCCTCGTACGGGGCGCACGTGGCCTCGCGCACCAAGGTGGTCGGCTTCCTGCGCGAGGGTGAGCGGGTCACCGGCGTCCGGGTGCGCGATCTCGAGGGCGGGGCGGAGCTGAACATCCGCGCCCGGCAGGTGGTCAACGCGACCGGTGTGTGGACCGACGAGATCCAGGAGATGGTCGGCGGACGCGGCCAGATCCACGTCCGCGCGTCCAAGGGCGTGCACCTGGTGGTGCCGCGCGACCGCATCCACTCCCTGACCGGGATCATCCTGCGCACCGAGAAGTCCGTGCTGTTCGTGATCCCGTGGGGACGCCACTGGATCGTGGGCACCACCGACACCCAGTGGTCGCTGGACAGGGTGCACCCGGCCGCCTCCCGGCAGGACATCGACTACGTGCTCGACCACGTCAACGAGGTGCTGTCGGTGCCGCTGACCCGCGACGACGTCGAAGGCGTGTACGCGGGGCTGCGCCCCCTGCTGGCCGGGGAGTCGGAGGAGACCTCCAAGCTGTCCCGCGAGCACGTCGTGACCCACCCCGTGCCCGGCCTGGTGATGATCGCCGGCGGCAAGTACACGACGTACCGGGTGATGGCCAGGGACGCGGTGGACGCGGTGGTCCACGGACTGGACCAGCGGGTGCCGGCGTCGTGCACCGACAAGATCCCACTCGTCGGGGCCGAGGGCTACCAGGCGCTGTGGAACGCCCGCCACCGGCTGGCGCGGTCGTCGCGGCTGCACGTGGCCCGCATCGAGCACCTGCTCCAGCGGTACGGCACGATGATCGACGAGGTGCTGGCCCTGATCGAGCGGGATCCGTTGCTGGCCCGGCCGCTGTCGGGCGCCGACGACTACCTGCGCGCCGAGATCGTGTACGCGGCGACGCACGAGGGCGCCCGCCACCTGAACGACGTGCTGGCGCGGCGTACGCGGATCTCGATCGAGACCTTCCACCGGGGCACGGCCGTCGCCCAGGAGGCGGCCGAGCTGCTCGCCGGGCCGCTGGGCTGGGACGCCGAGCAGGTCAAGCGCGAAGTGGAGTACTACGCCAAGCGCGTCGAGGCCGAGCGCGCCTCGCAGGAGCAGGACACCGACCAGGAGGCCGACGCCATCCGCCTCGGCGCCCCCGACATCGTCCCGGTCTCCGAACCCGACACCAAACCGGTCTGATCCGTCCGCGATCCGCGCTCCGGAGATCGAACCTGCCTGATCGTCTGGTCCGCATTCCGGAGATCGAGCCGGTGTGATCGGTCCGGTCCGCGTTCCGGAGGTTGAGCCGGTCTGATCAGTCTGGTCCGCGTTCCGGAGATCGAGCCGGTCTGATCGGTCCGGTCTTCGGTTCCGGCGTCGAGCCGGTCGGTCGGGGCTGCCGTTGGCCGCACGTTCCGGTCCCTCGCGAGCCCGGAGCCGTGCGGCCCGGCACTCCGGGGCGTATTGCGCGATACGACCCGGAAGCTCCCGGACCTTCACCGGCGACCGGCCGCCCCGCCGGAGGCCCGGCCCATCCGCGCCGGCGGCCCGGCCGTCCGTGCGAGGCGGCGTGGTCAGCCGGTGAAGGGGATCCAGGACCGGTCGGCCAAGGTGGTGGCGTCGCTGGCCTTCAGACCGCTGTCCGACAGGGTCCACAGGGTGTCGCCGACGATCAGGCAGCGCTGGATCGTCGGGGTGGCCGGCGCGAAGCCCTTGGGACTCTTCTCCTTCGGGTGGGTGATAGTGCCGCGGCTGGTGATCGAGTCGTCGGTGACCTTGAGGACCAGGGCGGCGGTGCGGTAGTCGTCGGTGTGGCCGCCCCAGCTGCTCAGTGGCAGCATGGCGAGCCCGGTCGCCGGCCAGTACAGGAAGGCGTGCGGGTCCCACTCGGCCTCCGAGCCCGACTTCTCCTGGTGGAAGCGCGCGAGCCTCGCCGGCCTGGCCGGGTCGCTGACGTCGAACAGGGAGATCTGAGTGCCCAGCGTCCTGCCCTGGTCGCTCGCCTCCTGCCCGACGCCGATCAGCCGCCCGTCGCCGGCGGGGTGGAGGTAGGCCGAGAAGCCGGTGATCTTCAGCTCGCCGGTGACCTTCGGCGCCGCGGGGTCGCGCAGGTCCAGGGTGTACAGCGGGTCCACCTGGCGGAAGGTCACCACGTAGCCGACCGGGCCGATGAAGCGCACCGAGTAGATGCGCTCGCCGTCGCCGAGGCCGGTGACCTCGCCCACCTTGGACAGGGTGGCGGCGTCGAGCACGTACACCGCGCTGGTGCTCTGCTCGGTGGCCACGCCCGGCCGGTCGAACGTGGTGGTGGCGATGCGCAGCTTCCCCTCGTACTCCGACAGGGCGTACTGGTTGAGCAGGCGACCGGGCACCGCGCCGGAGGCGACGTACTCGGGGACCCCCGCGCCGCTGATGTCGAAGCGGTGCACCTCGGTCTGCTCGGGCGGCTCCGGCGCGGCCGTCGCGTTCGGCGCGCCACTCGGCGTCCAGGTGGGCGAGGCCGGCGCCGTGGGCGAGGCCGGTGCGGTGGGCGCGGGCGTCGAGGTGAGGGTGGGCGAGGGGCTCGCGTCCGGCGGGGCGTCGGTCACCCTCATCCTCAGCGAGGGCATGGGCGTCAACGAGAGCATCGACGGGTCGCCGCTCGGCCCGACCTTCTCGGCGGGCGGGGTGCTCGGCGGGTCCTTGGGTGCGACCGTCGAGCCGCCCCCACCGGGCGTCACGGCCGAACCGCCGCCACCGGGTGTCACGGCCGAACCGCCGCCACCGGGCGTCACGGCCGGGCCGCTCGCGACGGGCGACGGAGGCAGGCCGGTCTCGGCCGGCGTGACGGGCGTGGCCGGGGTGAGCGTCGCGGGCGGCGGGGGCGTGTCGTCGATCGCGGCGTTCCGGAACCCCCAGCGGGGGTTGCTGGTGACGTACATGCTGGTCGGAGTGGCGTACACGGTGTCGCCGTCGGCGGCGACGCTGATCGGCTCGTCGCCGTCGAACCCGGCCTCCAACTGCACCGTGTGGACGGTCAGCATCGAGGTTCCGGAGTACTGCCGGGGGTGGCTGACCCGTTCACAGGCCACCTTGTGTTTGGTGGTCGCGCGCCTGGGCCCGGTGATCTCCCAGGTGGGCAGCCAGGCGTCGATCGGCGCCGCCCGGACGATCTCCTGGTTGCGCCGGGTCAGCTCGGCCTCGGGCTCGTCCTTGCCGGGCTGGTGGGTGAAGGCGATCTCCGGCTGCGACCGGACGACGATGCGCACGGTCGAGCCGATCATGCGTGCGTCCACATGGGACCCGGCGGTGGCCATCGACGCGAGGATCTTCATCTCCTTCAGGTCGACCAGCGTGTACTGAGGGCCCGGGGGTGCCGCGGGGCGCATGGCCCTGTCCCCGAACGGCACCATCCCGCCCTCGGTGAACAGCACGAGCGCGCGGTCGCCGTGGACCAGCAGGTTCGCGGGGGCGTAGCCCTTGTCGGCCGGGACGAGCCGCAGGCCGGCGGTGACCTTCCTGGATGCGGCGTCCACGACGCGCAGCACGCCCCGCGCGTAGGTGATGACCCGCTCGCCGTCGGTCTTCACCAGGTCAGGCTCGTCGACGCCCGCCTCGTGCACGTTGGTGGTGGAGTAACCGGGGACGGCGGACTTCGCGTCGGCGGTCATCCGCCCGTCGGCCGACCTGCCGGTGGCGGTGAAGATCTGGCCGGGGCCGATGCCCCAGGGGCCGACGTTCTTGACCGTCGCCTCGCGCAGCCCGGCCAGCATGTCGTCGCAGCCGGTGTAGGCGACCAGGCGGATGGCGCCCAGCGTCGCCGGCGGCACGTCCGGGGAGGCCGTGCGGCTCCCGGCGTCCGTGCACGCCGCCACCAGCAGCGCGGTGGCGAGCGCCGCGGCGGCCGTACCGATCGAAGTCCTCATGCCCCTACGACGCACCGGGACGTGGCGCGGTTCAGGATCAGGGACGGGCGGGCGCCGGACGGCCGGTGGGAGCGGGCCGTCGGTGGGCGCGTTCCGGCGGGTAGAGGCGCCGATAGACTGTGGGGACCGCGGCGTCTTTCCTTTGGGGGTCCTTCCGGTGTCTGAGTTCGACACGGTCCTGGTCGTCGACTTCGGCGCGCAGTACGCGCAGCTGATCGCGCGGCGGGTCCGTGAGTGCCACGTGTACTCCGAGATCGTGCCCTCGACGATGCCGGTGAGCGAGATGCTCGCGAAGAACCCGAAGGCGATCATCCTGTCCGGCGGCCCGGCGTCGGTGTACGCCGAGGGCGCGCCCGCGGCGCCGGAGGGCCTGTTCGACACCGGGGTGCCGACGTTCGGCATCTGCTACGGCTTCCAGGAGATGGCCCGCGTCCTCGGCGGTGAGGTGGCGCACACCGGCATCGCCGAGTACGGCGGCACGCCGCTGACCGTGGGCAGCGAGGGCGTGCTGTTCGCCGGTCTGCCCGCCGTCCAGTCGGTCTGGATGTCGCACGGCGACAGCGTCTCCTCCGCCCCCGAGGGCTTCACGGTCACCGCGTGGACGCCCGACACCCCGGTCGCGGCCATGGAGTGCCCCGAGCGGGGCCTGTACGGGGTCCAGTTCCACCCCGAGGTGCTGCACTCCGATCACGGTCAGGCGGTGATGAAGCACTTCCTGGACGCCGCGGGCTGCCGCCCCTCCTGGACCATGCTCAACATCGTCGAGGACGCCGTCGAGGCCGTCCGGCGGCAGGTCGGCCCCGAGGGGCGGGCCATCTGCGGCCTGTCGGGCGGGGTCGACTCCGCGGTGGCCGCCGCGATCGTCCAGCGGGCGATCGGCGACCGCCTGACCTGCGTGTTCGTCGACCACGGCCTGCTGCGCAAGGGCGAGGCCGAGCAGGTCGAGCGCGACTTCGTGGCCGCCACCGGGGTGCGGCTGCGGGTGGTGGAGGCCGCCGAGCGGTTCCTGAAGGCGCTGTCCGGGGTGTCCGACCCCGAGGAGAAGCGCAAGATCATCGGTCGTGAGTTCATCCGGGTCTTCGAGGACGAGCAGCGCGCCATCCTCGCCGACGGGCCGGTCGACTTTTTGGTCCAGGGCACGCTGTACCCGGACGTGGTCGAGTCGGGCGGCGGCACCGGCACGGCGAACATCAAGTCGCACCACAACGTGGGCGGTCTGCCCGACGACCTGCGGTTCAGCCTGGTCGAGCCGCTGCGCACCCTGTTCAAGGACGAGGTGCGCCGGGCGGGCGAAGAGCTCGGGCTGCCGCCGGCGATGGTGTGGCGCCAGCCGTTCCCCGGCCCCGGGCTGGGCATCCGCATCGTCGGCGAGGTGACCGAGGACCGCCTGGCGATCCTCCGCGAGGCCGACTCCATCGCCCGCGAGGAGCTGTCGCGAGCGGGTCTCGACCGCGAGATCTGGCAGTGCCCGGTGGTGCTGCTCGCCGACGTGCGCTCGGTCGGCGTCCAGGGCGACGGGCGCACGTACGGGCACCCGGTCGTGCTGCGGCCGGTGACCAGCGAGGACGCCATGACGGCCGACTGGTCGCGCGTGCCGTACGACGTGCTGGCGCGCATCTCCACCCGCATCACCAATGAGGTGCGCGAGGTCAACCGCGTGGTTCTCGACGTGACCAGCAAGCCGCCGGGCACCATCGAGTGGGAGTGACCGGCCACCCGGCCGACATATCGGACAAAGCGGAATGAGTGCCGGAGTTCAGGGTTTGGACGGTCGCTGACCGAGTAAATTCTGGCAAATGCTTACGGCTCAGCCGCGCACCGCGCCGTCCCCCGCCGGTCCGGGTTCCGGGCCGCGCCTGGCATGGCTGGACGCGATCAGAGGCGTGGGCGCGACGGCCGTGCTCCTGGAGCACATGTTCTACCGCTTCCTGCCAGGGCTGCGGCCGGGCTGGTTCAACCTCGGCATGTACGGCGTGCTGGTGTTCTTCCTGGTCAGCGGCTACATCATCCCCGCCTCGCTGGAGCACAGGGGTGATGTCCGGGCGTTCTGGGTCGGCAGGTTCTTCCGGCTCTACCCGCTGTACCTGCTGGTCACCGGGCTGGTGCTGGCGTCGCTGCCCCTGGTGCCGCTGCGGCCGGCCGTGGTGCCCGACGCGGCCACGGCGGCCGCGCACGCCACCATGCTGCTGGACGTGGTCGGCTCGGGCGGCGTCGCCGACACGATGTGGACGCTCTCCTACGAGATGGTCTTCTACCTGCTCGTGACGGCGCTGTTCGTCGCGGGGGTCCACCGCCGCAGCGGCCTGTGCGCCGTGGGGTTCGCCCTCGCCGCGCTGGTCGTCGGGCTGCTGCTGGCCGCCCCCGTCCTCGACCGCGGCCCGGCGGCGTTCGCCGCGCTCGGCGCCTTCGTGGCCGGTCTGGCCTGCGTGCTCGCCCCGTCGGGGTGGGCGCGCCGGGCCGGCGCGGTGATCCTCGGCGGCCTGGCCGTGACGCTGGTGCTGCTCGGCAGCCGCACCCCGTGGCTCGGGCCGGCGATCCTCGCGGTGATGTTCACCGGCACGGTGATCCACCGCTGGGAGCGCGGGCAGGCCGGCGGCCTGCGCGCGGTCGCCGTCGTCACGGCCGTGCTGGCGGCGGTCCCGTTCTTCGCCTTCCCCTCCGGCGGGTGGGCCTACCCGAGGGTGTGGATCACCACGCTCGCGCTGGTCGCGGTGACCTTCGCGGGCGGCATGGCCCTGCGCCGCCGCACGGTGCCGCGCGCGCTGGTCTGGCTCGGGGTGATCAGCTACTCGGTGTACCTGCTGCACCATCCGCTGCTGAAGCTGTTCCTCGCCGTGTTCGGCGATCCCCGCGAGCGTCCCGCCGGCGTACAGGCGCTGCTGGCCCTCGCCTTCCTCGTCGTGGTGCTGGCGCTGAGCCGGCTGACCTACCGCTTCGTCGAGCGCCCCATGCAGCGCGCCGGTCGGCGGCTGGCGCAGGCGTGGACGGGCCCGCGCCCGGGCGAAGCGCCCGGTTCCGGGGCATGACGGACTACAGGGGCGAAGGAAAGGAACGCGGCATGGAACCGACGCGGGTTCGCGTCCCGGCCCGGCGGCTGGCGTGGCTGCGCGGCGAGCTGGCCCGCTGGCAGGCGGAGGGCGTCATCGACGCGACCGCCGCCGAGCGCATCGCCGGCCGGTACGTCCCCGGGCGGAGGGTGAGCCTGGAGCGCGTCGTCCTGCTGCTCGGCGGCGGCTTCCTCGGCGTCGGGCTCATCTGGGTCGTGGCGGCCAACCTCGATCAGCTGTCGCCGCCGGCCCGGTTCGCCGGCATCACCGTGGTCTGGCTGGCCGCCGCGATCCTCGGTGAGGCGCTCGCCGGGCCGGCGGTGAGATCGGCGGCCCGGCTGGTGGCGGTTCTGGCCGCAGGAGGAGTGGTCTTCCAGGCCGCGCAGAGCCTGCAGGTCCCGGCGTACGGCTCCGGCCTGCTGGGCGTCTGGGCGGCGGGCGCGCTGGCGTACGCGTACGCGACCCGCGCCGCCGGGCCGCTGCTCGCGGCCCTCGTCCTCGGAGCGTCCTGGTACGGCTGGTGGTCCGGCGAACAGACCGACTCGGCCGGAGGCGTCGCGGTCTGCCTGGTAGCCGCCGGAACAGCCGCCATCTCCCTGGCCGTCCTCCACGAACACTTCGGCGCGCGCACAGCCGAGCCGAGTTCGTGGTCCGGGCGGTTCGCGGCTAGCTGGCGGGCGGCCGGATTCCTGCCGGCGCTGGGCGGACTGTTCGTCGCGGCCTTCCCCGGCGTCTCACAAGGCGAGATGTACGGCGCACCGGCGCTGTGGGCGGGGCTCACCGCAGCGGCCGTGGCAGCGGGTGCGGCGCTCGTCCTCGGCGGCGCGGAGGATCGGCGCGAGGCGGCCGGGGCGCAGGTCTTCGGTGGCCCGCAGGATCGGCGCGAGATGCTCGCGAGGCGCGTCCTCGGCGGCGCGGGCGACCGGTACGAAGTGCTCGCGGCGCTGGTCATGGTCGTCGCCGCGGTGGGACTGGTCGCGTGGGCCCCTGGCGACGCCGAGCCGGCGATGGGCGGGTTCACCGCCGCGCAGACGGCGCGGGCCGTGGCGGGCACGCTGCTGTACATTCTCGCGGCGAGCTGGTTCGCGGTCGCGGCGGCCCGGCGGGACGAGACCCACCTGGTGCTGATCGCCACTGTGGCCCTGGTGGTGTTCGTCACGGCGCAGAGCTTCGCGGTGTTCCAGCCGCTGCTGTCCGGTGCGGCGCTGTTCCTGGCGCTCGGCGTGATCTTCATCGTCACCGGGGCGCTGGTCGAGTACGGGCGCCGGCGGCTGATGGAGGCGACCCGATGAGCGGCTCTTCCTCGCGCGTCTCCCGGCGCACCGCGGTCATGGTGGCCGCCGCGCTGCTGCTCCAGATGGCGCTGCTGGTCGTCGTGCTGCGACCGCAGCTGTCGGCCCGGCTGTCCGGTGCCGAGTACCGTCTCGCCGCGGGGCCGGTGGACCCGGTCGACCCGTTCAGGGGCGCCTACGTGATGCTGACCTACCCCGGCCTGCCGTCCGCCGAGGGGCAGGCGGCGGGCCGGGTGTACGTGCGGCTGGTTCGCGATGGCGCGCTGTGGAAGGGGGCCGGTGTCGAGCGGCGGCGCCCGGCCGCCGGCCCGTACCTGGCATGCCGCACCGGCGGCTACGGGAACCTGCGGTGCGGCATCGACAGCCTGTTCCTGCCCGAGGACAAGGCCCGCCGCGTCGGCTCCGAACTCGCGGCCGACCGCGCCGCGGCCGTGGTGAAGATCGACGACGAGGGCAACGCCGCCCTCATCGACGTGGTCCCCCGCTGACGCCGACGCACCCTCCACCACCGTCCGCCGGCTCACCCACCGTAAAACGGCGCCGTAACCGCCGTCCCCCACCCCGCCGACCCGGCGCCGGTCACATCCAGCACATAGCCGAGGTGGAGAGCCGCGAGCGGCCGGAGCGCGTGACGGTGTCGGTGGTCCCTGGATGGGTGGTCAGTCGAGGCAGAATTCGTTGCCTTCGGGGTCGGCCATCACGATGTGGCCGGCGCCGAGTGGGGGAGTGGGGTCGTGGCGCTGGAGGCGGGTGGCGCCGTGGGAGACCAGCCGCTCGGCCTCCGCTTCCAGGGCCGCCATCCGCGCGTCGCCCTCCAGCCCCGGAGCCGCACGCACATCGAGGTGCACGCGGTTCTTGGCCTGCTTGCCCTCGGGAACCCGCTGGAAGAACAGCCGCGGCCCGGCGTCGTCGGGGTCGACCACCGCCGAGGCGTCGTTGCGGTTCTCGGGCGGCACGCCCATCGCTTCCAGAGCCTGCTCCCATGACTCGAAGCCCTTGGGCGGGTCCTGCGTCCGGTAGCCCAGGGCCTCGGCCCAGAAGGCCGCCAGCGCGGCCGGGTCGGCGCAGTCGAAGGTGATCTGTACGTCGCGGGCCATCTCAGCTCGCCTCCCGGCCGGTCAACTGGTGGGTGTGCAGATGGAGGTCGCGGAGCAGGCACACCTCGGACAGATGGTGGATCAGCTCGCGGTTGATGTGCAGCACCAGCGTAGCCAGGGACCGATCGGCGTAGGGCCCCTCCGCCTCGCCGCACGGGCGGGTGAGGCCGGTCTCGCCGAGAGACTCGACCCCGGCCAGCCAGGTGGCGTACTCCGCGTCGAGCTGGGCCAGCGCCGCGGCCGCGGTCGGGGCGTACTCGAATGATCGGTAGTCGGTGCTCGCCCGGCCGAAGTGCGCGGCGTTGCGCACGGCCAGCACGCCGACGATCACGTGCCCGAGTCGCCAGGCGATCGTCGTGAACGGCGGCGGCTCGGGCATCGGCATCGCGAAGTCGATGGTCATCGCGCCCGACCCCGCCTGTATCGGTGCGGTGCCGGTGCCGCGCGGGCGGACGTTCCAGCAGCCGGGCGCCGGCTCCCAGAAGTACTCGTCATCGGTGAGCCCCTCGAGGCGATCGCGCAGCTGCTCGGTCCAGTGCCAGGCGAACTGCTCGCGGAGCAGGGAGTTCCATGTCTGGTCGGTCATGGGTCCAACCTCCCGCATATAGCGGACAGGATCGTTCCGCGATCTGTGGAACGATGAACGCGTGACCGTGGAGGCGACGACCGAGCGGGTGCTGCGGCTGCTGGGGCTGCTGCAGCGCCGGCCGTCCTGGACCGCGTCCGAGCTCGCCGCCGAGCTGGAGGTCACCGACCGCTCGGTGCGCCGCGACGTGGAACGACTGCGCGCGCTCGGCTACCCCGTGCACGCGACGGCGGGTGTCGGCGGCGGCTACCGGCTCGGCGCGGGCACCCGGCTGCCGCCGCTGCTCCTGGACGACGAGGAGGCGATCGCGACGGCGGTGTGCCTGCGGCTGGAGTCGGGGGGCACGGTCGCCGGGGCGGGCGAGGCGGCGCTGCGGGCGCTGGCGAAGCTCGACCAGGTGATGCCGCCCCGGCTGCGCGCCGAGGTGCGGGCGGTGTACGGCGCCACCGCGACCATGGCCGTCCCCGGGGTCGCGATCGACGCCGAGCTGCTGGTGACGCTCGCGCGGGCCTGCCGCGACGCCGTGCGGGTGCGGTTCAAGTACACCGGCCGCGACGGCGGTGAGCGCGAGCGCACGGTCGAGCCGGTGCGCATGGTGTCCACCGGCCGCCGCTGGTACCTGATGGCCTGGGACGTCGACCGCGACGACTGGCGCACCTTCCGGCTGGACCGCATGCGCGAGGTGGCGGCGACGACCTGGCGCTTCCGGCCGAGGGAGCATCCGGACCCGGTCGCCTACGTGCAGCGGTCGGTGACCGGGGCGCCGTACCGGTATGTGGCCCGGGTGCGGGTGCACGCCACACCCGACCAGGTGCGGCGGCTGGTGCCGCCCCAGGTGGGACGGGTCGAGGACGACTGTGATGGGTGGTGCCTGCTCGTCACCGGCGGGGACGACCTCGACCGGCTCGCCCTGCACGTGGCATGGCTGGGCTTCGAGGTAGAGGTGCTGGAGCCCGTCGAGTTGCGGGAGGCCGCCGCGGTGCTCGCCCGCCGCCTCGCGGCGATGGCCGAGGCGGGCGGCTAGGAGTCAGCCCCTAGTCGTCGAACTCGCCGTCGCGGACGCCGAGGACGAAGGCGTTCCACTCGCCCGGTGTGAAGCGCAGCACCGTGCCGTTGGGGTCGGCGGGGTTGCGGAGCGCGACCGCGCCGCCCGGCAGATAGGCGATCTCGATGCGGTCGTCGGACGTGCTGCCGGGGGCGCTGAGCCAGGTGACGTCCGAGATGTCCATCGCGTACAGCTCGGCCTTCTCGTGCCCGTCGTTCATCGCCGGCCTGCCTGGGTCGTTGCGGGAGGGGTCACGCGGGCAACGTTAGCAGCCGCCCGCCCCGACGGCCGGTCGGTTGCGACGGTCGCTCGATCGCGGCGACCGGCCGGTTGTGGTGACGGAGCGGTCGCGGCGGTTCGCCGGTCGGGGCGGCGGGTCGGTTGCGGCGGTGCGTCGGTCGGTGCGTCGGTCGGGGCGGCGGGGCGGTCGGTTCGCCGGTCGGCGCGGCGGGCCGGACGGTCAGTTCCAGCCGCCCACGGGGTAGACCTCGCCGGCGGCCAGCGACCTGCCGCGCAGCAGGGCGGTCACCGGGACGACGTGGTAACCCTTCTTCTCCAGTGAGGTGAGGATCTTGGGCATGGCCTTCACCGTCTCGGGCCACACGTCGTGCATGAGGACGACGCGGTCGCGCTTGGCCAGGCCGAGCACCTTTTTGGTGACGGCGGCGGTGTCGCGGAGCTCCCAGTCGCGGCTGGTGCCGTTCCACAGGATCTGCGCCATGCCGAGCTCGGCCGCGATGCCGCCCACCCGCTCGTCGGTGTCGCCGTAGGGCGGGCGCATGAGGTCGGGCGCCCTGCCGGTGAGCTTCTTGATCGCGTCCCGTGGGCGGGTCAGCTCGTCCCTGATGTCGCCGTCGGGCAGGGTGGTCAGGTGCGGGTGGTCGTAGGTGTGGTCGCCGATCTCGTGGCCCTCGCGGGCCATCCTGCGCACGATCGAGGGGTACTTGCCGATCTGGGCGCCGACCAGGAAGAAGGTGACCTTGGTGTGGTGCCGCCTGAGCAGGTCCAGCAGCGTGGAGGTGTAGCGGCCGGGGCCGTCGTCGAAGGTCAGCGCGATGCACTTCACCTTGGCGCAGTTCACCTTGCCGGCAGCCGTGGGGGAGGCGGCACCAGTGGAGGAGGCGGCGCCCGTGGACGAGGCGGTGGCCGTGGAGGAGGCGGCTCTCGCCTGGTTGGTCCGCGCCGTGCCGGAGGCGGCTTGGCCGGTGGACGCCAAGGCGGCGGGCGTGGCCGCCAGTGTCATCGTGGTCGCGATCACGGTGGGAATCCATCGCCGCATCGAAAATCCTCCTTGGCTCGGCGCCGCGTCACCTTATCCCAGCCGTACTAATAACCGGATAAGTGGGTCAATATCGGCATGGGTCCGGCACCAGGGGCGGAGCGCCGGGCTAGACGCGAGCCGGCCTCGCGCGGCGGACGGCGGAGGGGAAGGTCAAGCCCTCGGAGGCGGTCGCCGGTGGCGGTCAAGAAACCATCTAGAGATCTCATGTTAGTTACAGACGGTGATTTTCGGTGGCTTCGCGTGGCCATGCTGGCAGTCATGAGGCCATATTCGCTCGATGACGTCCTCGCGACGCGCAAACGCAGAGACTCATGGTGGACGGTGTTCATGGTCGACCCGGTGGCCTGCCGGGTGGCACTGTTCGTAGCGAATCACACCGAGATCACCCCGAACGCCCTCACGCGCTTCTCGCTGGTCCTCGGCATGGTCTCCGCGGGCTGCTTCGCCATGGGCCACCTGGTGCTCGGCGCGGTGCTGTTCTATGTGAGCTTCATGATCGACTGTGTCGACGGCAAGATCGCCCGGCTCAAGGGCACCGGGACCCCGTTCGGGCTGTGGCTGGACTACGTCGGCGACCGCATCCGGGTGGTCTGCTGCGCGGTCGGCCTTGCCTACGGGCAGTACGCCGCGACCGGCCGGCTCGCGTTCGTGCTGCTCGGAGCGGGCATCGCCATCTTGGACCTGTTCCGCTACGTCAACGCCCCCCAGATGAAGCGGGTGCGCCAGACGGTGAAGGCGCGCAGGCGCGCCGCCCGCCGCGAGGAGCTGGACGCGGTCCGCGACGCGATGGCCGTGGAGTCACTGGCGCAGGATCCCGAGTATGACATGCCCTACGCCGCCGCGGCGGCCGCGAACGAGCCGCCGGATCCGTCCGGCTACGACCCCTGCGATCCTTACGACCCGTACGACCAGATGGCCGACCCGGGGTACCGGTTCGAGGACGCGCCGCCCGGGCCGCGCGCGCCCGGACGGTCACCGGGCGAGCACATCGACAACGCGGACAACGCGGACAACGCCGACCAGCCCACCGAGACCTACAACGGGCCGCTGATCCCCCGCCAGGCGTCCCCGTCCAGCGAGTACGGGCATACCTACCCCTACGACCGCGCGGCCCCCTTCGACCAGGCGTCCTCGCACGACTGGACGGGCCCGCACGGCCACGCGGCCTCCTTCGGGCAGGCGGCGCCCGACGGCGAGACCGCCTCCTGGCACGCGGTGGACGCCCGGCAGGTCCCCCCGCCGCCGGAGGGGGAGGAGCCGCCGGCCGGCCTGCGCCAGCGCGTCGGCCTGTGCCTGGCCCGGCACCGCGTGCGCACGCACCTGATGAGCGGCATCGAGTTCCACGCGGCCGTGTTCATCCTCGGCCCGGTGCTCGGGCCCGCGGCGCTGCTGCCCGTCACCACCGGCGCGGGCGCGCTCCTCGTCCTCAACGAGATCTTCCTGGTCTACCGCATGTGGCAGTCCACCCGGGCCCTCGCGGCGGGGGCCGCGCACCCGCCCGCCGGTCCGGACGACGAACCGCACGTGCGCACCGACCCGTTCTTCACGGGGGTGTAGCCGATGCGGACGGACCGGCCGGTCTTCGTGATCGGCTGCCCGCGCTCCGGCACCACGATGCTGCAGCTCATGCTGCACTCGCACCCGCGCATCGCGGTGCCGCCGGAGAACCGCTTCCTGCTCCAGGCCTACTTCCGCCGACGCCTGCACGGGGACATGCGAGAGGCGGAGAACCGCCGCGGGCTCGCCGAGTGGATCGCCACCGACCGGAGCACCAGGTTCGGCGAGCTGGGTCTGGACCGCGCGGCCTACGTCCGCAGGGCGGTCGAGGGACCCGGGTCGCTGGGCTCGGTGATCGGCGAGGCGTTCCGCGCGTACGCCGAGCGGTTCGGCAAGCCGCGCTGGGGCGACAAGCGGCCCTGCTACATCCGGCATGTGGGCGCGCTGCTGCGCCTGTTCCCCGATGCCCAGTTCGTCCACCTGGTCAGGGACGGACGCGACTGCGTCGCCTCGCTCAAGGAGATGACCTGGTACAAACTGGACATCCTCCACGCGATCGCCACCTGGGCGGAGGCCGTCGACCTCGGGCGCCGCTACGCCGAAAGGCTGCCGGCCGGCACCTTCCACGAGCTGCGGTACGAGGACCTGACCGCCGACCCGCACGGCGAGCTGGCCAAGGTGTGCCGCTTCCTCGGCGAGGAGTTCGACCCCGCGATGTGCGAGCCCCGGCGCATGGCGACGGCGGCGGTGCCCTCCCACAAGGTGTGGCACAGCAACACCCACCAGGAGATCACCCAGGCCAGGGTGGGAAGCTGGACCACCCGGCTGGAGCCGTGGGAGATCGCGCTGTGCGACAGCGTCCTGGGCGGACGCCTGCGCGCCAGGGGCTACGAGCCGGCCGGCGCCCCGCGGCCCTCCGTCCCGCGACTGCTCGCCTACCGCAGGACGGCGGCCCGGCGGTGGCTGTCGCTGCGCAAGCAGCGCCTCCGCGACCAGGTGAACGGCCGCCGCGAGCCCGGCCCGGTGGCCGCCATGCTCACCTCCGGCCAGCTCTCCCTCCTCACCGTCCCCGCCCCCCGCGCCCCCTTCCAGGAGTCCACCCCTGTTCCGCGGGTCCCCTTTCAGGAGTCCGCCCCCGTTCCGCGGGTCCCCTTCCAGGACGGCCGGTCAGCGGCGGATGTGCGCGAACAGGGTCTCCCAGCGGTCCAGGACGTTCTCCGGCCGTAACGCCGCGGCCCGGGCCCTGGCCGCGGCGCCCAGGCGCCCGCGCCGGGCGGGGTCGGCCATCAGCCCGCTCAGCGCGGCGGTGAACGCCTCGACGTCCGCGGGCGGCACCAGCGTCCCGGTCGTGCCGTCGAGCACGAGCGAGCGCACCCCGCCCGAGACGTCGAAGGCCACCGACGGCATGCCGTACGAGGCGGCCTCGGCCACGGCCGGGGGAAGCCCTTCATGCTCACTGGACAGCCCGAGGATCGCCGCGTCGAGGAACTCCTGCCCCATCCGCGCGGCCGGCACCCGGCCGCGGAACACCACGCGGTCGCCGATCCCGAGCGAGGAGGCGTGCGCCCGCAGCCGGGTCAGCTCCGGCCCGTCCCCGATCAGGTGCAACTCCCAGTGTCCGCGCGTGCGGCCGGCGCGCGCGAAGGCGGTGATGAGCCGGTCGAACCGCTTGACCGGGGCCAGCCGGCCCACCCCGAGCACGCGCGGCACGTCCAGAGGGGACGTCCTGTCCGGCCAGGCGCGCAGCGGGTTGGGCAGGTGGGCGGCGTTGGGCAGCAGCGCTTCCTCGGCGAACCGGCGGGCGTCCTCGGGGCTGAGGAAGACGGCCTGGTCAAGGGCGCCGTAGTCGCGCCGTACCAAGGCCAGGTGCGTGGTGCCGCGGGCGCGCTCGTACGAGCCGTGGTACTGCCCGATGGCGCGCAGCCGCGGCGGCAGCAGATCGGCCAGCCAGGACACCGCTCCGGGCGAGGTCAGCACCGCGTACCCGGGGCCGATGGAGGCCAGCAGCCGGGCCACCCGGCCGCGCGCCACCCACCGGACGCCCTCGCCGAGCGGCCGCCGTTGCACGACGTGGCGCTCGTACAGCGGCCGCTCGACGTACCGGAACGGCTCGGGCGCCTGGTGCAGGCCGATGACGTGCACCTCGTGCCCGCGCAGGGCCAGGCCGTGGGCGACCGTGTGGGTCACCTGCTGCACGCCGCCGAGCGTGTCGGCGTCCATGCAGGCGAACACGACCGCGTTCATGTGCCCTTTTCGCCGGGCAGGCCGGAGAAGAAGGCCTCCACCACGCGCGCCGCCGCCTTGCCGGTCTCCTCCGCGCAGAACAGGGCGGCGAAGTCGGCGTACCGCTCGGCGTGCTCGGCGCTGACGGCCGGCAGGTCGCGCAGAGCGGCGACCAGTTCGGCCGTGGTCGTCAGGACGGGCCCGGGGGCGATCTCGCGCAGGTCGTAGTTGAGTCCGCGGTCCATCCGCACGTAGTCGTCGTGGTCGTCGGCGTACAGCAGGATGGGCCGCCCGGTGCAGGCGTAGTCGCAGATGATGGAGGAGTAGTCGCTGACCAGCGCGTCGGAGGCGAGGATGAGGTCGTTGACCTCGGGGTACGCTCCGGCCGCCCGGACGAGGTGGCGCACCCGCTCGGGCACGGTGAAGCGTTCCGCCGGATGGGTGCGCAGCACCACCACCCAGTGGTCGGCGAGCGCGCGGGCCATGGCGTCCAGGTCGACGCGCACCGAGGTGCCGCCGCGCCTGTCCAGGTCGCGGTAGGTCGGCGCGTAGAGCAGGATGCGGCGGTCCTCGGGGATCTCCAGGGCCTCGCGCACGCGCGGCCCCGCGCCGGGGTCCCCGTTCACCAGCACGTCGCACCGCGGCGAGCCGAACCCGAGGACGGCGCCGGTGTACTCGTTCGACGGCACGAAGACGCGCTCGAACTCCGGCCCGGGGGAGACCAGCGCGTCCCAGCGGGCCACGGCGGAGCGCCACCGCTCGCGCGGGCCGGGGAAGTCCCCGCGCAGGTCCGGCGACTCGAACCCGACCGTCTTCAGCGCCTGGCCGTGCCAGGTCTGCAGGTAGCGGGTGCCCTTGGGCTTGGGGAAGTCCAGCGGGAACCCGTGGCTGTCCACCCAGTAGCCCGCCCGGGCCATGGTCCAGACGTACCGCCAGCTCATTCGCCGCACGAGCGGCACATCGGCGGGGAACCCGGCCGCCTTCGCCCGGGCCGACCAGCGCACCCGCAGCGGCAGGTCACGCCGCCGGATCTCCTCGTAGATGTAGCGGGGGTTGCCGGTGTAGGAGGCGCCGAGGTCGGACTCGAACAGCGCCAGGTCGCGGCGGCGCGGCACCACCTTGATCAGTCCTCGGTACACCCACAGCTTCAGCTCGGCGCGCCCGGCCAGGTCGCGCAGCGAGCGCAGCCGCGCCGCCCGGCGCAGCGTCGGCGACGGCCGCCAGGAGACGCGCAGGACGGCGCCGTCGCCGCTCGGGGCGACGGTGACCTCGTGCCGCCCCGCGGTCAGGGTCAGGGCAGGGGTGGCCGGGTCGACCAGCAGGCGGTCACTGGTGCGGTGGCCGTCCGGGCGGACGTGGGAGACGCGCACGTCCCGGCCGCCGTCGAACCCCAGGCGGCCGAGCCTGGCTCGCGCCAGGTCCACCTCCACCTGCGTGAGGTAGCTGCCGTCCGGCTGCCGCCGCGGCGCCAGCGGCACGCGCAGCCCTTTGACGGTCAGCTCGGCGGTGGTCTTCCAGCGGCGCAGCACGGCGAAGGGGTCGTAGGTGCGGACCGTCATCGACACGACCGTCCCCTGACAGGAGATCTCGCCCACTTCGTGCCTGATCCGGGACGCGGCGAAGGGCAGCTCGGCCAGCCGCAACGGCGTGATGTCCAGCGCGGGGTGAGCGCGCGTGCCCCAGTACGTCCGGCCGTCCACTCGCAGGGCGTGGCGGGGGGCGGCCTTGGGACCGGTCAGCGACCGCGCCGCCACCAGCAGGTCCTCGGCCCGGTCGGCGGCGATCAGGTGGCAGCACACCCTGATCATCGGATCGGCCCGCTGGAGCACGCCCGGCTCCAGTTCCGCGAGGTAGGGGCGTACGACCGAGGCGAACTCCTTGATCCACACCTTGGTGTGGCGGGGCAGCTTGTTGAGATGGACGCGCAGGTCCTGCGCGAGGAAGCGCTGCTGCCGGTGTCCGACGAGGTCGGAGCACCCGTTGTCGCGCAGCACCGCGTCGCTGATCTGCGCGGCCCGCACCCGGTCGCGCACGCCGTCCAGGTCCCCGGCGGACGGCGGCGGGGAGGCCGGGGCGGCGGCCCGCTGCGACAGGTACACCGTCCACGGCACGATCGCGAAGCGGCGGGCGGCGCAGAAGAGCGCTGCGGTGAAGACGTGGTCCTCGTGGCGCAGGTTCTCGGCGAAGCGCAGGCCCTGCTCGCGCAGGAACGCGGTGCGGTACAGCTTGTTGGTGGCGAACCCGTCCAGGAACAGGCGCGGTTCGGCGCGGATGCCGTCGACCACCCGGCGCGGGCGGAACAGCTCGGGGCGGTAGCGCTGCGTGCGCCCGGTGGCCCCGGCCGGCCGTGCGATCTGCCCGGCGGCGAAGTCGGCGCCGGTGCGCTCGACCTCCAGCAGCAGGCTCTTGCAGGCGTGCCGGGTCAGCTCGTCGCCGCCGTCGAGGAACATGACGTGCGGCGCGCGCGCCGCGTCCAGCCCGGCGTTGCGCGGCGCTCCGCGGTGGCCGCTCCGGGCGTCGCGGCGGACGTACCTGACCCGCGGGTCGTCCAGCCGGGACACCAGGGCGGCGGTGTCGTCGGCGCCGGCGTCGTCCACGATGATCAGTTCGAGGTTGCGCAACGACTGGCCGAGCACGGACGCGATGGCGCGCGGCAGGCGGGCGGAGTCGTTGACGGTGATGAGCACAACGCTGACGTCCGGCTGCATGCGTGGTCTCTCCCGAGTCGGCATTGCCCTGACCGGGGTATTCCCGGGCGGATGCCCGTGCCGCCGGCCACGGCGGAGTGCTGACCGGCGCTTGCCGCGACCTTTGACGCGACGGGGCGCGGCGCGGGGCGGCCGTGGCGATGCTGGGATATCGCCTTCCTTACGCCTGCGGGGGTTTCAGTGGTATATGTCGCCCTTTCTATGACAGTTGCCGTTAACGGGGCGGTCATGATCCTCGGCAAGGCTGCGGATGTCGCATCTTGATCCCATGGGGAGCCCCGCATGCCGCACCTCGACCGACGCTCCTTCCTCGTGACCGGCCTCGCCGCGGGCGCGATCGCCACCATCCCGGCGTCCGCCGCGCTGGCCGACCCCGACCCCGCCGCCGAGACCGCGCAGAGCCTCGCGAGCCGGGGCCTGCGCTCCGACCCGTTCACCCTCGGCGTGGCCTCCGGCGACCCCGACCACAGCGGCTTCGTCCTGTGGACCCGCCTGGCCACCCAGCCGCTGGCCGAGGACGGCATGGGCGGCATGCCCGCGCGGCCCTTCCCCGTGCTGTGGCAGGTGTACTCCGACGAGCGGTGCCGTCGCGTCGTGCGCTCGGGCGTCGCCGTGGCCGCCCCCGAATGGGGACACAGCGTCCACGTCGAGGTGGACGCCCTGCCCTCCGGGCGCGAGTACTGGTACCGCTTCCGCGTCGGCCCGTACCTCTCACCCGTCGGACGCGCGCTCACCGCGCCGCACCTGCTGTCCTACGGCTCGCCGCTGTCGATGGCGTTCGTCTCCTGCGCCCAGTACGAGCACGGCTACTTCACCTCCTACCGGCGGCTGGCCGAGGAGCACCCGGACCTGATCCTGCACCTCGGCGACTACCAGTACGAGTACACCAAGAACACCTACACCATCCCCGGCGGCAACGTCCGCGACCACGAGGGCCCCGAGACCGAGACGCTCGCCGACTACCGGCAGCGGCACGCCCAGTACAAGACCGACCTGGACCTGCAGGCGGCCCACGCCGCCGCCCCCTGGCTGGTGGTGTTCGACGACCACGAGGTCGACAACAACTGGGCCGACGAGGTGCCCGAGAAGCCCGAGGTGCCGCAGCCGAACTTCCTGGCCCGCCGCGAGGCCGCGTTCCGCGCGTACTACGAGAACATGCCGCTGCGCCGCACCTCCGTCCCGCGCGGCATCGACATGCAGCTCTACCGGCGCGTCCGCTGGGGGCGCATGGCCACCTTCCACATGCTCGACACCCGGCAGTACCGCGACGACCAGGGCTGCGGCGACGGCTACCGCGACTGCCCCGCCGCCGTCGACCCGGCCCGCTCCATCACCGGCGCCGCCCAGGAGAGGTGGCTGCTGGACGGCTTCCGCCACTCCCGCGCCCAGTGGGACATCATCGGCCAGCAGGTCTTCTTCGCCCAGCGCGACAACAACGCCGGACCCGCCAAGGTCACCAGCATGGACGCCTGGGACGGGTACGTCGCCTCCCGGCAGCGCATCACCCAGGGATGGGTGGACGCCAAGGTGCGCAACCCCGTCGTGCTCACCGGCGACGTGCACGCGCACTGGGCCTCGGACCTCAAGCTCGACTACGACGACCCCACCGGCCCGTCGGTCGGCTCGGAGCTGGTCGCCACGTCGATCACGACCGGCGGCGACGGAGCGGACTCCGACCCCGCCACCCACCCCTACCTGGCCATCAACCCGCACCTGAAGTTCTACAACAACCAGCGCGGGTACGTCCTGACGAAGATCGAGCGCGACCTCATGAGCGCCGACTTCAAGGTGGTGCCCCACGTGCAGGTCGCCGGGGACCCGGCCTACACCCGCGCGACGTTCGTCATCGAGGACCAGGTCCCCGGCGTCCAGCAGACCTACCTGCGCCCGCTGGACACCACCCTCATGCGCACCCGCCCGATGACCGTCGAGGACACCGTCACCTGGGAGACCGAGCGCCCCTGACCCCTCCCCTCGCCCCTGGTGATCGCCGGGCCCGCCGTGCGGCGGCGGCCCGGCGATCGGCCCGGCATCCCGGGACTCTCCTGCCCGCGTGTCAACCGGATCCGGTCCCCGTCGTGTAGGTCACTGTGAGACCTTCCGGACGGAGACCATGGATGGACGACGGGTTCGACGACTACGTGGCGGCGCGCTATGAGCGGCTGCGGCACGCGGCCTATCTGCTCACGGGGAACCGGGCCACCGCCGAGGACCTCGTCCAGACGGCGCTCGCCAAGGCGTGGGTGGCCTGGCGCCGCATCGACGGCGACCCCGACCGGTACGTGCACCGCATCATCGTCAACACCCACGCATCCTGGTGGCGCAGGAAGTGGCGCGGCGAGGTGCCCGCCGAGCACCTGCCCGACCTGCCCGACCAGCGGGACCTCGCGACCGAGGTCGGCCACAGGCACGTCCTCAGACAGGCGATCGGCGACCTGCCCCGGCAGCAGCGGGCGGTCATCGTCCTGCACTACTTCGAGGACCTGACCCTGGTGCAGTGCGCCGACGTGCTCGGATGCTCGGTCGGCTCGGTCAAGGCGCAGCTCAGCCGGGCCCTGCGACGCCTCCGCGTCGACTCCGAGACTCACCTGACGGGAGCTGAGCGATGACCTTCACCGAAGCCGACCTCCGCGCGGCACTGGCCGACGACCTGCGCGCCGGCCTTCCTGACGTGCCCGGCATCGTGCGGCGCGGTCACCGCATCAGGCGGGGCAGGGCCGCCTCCGCGGTGACCCTCGCGGGCGCCGCGGCGGCCGTCGCGGCGGTGCTGATCGCGAGGCCCGCGCTCGACCCCGCGGCGGTGGACAGGACGCCGGTGACGGCGGCGACCGTCGCCCCGCCCGCCGGCCTGCCGGCGATGAACGATCTGGACAATCCGTTGATCAGGACCGTCGTGTCCACCACGCTCGTCACCGGCCGCGAGATCACCTTCCGGCCGCTGAGCGTCGACACCTCCTACAAGATCGTCTGTGACGATCCGAGGGCATGGGTGGCGGTCCGCACGTCCGACGGCATGGAGATGTCCGGCAGATGCGGGACCGACGGGATCGGCAACTACTTCAGCAGAGACTCGGTTCCCTCCGACTGGCTGCGGCAGCCCCAACGGCTGCGCGTCTGGGTGTTGCCCGCCGACACGCCGATCATCGACCACCGGCCGCGGGAGAACCCGACCGAGAGGTACGCCGGCTGCAAGGTCGTGGACGACTCGGTGGGCCGGTGTGACGGCGGGTACCTGGCCGAGATGCTGCTCCAGCCCGGTCGCGTCGAGAAGCTCGCCACCCGGCTCGGTCCCCGGCCAGGCCGCTGGGCCATCGGCGTCTACGACGGCCCCGAACCCACTGCCTCCGCCACCCCCACTCCCACCATTTCCCCCACTCCGTCCGCGCCTGCCGAGTAGCCCATTTCCGCAGCCCGACCTCATCTCTCCCCGCCGTCCCTGCCCGGGTTGACTGTTGTACGACGGTTTCCGGGGCGCCGCGTCGGCAGGTCCGGGATACGGCGATGCCGGCGCGCTCATGTGCGGCGAGCACCTGGCCGGAGGGCGGCGGGTGTGTGGTCAGCGGCGGGCGAGCATGCGGCGTACGAGCCAGGCGAGGAGGATTACCAGGGCCAGGCCGGCGACGGCCGGGGCGACGCGCTTGAGCACGGGCACTCCGGCGATCTCCAGCAGGTCGAGCGCCTCCTCCTCGGCGGTGCGGGACGTGCGGGCCGTCCCGGCGGGGTGCACCTCGCGGCCCGCCGCCGCCTCATCGGCGTACGGCGGCTCGTAGGAGTCGGGCACGGCGGTGAGATGCCGCGCGGGCGGTTGCTCCCCTCCGCCCGGACCGGCGGCCGGCGTCGCGGCCTCCGCCGGCGCGGCGGCCTGGCCGGGCGGCTCCGCGGCGGCATGGGCGGGTGGCACCTCGGCGGCTTGGCCGGTCTCCTCATCGGCGGCCTGGCCGGATGGCTCCGCGGTGGCCGGCTGCCGGACGTCCTGGTCGCCGGCGCCCCTCAACGGCACCACGTCGGCCGGCGCGCCGATCGCCGTCACCGTGGCCGGCTCCTGGTCGCCCACCGGGACGATCTCGGGAACCTCCTGCTCTTCGGCGTCCGGCAGAGACGTTCCCGGCCGGTTGAACGGGGTCGTGGCGGGCGCGGTGGCCGGCGGCGGAGCGGTCACCTCCGCTGTGGCCTCGGCAGGGGTCTCCGGCGCTGCGGCACCTGTCGAGTCAGCGGGGATCTCGGGGGTCGCGGCGTCCGTCGTCTCAGCGGGAGTCTTGGGGGTCGCGGCGTCGAGGGGCTCGGCGGGGCTCTCGTGGAGGAGGGCCGCCAGGTTGGCCGCGAAGCGGTCGAGCAGCTTGGCGCCGACCTCGGCCATCACCCCGCGTCCGAACTGCGCGGGACGGCCGGTCACGTTGAAGGAGGTCTCGACCTTGACCCGGGTCTGGGCGCCCTCCCCGGCCAGCGCCGCGCTCACCGTCGCGGTCGCGGTGCCGGTGCCGCGCGCCTCCTTGCCGGATGCCTTGAGGGTAAGGGTGTGGGTGTCCTTGTCGACCGCCTCGAAGCTCGCCCGGCCCCGGTAGGTGACGGTGATCGGCCCGACCTTCACCTTCATCCGCCCGGTGAGGTCGTCGCCCTCCGCGCTGTCCAGTGCGGCGCCCGGCAGGCACGGAGCCACCCGCTCGACGTCGAGGAGCACCGCCCACGCCTGCTCAAGCGGCACCGGGACCGTGAACTCGTGCTCGAACCGCATCGTCATCGACCCGCTCCTCATCCAGGTGCCGCCCAGCCGGTGGACGCGGGACGGCCCTCGTCGCTCTTGCGCCATTATGACCGTCCTCCCCTACCTTGCTACCCCAGTGATTGGCCAGGCATCATCCGTCCCACCCCGTACACGATCCACCGCGCCGCCCTGCCTTCTCCGCGCCGTACAGGTATCCGCCCTGGTGGAGGAGCGGTCAGCGGGACGTTTCCTTGGCCCGTCGCTCAAGGAAGGCCCGAACGGCCGGGTCCGTACTGAGGGTGGACGCCTGGGTGTAGGCCGCGACCGCGTCCTCGTGCCGGCCGAGCCGGGCGAGCAGGTCGCCGCGTACCGCGTGATACGGCTGGAAGCGCTCCCGTTCGACGGGCAACGCCGCCAGCAGCGACAGCCCCGTCCGGGGTGAACGGGTCCGGCCGATGACGGCGGCGTGGGCGACCCGGCCGCCCAGGCTCGGCGCGATCGCCACCAGAGCGGTGTAGAGCGTGCACAGTGCGTCCCAATCGGTGGCGCCGCTGCGGGCCCGATCGCAGTGGACGGCCTGAATCGCCGCCTCCAGCTGGAACCGCCCGGGCGCCTGGCCGGGCCGCTCGGCCAGGCGGAGGTAGGCCTCGCCCTCGGCGATGAGACGGCGGTCCCACCCGTCCGGGTCCTGGTCCTGTAACGGCAGATAGCGGTCGCCGGGAGCCGTGGCACGCGCCGAGGCCAGGGTGAGCAGCGCCGCCAGCGCCCACGCCTCGGGCTGGTCGCCGAGCAGCTTCGCGGTCGTGACGGCCAGGTACCGGGCCTCTCCCGCGGGCGACGTCCCCTCGCCCCGCTCCGCGAAGGTCAGTGCGTAGCAGGCGTACACCGCCTCCAGCACCGACGGCAGCCGCTCGGGCATCGCCTGCCGCCCGGGAACGGCGAAGGGAATCCGGGCGTCCTTGATCCGCCGCTTGGCCCGCACCAGTCGTTGCGACATCGCCCCGGCGGGCACGGCGAAGGCCCGCGCGATCTGGGCGGAGTCGAACCCGAGTACGGCCTGGAGCATCAGCGGGGTACGGACGCCGGCGGCGATGGCCGGGTGCGCGCACACGAACAGCAGGGCCAGTCGCCGGTCGGGGATCCGGCCCGGGTCGAGATCGTCCAGCTGCCGGACGGCGTCGGCGCCGATGTCCGTGGCCGTCTCCAGCGGCTGGTTGCGGCGGTGCGCGGCGGACCTCCACAGATCTCGCTGCCGGTTGCGCGCGACCGTCAGCAGCCAGCCTTCGGGGTTGTCCGGCACACCGTCGCGCGGCCAGGTGATCAGAGCCTGCTCGAAGGCCTGCGCCAGGGTCTCCTCGGCGAGTTGGAGGTCGCCGGTCGGAGCGGCCAGCAGGGCGACCAGCCGGCCATAGGACGCCCGTGCGGTGCGCTCGGCGACGTGCGCGGCCGTCTCACCGGTCACGACGACGCGACCCACGTCCCGGCCTCGATGTGCACCGCACCGGGCCGGACCTCGACGGTGCCCCACGACAGCGGCGGCGCCTGCCGCGCCCACTCCAGGGCGGCGTCCAGATCCGGCACGTCGATGACGATCACGCCACCGAGTTGCTCCTTGGTGTCGGCGAACGGCCCGTCCTGGATCCGTGGCTCCCCGTCGATGAGCGTGAGCGTGGTCGAACCGGTCGACGGCCGCAGCACCTGGCCGCTCGCCAGGATGCCGGCCTGCTCGAGTGTCGCGGCGTAAGCGGCCATGGCCCGCATCCCCGCGGCCATCGCCTCGGCCCCGATCGTCTCCTCGCTCGCCTCGCTGTAATGGAACAGCAGCATGTACCGCATATCCCGATCCTCCCTCGTCACTTGACCCGGTAGCGTGCGATGACCACTCCGGTCGTGGAGGTCGTCGCCTCCTGAAGTATCAGGTCGGTTCTTTCCCCCTCGCCGAACAGGCGCGTCCCCGAACCGAGGACGATCGGGTGGATCAGCAGGACGTACTCCTCGACCAGGCGGGCCGCATGCAGTGAGCGCACCAGTTCACCGCTGCCCAGCACCCTGATCACGCCGTCGGTACGGCCCTTGAGCCGTGCGACGGTGTCGGCCGCCTCCCCCGCCAGCAGCGTGGAGTTGGGATAGGCGAGTTCGGTGCGCGCCTGGCGGGAGGCGACGTATTTGGGCGAGTTCACCAGCACCTCGGTGAACGGGTTGGGGTCGCTCACCGATGTCCAGTGGCCCAGCAGGTCGTCGTACGACCGGCGCCCGAAGAGCATCGCCGTGGCCCTGTCCATCCTCCCGACGAACCTGCCGATCACCTCGTCGGTGTACCCGACGCCCCAGCCGCCGTGCCGGAATCCACCCCTGATGTCCTCCTCCGCCCGGCCCGGCCCCTGCATGACGCCGTCTGCACAGACGTTCGCGAAAACGCTGATCGTGCCCACCTCGAACTCCTCATCTCGTGACCATCCAGACGGCGTTCGCGCCCGGCATGGTGATGACGAGTTCGGCAGGCCCAGACAGACACCGTGAGCGGGCGCCGCGCCCCGGGCCGCCCTGGCGGCCTCCTCGAACGTCTCTCCGGTCACCTCGGGGGAGCAGAGTCGGCGAAAAGGCCCACACGTGGTGGCCGGTGACCGGGTCACCACGCAAGCCCACACGCGAGGCCAGCACCGCCCGGGGCGCCGGAACGGCTGTGGAGGAGGGAGTTGCTGACCAACTCGGCGACGGCGAACTCGGCGTCGTCCACCCACCGGGTGCCGGCCAGCAGGCACCGGACGAACGCGCGCGCCTTGGGCGCCTCCTCGGCCACCCCGGTGAACGCGCGCCGCCACACCATCTTCCCCGTGGGCACATGACGGTCGGCCCTTCCGTGAGGCGCGGGAGGCCCGTCCGCCCCTCCGGCGATCTCCCGCTCGTGGCCTTCACCGGTCGGGGAACGCCCGTCACTTCGTCCGGCGGCGAAACCGTCATCGGGGGGCGGGACTCGTGCCGTCCTGGGAGCGCCCGTGACGTCGACGACGGGATCGGCCATGGCGGCCACCTCCTTGCCGATGGTCGCGGGACCACCCCGCGCCGAGGAGTACTGTCGCCCGCGCCCGCCGCGGGATCGAACCCCCATGACCGCCACCGTCCGAACTCCCTCGGTATGGCCCGTGACCTGGGCGGAGGCCGTGGGAACGGTCGGCGACGACCATCGGCCGCAGGCGTTTATGACCCCACGGTCGTCATCAAGAGTGAGCGCGCATGTGCATTGGGTGAGTAAACTGTCCTCTGAACAGTAGAACTGCTGTTCGGAACCGCCCGGACCCAAGGGAGGCCGTCGTGACCGGGGGGCACCGTGTCCTGCTCTCCTGCCGCAGGCGTGGCGAGGAGCTACGGGCGCGCGGGTTCACCTACGAGCAGATCGCCGATGTCCTGGCGGTCGATCTCCATGCCGGCCCCTTGCTGTTCCACCGGTACGCCCATGGCCTGACCGCCGCGCAGGTCGTGGCGGCGTTCAACGACCTCGATCCGGCCGGCACGGCGTCGATGCGCGCGGCGCGGCTGTACGACCTCGAAAGCTGGCCGCGCAGCCGGCGCCGTCCGTCCCCGCGCGTGCTCGACCTGCTCGCCCGCATCTACCAGACGACGGCGCGTCGCCTGGTCACCGACGAGACCTACGGCGGGTACGGCGCGGCCGACCGCGAGCTGATCGACGCCGTCGACCATCGTCACCTCGACCCCTTCCAGCGCAGGAGCCTCACGCCTGCTATGCCGGGAATCGACCGTGCCAGCATGGATTCGACCGATGCGGCAGATCGGCCCGGCCCGCCGGTGGCACCGGCCGTCACCATGCGCACCGACGACTGCGCCGCTCTGTTCCGCGCCCTCACCGCCGAGGAGGCCGACGTGAAGCGACGCGAACTGCTCTTCGAGCTGGCGGCGGCGCTGGGCGGCATCCCCGCCCTCCGGCTCCTGCGCTACCTGACCCCGGACGAGGAGACCCGCCTCGCCCACGTCCTCCGCGGCACCACCCGCGCAGACCCCCAGACCGTGACCACCATCGAAAAACTGATCGCCCAATGCTGGCAGGCGGACGAGGCTCGCGGGCCGGTCTCCTTGAGGCCCGTGGTCGACGCTCAGCGTGGCCTGCTGGCGAGACTGCTGAGCCAGAACGCTCTGCCACCTATGTTGCGTGACCGGATCACCACCGCCTATTGGGCTCTCAGTCATCTCGGCGGCTGGCTTCGCTACGACGTGCTCGACTATGCGGGAGCCGTCCAGTGGTACCAGCAAGGGCTGGAGGCCGCCTACGCGCTGGGAGATCCCACACTTCTGGCCCACACGCACGACTGCCTGTCCAACACCTTCGGCTATCAGGGTAAACCGACCGTGGCGCTCGACCACTCGTACGCGGCGGTGGCCTGGGCGAAGGAATCACCCAGCAGGCTCCAGCGGGCCGCGACATCACTGGCCCTCTCAAGAGCCCTGGCGGACGCCGGACGAGGAGAGGACGGCCTGCGAGCCCTCGATCGTGCCCATGGTGAGGCCGCGACCCCGCGCACCGAGGCCGATCCGAGTCCGCCTGATCGACGGCATCCGCCGCACCAGGCGGCAACTCGACCCCTGGACGAGAAACACCCACGTCAAGGAGCTGGACGAGAGGTTAAGCGCGCTGGGGCGGGTCATGTGATTCCGGCGGTGATCAGTGAGGGCGTAGTCGGCGGCTGAGGAGGAGGGTCAGGGCGCCGGTCGTGTCGGAGAGGTGGTTCAGGGACGCGAGCAGGTCGTCTCTGGAGGCGGGGGGCAGGGCGGTGAGGAGACGGGCGGTGGTGGCGGCGCGGGCGGCGCGTCCGCATTCGATGGCGTCGTGGCCGTGCGGGGTCAGTTCGACGTAGCGGTTGCGGCGGTCACCGGGATCGGCGCGGCGGGTGACGTAGCCGACCCGCTCCATCTCCATCACCACCTTGGACGCGCCCTGCGCCGTCATGCCCAGCAATTCGGCCAGTTCGCTGATGCGCACGGGGCCGGCCAGCAGGTGCTGGAAGACATACCCGTGCACGTCACGCACCTCGGGGTGCCCGGCCTCGGTCATCCGTTCGCGCACCTCGGCCTGGGTTGCGGCGGCGAGGGCGGTGCACAGCAGGGTCAGATCGGCGGACACCTCGGGAGTTGACGGCATGGTGATCACTCTCTAATACTCAACCTAAGTTGCGCAACAATGGTTGAGCATCTGCCTTGTCGGGAGATCACCCGATATCAGGAGGCAGCGGAACGAGAAGAAAGGACCCGCCATGTACTGGGACCCGAAGTTCGACGCGGTGGTCGGAGCCTTCATGGACGGTGCGAGCGACGGACCGGGAAGCGCGCTGGCCGTCAGCGTGCACGGCCGCCGGGTCGTCGACGTCTGGCACGGCACCGCTGACGAGGCGGGCTCGCGCCCATGGGAGGCCGACACGGTGGTGAACGTCTTTTCGGCGTCCAAGGGCATCGTCGCGACGCTGGCGCACATGCTGGCACAACGCGGGGTGCTGGACCTTCACGCGCCGGTTCGCCGGTACTGGCCCGAGTTCGCCGCCGATGCCACGGTGGCCGACGTGCTGTCCCACCGCGCCGGGCTGCCCGCGCTGCGTGATTCGCTGCCGCCGGGGAGCCTCTACGACTGGGAGACCATGACGGCGGCGCTCGCCGCTGAGAAGCCCTGGTGGGAGCCGGGAACGCGTCATGGATACCACGCCGTCACCTTCGGCTGGCTGGCCGGCGAGATCCTCCGCCGGGTGACCGGCAGGCCGGTCCGCGAACTGGCCGTGAGCGAGCTTGGCATCCCTGACCTGTCGATCGGGCTGCCGGTGCACGCCGCCGCCAGGGCGGCGCATGTTCCCCCGCCCGGAGCCGGGGCTCTCCCCGAGACCTCGCCACTGCTCAAGGCCATGGCCGACCCTGAGTCGATCACCGCCAAGGCGTTCTTCAACCCGGCCGATCAGCTCACCCCCGGGCTGGTGAACACCGCGAGATGGCGGGCCGCGCAGGTGCCGGCGTCCAACGGTCACGCCAACGCGCGGTCGCTGGACACCTTGTACGCGCGCATCCTGACCGGTGACCTGCTCACTCGTGAGACGGTCGCCGAGGCCACGATGGCGCGCAGTGACGGGCCTGACGAGGTCCTCCACGGGCGCACCCGGTTCGGGCTGGGTTACATGCTGCCGAACGAAGTCCGGCCGTTCGCCCCGGCGCAAGGTGCTTTCGGGCATCCGGGCGCGGGCGGCGCGCTGGCCTTCGCCGATCTGAAGTCCGGGGTCAGCCTCGGCTTCACGCCCAGCCGCACGATCATCAGCCCCGCCGGTCCCGACCCCCGCTGGCCGGCGATCGTCGAAGCGCTGTACGCCGCCGTCTGACAGGGCGGCTCAGGAGCCGGACGCCGGCCGCGCCCGTCCGCGGCGGCGGGCGGGGAGAAGACCATGCTTCGATTCAGGCGGCCGACCAGGACAGGAGGGTGCCGAGGACGGCGAGGGCGGCGTTGGTGGAGATGGTCACCCCGTGGCGCAGAGCGAGGCCGAGGTGCTGCAGCAGGACCGTGGCCTCGGGGCGGAACCAGGCCGCGGCCGCCAGAGCGATCATGGCGGCGAGCTGGACGAACGCCGTCGAGGCCAGCGCCTTCGAAGCGACCTGTAACGGTACTTCGACCATGCCGCCGTCCCCCGTACGTGATCTACGTGTTCCCCGGGCAACATACCGGTCACTCGATGACCGGCGAACCATCCTCGGGTGAATTCCCGGTGCTCCACCCCACGCTTGCCGCCACGCAAGAGAGACCTCTGCCGCGCCGGTCCAGCCGGCCAGGCCCATCTCGGCTTACCTTGGTGCCGCCGATAATGCGATAAATGCCATTCAGGGTGCTGATCGAGAGGGCTATGTCCTGTATTGATGCAAAGTTTTGGTCAGGCTTTGGTGGGGATGTAATGTCGCTGCCGTGCCTTCTCAAGAACACGAGGCGCTGATCCTGCTTTTCCGAAATCGTCCGACTTTGGCCGCCGAACTGCTGGGCGATGCATTCGGTATGGAAATGCCGGAATACAGCGAGGTAAGAATCGAGTCGGGAGACCTCACCGAGTGCCCGCCGGTGGAGTACCAGGCGGACGCCGTCGTGGTGCTCTCGTCGGGTGCGTCGCCGGTGCTGGCGGTGGTGGTGGAGGTCCAGCGTGGCCGTGATCCGCACAAGCGGTGGAGCTGGCCGGTGTACCTGGCGTCGGTGCGGGCTCGGGCGCGCTGCCCGGCGATCCTGCTGGTGGTGTGCACCGAAGCCCCGATCGCGCAGTGGTGCGCGGCACCGATCGACATGGGCCATCCCGGCTGGCGGCTCACCCCCATGGTCGCCGGTCCGGCGACCGTTCCGGTGGTGACCGATCCGGCCGAGGCGGTTCGCGCACCGGAGCTGGCGGTGTTGTCGGCGGTCGCCCACGGGGGTGACATCGAAGCGCAGCCGATCATGGATGCGTTGTTCGCGGCCTTGGCCACCATCGACGCGGATCAGGCACGGCTGTACGCTGATTTCGTCCTGATGATGCTCCCCGAGGTGGCTCGCAAACATATGGAGGAATTAATGGCTACCGGGACTTACGAGTACCAAAGCGACTTCGCGCGGCAATACGTCGCCGAAGGTCGGGCTGAGGGTAGGGCTGAGGGCCGTGCGGAGGGGAAAGCCGAGGGCCGGGCAGAAGGGAAGATCGAGGGCCGGGCCGAAGGGAAGGCCGAGGGCCGGGCCGAAGGGAAGGCCGAGGCGGTCCTGATTCTGCTCGGTACGCGGGGGGTCGCGGTCTCCGAGGAGGCCCGGGGACGCATCCTCGGTTGTACGGAGGCGGCCCGGCTCGATGTCTGGATCCAGCGTGCGGCCACCGCCGATGCCATCGACGACCTGTTCGCGTGATGGTCGTCCTTCAGCGTCGGCCTTCCTGACCGATCTTCCGCGTCTGGTCTCCTGGTGGTTCCCCGCTTCGTCAACGCTGCTCCCCGAAGAGATGGAGACGTCGGTGAGGGGTGGCCCAGGCGTCGCCGAGTGGGGCGCCGCATCATTGGGTGGGATGCGGCGCCCGTGGTGCCGGGGTCAGACGGTGGCGGCGGCCGTCAGGAGGGCTCTGTGGGTGAGGACGCCGGCCAGGTGCCTGCGGTAGTCGGGGGTGGCGTGGAGGTCGGTGGGCGGTGAGGTGCCGTCGGCCGCCGCCGAGGCGGCCTGGCGGAGGGCGTCGGCGGCGTGGGCGCCGAGCCGGCCGGAGCCGTTGCCGTTGGCCGTGGGACCGTAGGGGGCAGGAGAGCCGTTCAGTTCGAGGCCCGGGACGGCCGTCTCGACGGCGGTGGCGCGGACCGGGGTCGGGCCCATGTTGGTCAGGCCGATCCTGGCCTCCTCGACCCGGCGGGGCGGGCCACCCCTGCCGCCGGATACCCGCACGGCCGCCGCGACGCCGACGATGGCCCACGACTGGGCGGTGCGGTGGAACTTCTCGTAGTGGAAGCCCCAGCCTTCGCCCAGCTTGGGCACCCGCACCGCGGCCAGGATGTCGCCGGGCTCAAGGGCCGTCTCCAGGTAGTCGAGGAAGAAGTCGCGGGCCGCCACCACGCGCTCGCCGGACGCGGAATGAATCAGGAACTGCATGTCCAGGGCCAGGGCCACCGCGGGCAGGTCGCCGGCCGGGTCCCCGTGGGCGAGCGAGCCGCCGAACGTGCCGCGGTGACGCACCGCCGGGTCGGCGACGGTGGCGGCGGCGAGTGCCAGCAGCGGGCATTCGGCGTTGACGATGGGCGAGCGGACCACCTCGTCATGGGTGGTCGTGGCGCCGATCAGCACGTGGCCGTCCTCGTCGCGGACGCCGTGCAGTTCAGCGAGGCGTCCGACGTCGACCAGCACGCTCGGATAGGCCAGCCGGAGCCGGAGCAGCGGCAGCAGCGACTGCCCGCCGGACAGCACCTTCGCGTCCTCTCCGGCGTCGGCGAGCACCGAGACGGCCTCGTCGAGCGAGGAGGGACGGACGTAGTCGAACGGCGCTGGAATCATGAGGTGCCTCCCTGGAGGGCGCGCCAGACTCGTTCGGGGGTGCAGGGCATGGGGACGTCGTTCACGCCGTACGGGCGGAGCGCGTCGACGATCGCGTTCACCACGGCCGGGGTCGAGGCGATCGTCCCCGCCTCGCCGACGCCCTTGACGCCGAGCGGGTTGCTCGTGGCCGGCGTCTCGGTGCGTTCGGTGATGAAGTCGGGCAGGTCGGCCGCCGACGGCACCAGGTAGTCGGCCATGGTCGTGGTGAGCAGGTTGCCCTCGGCGTCGTAGACGGCCTCCTCGAACAGCGCCTGCGCGATGCCCTGGGCGAGGCCGCCGTGCACCTGTCCCTCGACGATCAGCGGGTTCACGACCTTGCCCACGTCGTCCACCGCGACGTACGACCGGATCTTCGTGGCGCCGGTCTCGGTGTCGACCTCGATGGCGCACAGGTGCGTCCCATGCGGGAAGGAGAAGTTCTCCGGGTCGAACGTCGCGTCGGAGTCCAGGCTGGGCTCGACCCCGTCGGGCAGGTCGTGCGCGGCGAAGGCCGCGAGCGCGATCTCCTGGATGGTTTTGCCCGCGTCGGTGCCGCGCACCTTGAACCTCCCGCCGTCGAACTCGACGTCGTCGGCGGAGGCCTCCAGCAGGTGGGCGGCGATATGCCGGGCCTTCTCCTTGACCTTCTCGCACGCCTGGACGACGGCGACGCCGCCGACGGCCAGCGAGCGGGAGCCGTAGGTGTCCATGCCCTTGTGCGAGATCGCCGTGTCCCCGTGCAGGACAGAGACGTCCTCGAACGGCACGCCGAGCGCGTCGGCGACGATCTGGCTCCAGGCCGTCTCGTGCCCCTGCCCGTGCGGGCTGGCGCCCGTGACGACCTCCACCCTGCCGGTCGGCAGCATGCGGACGGAGGCGTGCTCCCACCCGCCGGCGCCGTAGCTCAGCGAGCCGAGGACCCGGCTCGGGGCCAGGCCGCACATCTCGGTGAAGGTGGAGACGCCGATGCCGAGCTGGACCGGGTCGCCGCGGTCGCGCCGGTCGACCTGTTCGGCCCGCAGCTTGTCGTAGCCGAACAGGGCGAGCGCCCTGTCGGTGGCCGCCTCGTAGTTCCCGGAGTCGTAGGTGAGCCCGGCGATCGTGGTGTACGGGAACTCCTCGTGGGTGATCCAGTTGCGCCGCCGCACCTCGATGGGGTCGAGGGACAGTTCGGCGGCCAGCTCGTCCATGAGGCGTTCGACGGCGAACGTCGCCTCCGGCCTGCCCGCGCCGCGGTAGGCGTCGGTCGGCATCTTGGTGGTGAACACGCCCGTGCAGGTGAAGTCGTAGGCGTCCATCTTGTAGATGCCGTTGTACATGAACGCGCCGAGGATCGGGATTCCCGGCGTGACCAGCATCAGGTACGCGCCCATGTCGGCCAGCAGGTCCGCCCGCATGCCGCGCAGCCGCCCGTCGGCGTCGGCGGCGAGCGAGACCCGCTGGAGCTGGTCGCGGCCGTGGTGCACGGTCAGGTTGCCCTCCGAGCGCGACTCGGTCCACTTGACCGGCTTGCCGAGGCGCCTGGTGAGCAGCAGGAGCAGGACCTCCTCGGCGGTGACCTGGAGCTTGGAGCCGAAGCCGCCGCCCACGTCCGGCGCGACCACGCGGAGCTTGTGCTCGGGGATGCCGGTGACCTGGGCCAGCATGATGCGCAGGATGTGCGGGATCTGGGTGGCCGAGTGGAGGGTGAAGTGGTCGCCGTCGGTCTGGGCGACGACGGCCCGCGGTTCCATGGCCGTCGGGATGAGCCGCTGCTGGACGAAGGTCCGCTCGATCACCACGGGCGCGTCGCGGAAGGCCGCGTCGATGTCGCCCTCGGCGTACTTCCAGGTGTAGGCGCGGTTGCCGGCCTCGTGGACCCTGGGGCCGCCCTCTTTGAGCGCCTCGGTCATGTCCAGCACCGGGGGCAGCGGCTCGTAGTCGATCTCGATGGCCTCCAGCGCGTCGTTGGCCTTGTACCGGTCGGTGGCGACGACGCAGGCCACCGCCTCGCCCGCGTACCGCACCTCGTCCACGGCCATCGGCGGGTGGTCGGGGATGACGATGTCCTCGGTGACCGGCCAGGCGCACGGCAGGGTGCCCTGCTCGCCCGCGAAGTCGCCCCCGCTGAAGGCGGCGATCACCCCGGGCATGCTCCGCGCGGCCGAGGTGTCGACGCCGGTGATGCGCGCGTGCGCCATCGGGCTGCGCAGGAACGCCACGTGCAGCATGCCGGGGAGCTGGATGTTGTCGGTCCACTGGGTCCGGCCGGTGACCAGCCGCGCGTCCTCCTTGCGCCTGCGGGCGGCGCCCACCTCGTGCCGATCGGGGGCCGGCTCGCCGAGCATGTCGCTTTCGGCGATCTTCTGGGCGACGAGGCCGGCGTCGATCTCCTCGGTCATCTGCCGCTCACCGCTTCCTGGTCGCTCATGCTCTGCGCGCCTCGCCGTACGGCCCGGACGATGTTGCAGTAGCCGGTGCAGCGGCACAGGTTGCCCTCCAGGCCGTCGCGGATGGCCTCGTCGGAGGGGTCGGGGTCGTCCTTCAGCAGGTCGATGGCCGCCATGATCATGCCGGGCGTGCAGTAGCCGCACTGGAGGGCGTGCTCCTCGTGGAAGGCCCGCTGCATGGGGTGCCACCGCTCGCCCTCGGCCAGGCCCTCGACGGTCAGCACGTCGCATCCGTCGGCCTGGACGGCGAGCACCGAGCAGCTCTTGGCGCTCCTGCCGTCGAGCATGACGGTGCAGGCGCCGCAGTTGCCGGTGTCGCAGCCGATCGGTGTCCCGGTCTTCCCCAGCCGGTCGCGAAGGAGGTGGACCAGGAGCAGGCGTGGCTCGACTTCCTCCTCGTACTTGACGCCGTCGACGGTGAGGTTGATACGGGTCATTGGTCCTCCAAGCGCGCTGGCTGCTTGAACTAGTGCCGTGCGCCGACCTGTGCGAACATCGCCGGACCTCGCGGGAGGTGCCGTCCCCGGCCGGCGGCCGGGGGCGCCCCCCTGCGGGGGAGGCGGTGGGTGGCGAGCGCACTAACGGTGAGAGGAGTGGATGGAGTGAGAACCGACAAATGCGAACGTACGCCCCTGATGTGGCCGGTCAACCCCTCGGGCGTCGAAACACCGCTCCCGGCGGTCGCGACGGTCAGGCGAGGGGGAACGGGCGGCCGTACTCCTCCGCGGGACGGGGGCCGAAGATACGGCGCTCCTCCTCGCCGATCGGCAGATCGTTGATGCTCGCCTCGCGGCGGCGCATCAGGCCCTCGGCGTCGAACTCCCACAGCTCGTTGCCGTAGGAACGCCACCACTGGCCGGCGGCGTCGCGGCACTCGTACTGGAACCGCACGGCGATGCGGTCGCCGGTGAAGGCCCACAGTTCCTTGCGCAGGGCGTAGTCCAGTTCGCCGGACCACTTCCGGGTGAGGAATCCGATGATCTCCTCCCGGCCGGTCACGAACTCCGACCGGTTGCGCCAGACCGAGTCCTCGGTGTAGGCGAGGGCCACCTTCCGCGGGTCACGGGTGTTCCACGCGTCCTCCGCGGCCTGGACCTTGATCCGCGCGCTCTCCTCGTCGAAGGGCGGTACAGGAGGTTTCATCGCGACGGTCCTTCCTCGTGCCGGACGGGGAGCGGAGGGTTGAACGGAGAGGCCTCGACGAACCGCCACGGCGCGGGCACCTCCTCCGCCATCTCCACGACCTCCTCCACCTCGAAGGCGATCTCTCCGGCCTCGCCGCCGCCGGGCGTGGCCCGGCCGGTGATCCGGAGCCCTCCTCCACTCTCCCAGTCGGGGAACAGCAGGCCGCAGGCAGGGTTGAGCCGCAGGTTCCCGAGCGTCATGAACATGAAGTTGCCCGGGTACTCCCGCCATGCCAGCCGCCGCTCGCCCAGCACCCGGACGAACCCGGGCGCGCCGCCCCGGTGGGAGGCGTCGGAGCCCAGCCCGTCGACGTGGGTGGCGATGAAGAAGGTGTCGGCCGTGCCGATCCACCGGCGCTGCGCGGCCGTGAGCGCCCGGCCGGTACCGAGCGGGCGGGACGGCCCGGACGGAGGGGGCGGCTCGGACGGCTCGGATACCCCGGACGGCTCGGACGGCCGCGCCGGGCCGAAGGCGGGCTCGCGGCGCTGGATGTACTTGGGGCAGTTGGAGTACACCTGCTCGGTACGGACGACCAGGTGGTCTCCTTCGCGCCGGGCTCGGCCGTTCACGCGCATGCGGCGGCGCGTGGCGGGCTCGATGGCGATGACGCCGATGTCGCGCCCGTCCTGTCCGGCGTCGTCGAACAGCCCGGCCAGGGGCCCGGTGGGCAGCGCGCCGATGACGACGTGCCGCTCGTCCGGCGCGTCGGCGAACCCCTCGGGCCCGGTGAGGGCGCTCGCCCAGACCCGCCCCTGGTGGTCCGGGGTCGCGATCACGAGCATGCGCTGGTCGCGGAGGAAGGCGGCCGCCACGGCGGGGATCTCCGGACGCGCCCGGGCCGACCCCAGGGGCCTGGTCACGCCGGCCCGGCGCTGGAGCAGCAGCTCTCCCGGGTGCTCCATTAGAAGAATCCGCAGGTGGGAGCGTTGGCGACCGGGGCTTTGAGGTCCTCGGCGCCGGTGGGGGAGGAGATCTCCACGCGGATGCCGTCGGGGTCCTCGAAGAACACGCCGCCGGACGGCCTTCCCTCGCCGTGCGGGACGGGCCCGTCGTAGGCGAACCGCACGCCGATCTCCTTGAGAGTGGCCTCCGCCCGGCGCACCGCGTCCATGTCGGGCACCTGGAAGGCCAGGTGGTGCAGGCCCGGCGAAGTGGTCGGGAAGCGGCCCTCGCTCTGCTGCCAGAGCGTCAGCGCCGTCCGGCCGTCGCGGCCCAGGGAGGCGTACCGCCGGTCGCCCTCGGCCGACTCCTTGAGCAGTTCGAGCCCGAGGAGGCGCAGGTAGAACCGCTTGCTGCGCTCGAGGTCCGTCACGTTGAGCCCCACATGCCCGATATGGAAGGTCATGCGCCCTCTCCCTTCGCCCATCCTTGTCAACGGTAAAAACGCATGCATCCGTTAGAAGACGGGGCAGAGCCTACCTAACGGATAACCTCGATTCAATCCGTTAGGTAGCGAGGTGGGGGACCCGGCGTCAGCGCTTGCGGAAGGCCTTGCTCAGGACGCCGACGAAGCCGGCCAGGCCGAGGCCGAAGATGACGATGGGCGCCATGACCATCACGTCGGGCACGGGCGCGATCACGAAGCGGATGCCCACGCCGACGAACAGCAGCCCCGCGAGCAGCGACAGCCAGTCGGTCCTATGCCGCACGGCTGACCTCCACATCTCCGATGCCGGCCTTGACGTGCAGTTCGATGACCGGCACCGTCCCCGCGGAGGTGACGTCCGGCTCGATCACCTTGTCATGGTGAACGTCGGCGCCGCCCTGCACCACGTGCTCGATCTTGACGTCGCCGAGCCGGGTGTAGCCGAAGACCTTCACGCGCGCCGTGCGGGGCACGATGACCTTGAGCTCGCCGACGGACACCGAGGCGTCGAAGCGGGTGCTCGAGCCGGGCGGGAACCTGGTGTCCCGCAGGTCGAGCGTCCCGTCGCCGATGCCTACCGTGTAGGTGCGCACGGCCTGCGAGCTGTCGACCGGCTCCCAGGTGTAGCTGCCGATCTTCTTCGGGATCCCGTTCACGGTCGATCCGGCCACGAGGAGGAAAGAGACGATCGTTCCGGCCGCCACCAGGCCCGCCCCCCGGCCGAACCAGGTCGCGACCAGCAGCCCGGCGCCGATGGTGATGAGCACCGCGCCGCCGATGACCGGCGCGTTGAGCGAACTGGAGGATGACTGCGTGGCAACCATGATCCCTCCGACCATGAAGGCGATGAACACGGTGACCGCGCCGATGAACGACTTCGGCCGGTCGCGCCGCGTCGTGCGGGCGGGGGGCGTGTTGCCGTAGACCCAGGCGGGCGGCTCGTACTGGCGCTGCGAGTCGTACGGGCGGTAGGGGCCGCGCGGCGCGAACGGCTCACCCGAGCTGTCGAACCCGCCGCCCGCGGGCCGCCGGTCCCCATAGCGGGAGCCGGCCGAGCCCGCCGGGGAGCCGTACCGGGCCGATCGGCCGGTGGGGGAGCCGTACCGGGCCGACTCGTGGCCGGCAGGGGAACCGGAGGCGGCGCGCGCCTCCTCGGCCAGGTCGGCGAGGCGCCGGTACGGGCCGTGCGCGTCAGAAGCCGGCGGGGGACCGGAGTCCCCGGGGGCGCCGGAGGCCGAAGGGGTGAACGCGGCGGAGCCCGGGGGAGGGGCGTCCGCCGGTGACGCCTGGACTCGCGTCACGTCGGCGGACCCACCCGTGGGAAGCGTCTCGCCGGCCCGCGAGGACCCGTCCGCGGGAAGGGTCTCGCTGAGCCGCGTTCCGGCCGACCCGTCCGCGGGGAGCGTCTCGGCCGGGGACGCGTCCGAACGGCCGTCCGTGGGAAGCGTCTCGCCGGGAGAGGCGCCGGAGAGCGAGGTGCCCGCGGGCATGGCGGACGCGGCGGACGCGGCGCGTGCCGCACCCGGAGCGGGCGGCGCACCCGGAGCCGGCGGGGCATATGGGGCATATCGGTCATCGGTCGGCGGACCGTACGGGTCGCGCGCGGACGGGTCGTACAGGTCGTACGGGTCGCCGGTGGCGGCGGTGCGCTGAGCGTAGGGGTCGCCGGCGGGCGGGGCCGCCGCGCCGGGGCCGCCGGTGAACGGGGTGGGCGGGAAGGGCGGGGGGCCGCCGAACGGGTGGCCGAGCCAGCTGTCGGGCGCCGGCCGGGTGCCCTTCTTGCCCCTGACCCGCTCGGGCAGGCTGCGCGCCATCGCCAGCAGGTCGACCCCGCGGGCGTGCGCCGCGAGCAGGGTGATGGCCAGCAGGGTGCCGACCACGACGGTGGCGGTGCTGATGCCGCCGGCCGCCAGGTTGATGATCAGGCCGAGCGCGAAGATCGCCGCGAGCAGCGCCATCACCGTCTCGGTGTCGAAGACCCTGCGGCTCCACTGCTCGACGTACCCCGGCCCGCCGTTCGTGCTCCTCATCAGCAGGAACGCCGCGACGTACAGCATGATGCCGATGCCGGAGCCGATGACCAGCGCGGCGAACCCCACGCGGAAGATCACCGGGTCCATGCCGGTGTAGCGGCCCAGGCCGGCGCACACGCCCGTGAGCATGCGTCCCTCGTCGCTACGCTGGAGTACACGCTCCTCGTTCACAGGTGCGAAGCTACCTGGCTCCACCGTCGTATCGGGACCGCGTGCGTCGTTCATGGCTCCATCGTCGCTGCGCGCCCGCGTCGCCCACCATCGGGGAGACCCCTGACTCGTCCCCGAGCACTCAGGGCAGGAGTCAGGGAGCGCCCTGATGCGTTCCTGCCCTTCACATGTGACGATGCTCGAGAGATGTCTGAGACCCCCACCATTCCCGAGGCCTACCCCCGCCTGGTCCGTCCGCTCCGCGGCCGGCTCGTCGCGGGCGTCGCCCAGGGTGCCGCCGCCCAGCTCAAGCTCGACCCGGTCGTGCTGAGGCTCGCCTTCGTGCTGCTCAGCGTCCTGGACGGGCTCGGCGTCCTTGCGTACGCCGCGCTTTGGATGTTCACCCCGCACGAGCCCCACGAGGGCGAGGCGCCCAGCCGCGACTGGGGCCAGATCGCCGCCTACGCCGTGCTGGGCATGGCGCTGACGGCCTTCGGCTGGCTCACCGGCGCCTCCACCGGCGGTGTCGGCACCTGGTCGATCGCGGTGGGCGGCATCGGCACGCTCATCTTGTTCCAGCAGGCCGACCCCGGCCGCCGCCAGCGCTGGATGACCGACGCGGTCCGCCAGGTGCGCCGCTCGTGGATCCGCACCGGCATCGGGCTGCTGCTGGTGGTGAGCGGTGCGATCGGCTTCCTGGCCGCCCAGGGCAAGCTCGCCGAGGCGCGTCCCGGCATGGTCTTCACCGCCGTCGTGGTGGGCGGCATCGCGCTCATCGCGGCCCCCTGGCTGACCGCGCTGTGGAAGGAACTGCAGAAGGAGCGCCGCGAGCGCATCCGGCAGGAGGAGCGCGCCGAGATGGCCGCGCACGTCCACGACTCGGTGCTGCACACGCTGACGCTCATCCAGCGCAACGCGGGCGACCCGTTCGAGGTGACCCGCCTGGCCCGCTCGCAGGAGCGCGAGCTGCGCAACTGGCTGTACCAGCCCAAGGCCGACGCCGACGCCACCATGGCCGCCGCCGTGCGCCGCGTGGCGGCCGAGATCGAGGACGAGCACGGCGTGCCCATCGAGATCGTCTGCGTCGGCGACTGCGACCTGGACAACGGGCTGCGCGCGATGCTCCAGGCCGTGCGTCAGGCGATGGTGAACGCCGCCAAGTACTCCGAGGCGCCGGTGATCTCCGTGTACACCGAGGTGGAGCCCGGAGAGGTCACCGTGTTCGTCAGGGACCGCGGCAAGGGTTTCAATATGGACGACGTGCCCGACGACCGCATGGGCATCCGCCAGTCGATCATCGGCCGGATGGAGCGCCACGGCGGCGGCGCCCGGATCAAGACCGAGCCGGGCGAGGGCACCGAGGTGATGTTGACGATGAAACGGGAGCAGTCGTGATCCGCCACCTGCCCCGAAGGGTTAGGAAGCCGTGAATGCCGTGAATATGGTCAAGGTTCTGATCGTCGACGATCACCGGCTCTTCCGGTCGGGGGTGCGCGCCGAGCTCGGCCCCCAGATCGAGGTGATCGGCGAGGCCGAGGACGTCGAGTCCGCGGTCGCCGCCATCGAGTCGCTCAAGCCCGACGTCGTCCTGCTCGACGTGCACATGCCCGGGGGCGGCGGCCAGGAGGTCCTGCGCCGGGTCCTCGGCTCGGGGGCGCCGGTCCGCTTCCTGGCGCTGTCGGTCTCCGACGCCGCCGAGGACGTCATCGGCGTCATCCGCGGCGGGGCCCGCGGCTACGTCACCAAGACCATCAGCGGCCGCGAGCTGACCGACGCGATCGTCCGGGTGTCGGAGGGCGACGCGGTGTTCTCACCGCGTCTGGCCGGGTTCGTCCTGGACGCCTTCGCCTCCACCGAGGCGCCCTCCATCGATCCCGAGCTCGACTCGCTGACCACGCGCGAGCGTGAGGTGCTGCGGCTCATCGCGCGCGGGTACGCCTACAAGGAGATCGCCAAAGAGCTGTTCATCTCGGTGAAGACGGTCGAGACCCACGTCTCCTCGGTGCTGCGCAAGCTCCAGCTGTCCAACCGGCACGAGCTGTCCCGCTGGGCCACCGCCCGCCGTCTGGTCTGATCGCCCGCCCGCGCGACGTCGCCCGCTCCCGTCGACTCCGCCGCGCCCGAGAGCGGGCCGCGTGGCCGCCGGCCGTTCGCCAGGGCGGTCCGCCACCACGCACCCGGGCGCCCGGGTGGCCGGTGGCCGCCCGTCCCGCGACGGGGAACCGTTCGCGACGCGGGGGCCGGTCCGCCAGGATGGGCGTGTGACCCCTCGCGCACTTTCGACGCTCGTGCTCGCTGCCGTGCTCACGGCGAGCTGCTCCCTCGTGGCGTCGCCGAAAGACCGGCACTCCGCGCCCGACCCCGCCACGGGCCCCGCCTCCGGGTCCGCGAGCCCGTCCGCGCTGGGCCAGACGTTCGAGGAGGACGTCGAACTCGCGCGCACCCTCACCGAGCGCTACTGGCAGCAGACCTTCCAGGCCGCCGGGCGCACCTACCGCCCGCTGAGCAGGTTCGAGGCGTACAACGGCCAGGACGGTCCCGACTGCGGAGGCCAGCCGGCGGTGCCCGAGAACGCCTTCTACTGCCCGGTCGGGCACTTCGTCGCCTATGACGCGCAGTGGATGCGCTCCCTGTACGAGGAGAAGGGCGACGGGGCGGTGTACGTGATCATTCCGCACGAGCTCGGCCATGCCGTGCAGGCCCAGCTCATGAGCGACTTCAGCCTCAACATCAACCGCGAGCTGCAGGCCGACTGCTACGCCGGCGGCGCGCTCAAGGGCCTGATCGACGCCGGGCAGCTGGAGGCCGAGAGCGGCGACGACGAGGAGCTGCTGGCCAACCTGGCGGCCGCCGGCGACCCGACCGACGCCTGGTGGCGTGAGGACGCGCACGGCACCCCGGCCGCGCGCCAGCAGTCCTTCGCCAAGGGATACAACAACGGCGTCAACACCTGTTGAGCCCGGGGGGACGTTCCGGGCCGTCGGGCCCCGTAGCGTGACACGCGTCGGCGTCGGCGATCAGGCCGGCAGGCCGGAAGCCAGGAGGTGGGTCATGAGCACGCGAGCCGTCCACGCGGCCCCGCACGGGAGCGGAACACCGGCGCGGGACGAGGCCGTCATGCCCGCGACGCGGCTGCTGCTGCCGGCGGTGGGCGTCCTGGCGGCGGCCAACGTCCTCAACAACCGCGCGGCCCGGCGGCTGGCGCCCCTGACCTCGGCCGCGGCCACCGGCGCACTGGTGATCCTGGGCCGGCGCGGCGGGCTGTCGTGGCCGGAGATGGGCTTCACGGACGCGCGCGGGGGCGCGCGCATCGGCGGATGCCTGGCGGCGGCGGTGGCGGCGGTGTACACGGCGGGGGTGCTGCTGCCGCCGACGCGGCGCTACTTCCGCGACCAGCGGGCGCTCGGGCTGTCCCGCGCCCGCCTGGCCGAGGAGATCCTGCTCCAGGTGCCGTTCGGCACCGTGCTGCTGGAGGAGGTCGCCTTCAGGGGCGTGCTGCCCGCCGCGCTGCGCCGTTCGCACGGGCCGTCGGCCGCCGTCGCGGGCTCGTCGGCGTTGTTCGGCCTCTGGCACATCCTGCCGTCCCTGGACATGGCGGCCGCCAACCCCGCCCTCGGCCACCTCGTCCAAGCCGCCGACCCGCCCGCGACCCGCCCGGCCAAGGGCGGGGCGGCCGCGACGGTGGCGGGATCGGTGGCGGTCACCGGGCTGGCCGGGGCGTTCTTCCTGGAGCTGCGGCGTCGTGGGGGCCTGCTCGCGCCGTCGCTGCTGCACCTGGCGACCAACTCGCTGGGATTCCTCGCCGCCCGCGCCACCCGCCGGCTCGACCGTGGCGGCCGGGGGACGGCGGACTGAGCCGGACGGGGGCCCGCGGTGTGACGCACGGGATCAGGACGCGACATCCAGCCGAGCGGGGGGTGCTCACTCGTCTGTGGCCATCAGGGCCCCGGGTCGCGGCGGATCCGGTGGCTCGCGTCAGGCGGTGGGGACCACCTGGAAGGCTTCGGCGTAGGTGCCCTCCGGCTGACCGGCGGCCTGGGCGTTGGTCGCCAGCCAGCCCTTGACGAAGGTCTCGAGCCGGTCGTCCATGTGCGCGGTCTGGCTGACGTGCGCCCGCAGCGCCGCGAACTTGCGGTCGAGCGTGGCGGTGACGTCGATGTAGTGGTTGTTGGCCTGCCCGCCGGTCAGCCACACCTCGCGCGCCGTCCACGCCTCGAGGCCCTCCTCGGCGAGCAGCTCGGGGAAGGCGTACGGGTTGCGCGCGTCGGGGTAGACCGCGTCGAGCGTCGCGCCGCCGACGGCCCGGTGGTCGGGGTGACTCGGCCCCATGCGCAGGTAGTTGCGCTCGGGATGAGAGGTGATCACCCGGTCGGGGCGCACCTGGCGGATCACCCGCGCGATGTCGCGGCGCAAGGGGAGGGTCTGCTCCACCGTGCCGTCCTTGTAGCCGAGGAAGCGCACGTCTTCCACGCCGACCACCTTGGCCGCCGCGATCTGCTCGCCGCGCCGCAGCTCCGCCATCCCGCCGTTGTCGAGCTCGCGGTCGAACCCTCCGGCGTCGCCGTCGGTGACGATGCAGTACACCACGCGAATACCCTTGTCGGTGAGGGCCGCGATGGTGCCCGCGGCGCCGAAGTCGACATCGTCGGGGTGGGCGGTCACCACCAGGGTCGTGCCGATCTCGGTGTCGTCAAGTGCCGTCACGGTCGTCCTCCTTGGTCCACTGGGCGCTGAACAAGCGGCACGGTCGCGATATTTCCGCGACCGGCGCGGGGCGTTCGATCTCGTGCGGCGCGAAGCCTATCCGGAGGCCCGAGTGGAGCCGAAGGGGCGCCCATTGTCGGTGGGCGGCCATAATCTAGGGGCGTGTCGACCCGAGCCGTGAACCCCACTGTTGATCACCCTTTGCTCGACGGGCTCAACCCGCAGCAGCGGGACGCCGTCGTCCACGCGGGCAGCCCGCTCTTGATCGTCGCCGGGGCGGGGTCGGGGAAGACGCGCGTGCTCACCCACCGCATCGCCTATCTGCTGGCCGAGCGCGATGTGCAGCCGCAGGAGATCCTGGCGATCACCTTCACCAACAAGGCCGCCCGCGAGATGAAGGAAAGGGTCGACCGGCTCATCGGCCCGCGGTCCAAGGCCATGTGGGTGATGACCTTCCACAGCGCCTGCGTGCGCATCCTGCGCCGTGAGGCCAAGCGGCTGGGCTTCACCTCCAGCTTCTCCATCTACGACCAGGCCGACTCCCAGCGGCTGATGGCGATGGTCTGCCGCGAGCTCGACCTGGATCCCAAGCGCTACCCGCCGCGCTCGTTCTCCGCGCAGGTCAGCAACCTCAAGAACGAGCTGATCGACTACGAGACGGCGGCGGGCAAGGCGCAGACCCATCTCGAGCGCACGCTCGCCGAGGCCTACGCCGCCTACCAGCGCAGGCTGACCGAGGCCGGCGCGATGGACTTCGACGACATCATCATGCTCACGGTCACCCTGTTCCAGCTCTTCCCTGACGTGGCCGAGCACTACCGGCGCCGCTTCCGCCACGTGATGGTCGACGAGTACCAGGACACCAACCACGCGCAGTACATCCTGATCAGAGAGCTGGTCGGCCACCCCGAGGTCCGCACCGCCGACGGCGACGTGGTGCGCGAGGGCGCGGTCGAGCCGGCCGAGCTGTGCGTGGTCGGCGACGCCGACCAGTCGATCTACGCCTTCCGCGGCGCGACCATCCGCAACATCCTCGAGTTCGAGCGCGACTACCCCAACGCCCGCACGATCCTGCTCGAGCAGAACTACCGCTCGACGCAGACCATCCTGTCGGCCGCGAACGCCGTGATCTCGCGCAACGAGAGCCGCAAGCCCAAGAACCTCTGGTCCGACCAGGGCGCCGGGCCCAAGATCGTCGGCTATGTGGCCGACAACGAGCACGACGAGGCCATGTTCGTCGCCCAGGAGGTCGACCGGCTCGCCGACGAGGATGACGTGACCCCCGGCCAGGTGGCGGTCTTCTACCGCACCAACGCCGCCTCCCGCGTGTTCGAAGAGATCTTCATCCGCACCGGCCTGCCGTACAAGGTCGTCGGCGGCGTGCGGTTCTACGAGCGCAGGGAGGTCCGCGACCTGCTGGCGTACCTCCGCGTGCTCGCCAACCCCACCGACACCGTCTCACTGCGCCGCGTGCTGAACGTCCCCAAGCGCGGCATCGGCGACCGCGCCGAGGCGATGGTGGACGCCTTCTCCGTCCGCGAGCGCGTCTCGTTCTACGAGGCGCTGCGCCGTGCCGACGAGGCGCCGGGGCTCGCCACGCGCTCGCTCAACGCCATCAAGGAGTTCGTCGCCCTGCTCGAGGAGCTGCGGGGCAAGGAGCTGCCGATCTCCGAGCTGGCCGAGGAGGTCCTGACCGCCACCGGCTACCGCACCGAGCTGGAGACCTCGGGCGACCCGCAGGACGAGAGCCGGCTGGAGAACCTCAACGAGCTGATCTCGGTGGCGCAGGAGTTCGAGGAGGCCAACCCCGACGGCACGCTGGTCGACTTCCTCGAGCAGGTCTCGCTGGTCGCCGACGCCGACCAGATCCCCGAAGGCGAAGATCACCAGGGCGTCGTCACGCTGATGACCCTCCACACCGCCAAGGGGCTGGAGTTCCCGGTCGTCTTCCTCACCGGCCTGGAGGACGGCGTCTTCCCGCACACCCGCTCCCTGGGCGAGCCCCGCGAGCTGGAGGAGGAGCGCCGGCTCGCCTACGTCGGCATCACCCGCGCCCAACAGCGGCTCTACGTCTCGCGGGCCGCCGTCCGCAGCTCGTGGGGGTCGCCGGCGTTCAACCCGGCTTCGCGGTTCCTGGCCGAGGTGCCCGCCGACCTGGTCGACTGGCGCGGCGATCCGGCCAAGAGTGCCTGGGGCGCGGCCACCAGGCGCGAGACGCGGGCCCAGGCGGCGCCCGCGCGCAAGGCCGGCGGCCGCGCCGTCCCGAACCTCAGCCCGGGCGACCGCGTCACCCACGACCAGTTCGGGCTCGGCACGGTGGTGTCCGTGGACGGCATGGCAGAGAAGACCAAGGTGAAGGTCGACTTCGGCTCCGGCGGCGAGAAGACCCTCCTGCTCGCCTACGCCCCCCTCGAGAAACTCTGACCCACCGGCCGGCCCTGAGGCCGATCCCGGCCGGTGTCCGTCGGCCCCTGAACGGGTGAGGCCCGGTGAGCACGCTCACCGGGCCTCACTGCGTCAGTGCTCGCGGGTGGGAACGCCGGGGATCTTGGTGGTGAGGTCGGGGATCACCGGAAGCTCGTCGGTGAGGTCCTTCTCGTCGACGACCAGATCCGCCGGGGGCGCCGTGATGACGACCTTGGCGCCCCAGGAGGTGTAGCGGTTGTCGGCCGCGATGTACACATCGCCCATGGACGAGCCGGTGGACGGGCTGACGGGCACCTTGACGGTCGTCTGGAAGCGGCGGGGAAGCTGGTCGGCGCCGATCCACATCCGCCACGGCACCGTGATCTTCTTGCTCTTCTCCGACTTGGCGATCGACGACAGCATCGGCGAGACTCTGCCGAGCGAGGACAGCGGGATCGAACCGCGCACCAGCGTGGTCCTGGCGCCGCCGACCGTGCCGCCGGGGCTCTTGGCCTTCGCGGTGGCGAGGATGGCCTTGAGGACGTTCGGCTTCAGCAGGTCGATCGGGCCGTTGCTGTAGGTCGAGGCCTTGCCGGAGGTGCGCACCCAGGTGCGGCCGGCCGGCAGCAACTCTTCGTACAGCGCGCTCTTGAGGTACATCCTGCCGCCGACCACGATGGCGCGGACGGTGCTGTCGCCGTCCTTGTCGAAGCCCTTCAGGGTGATCTTCGCGTCGTAGGCGTCGACGCCCGATCGGCCGAAACGCAGCTTTCCGGTCTCCCGGAACGCGAAAATGTCCTGCTTGCCGATGCCCATTCTCGTGTTCTCGTCCACCCGCACGCCGCTCTTCTTCGCGAACTGCAGGCGCAGGGCGTCGACCGGGTTGCCGGGCTTGGCGGTGGCGGGCGCCGCGGCGGTGGTCGCCGACTGTGCGGTGGCCGGGGCGGCCAGCGCGAGCGCAGGTACGGCCGCGGTGACCGCGGCCAGGGCGATGAGTCGCCTCATTTGGGGGGTTCCTCCCGTTATAGTCCCTCGCCCCGTCGTCGAGGGGTATCGCATTCTCCCCAGTCAAGATCACGGTGAAATCACGACTTGTGGAAATGTGGAGGTAAGTGGGACGGCAGGGGAACGTCGCGGGATTTGCGGGATTCTTGGGAAAAGATGGCGTATCCGATTACCGCCGGCGTGCGGGTAATGGACCCCCGGCGAGCGCCGCACGTCCTGGTGGCGGCTAGGCTTCTCAGGCCAGGCTTCCGGCGATCGCGGGTGCTCTGAGGTCTGGTCTCAACGTAGAGAAGAAGACAGCCGGACAAGCAAGGACGGACCCTCGTGGACCTGTTCGAACATCAGGCGAAGGAGCTCTTCGCGGAGTATGGCATCCCGGTGCCGCGCGGCGTCGTCGCGCACACCGTGGAGGAGGCGCGCGCGGCGGCAGAGCAGCTGACCGGTCGCGTCGTCGTCAAGGCCCAGGTCAAGACCGGGGGCCGCGGCAAGGCGGGCGGCGTCAAGGTCGCCGCCGACGCCGCCGACGCCGAGAGCAAGGCCACCGGCATCCTCGGCATGGACATCAAGGGGCACACGGTCCACAAGGTCCTCGTCGAGGAGGCCAGCGCGATCGCCGAGGAGTACTACTTCTCCTTCCTGCTCGACCGCGCGAACCGCACCTTCCTCGCCATCTGCTCCGCCGCGGGCGGCATGGAGATCGAGGAGGTCGCGCACACCTCGCCCGAGAAGGTCGCCCAGATCCCGGTCTCCCCGCTGACCGGCGTCGACCGCGCGCGCGCCCGCGAGATCGCCCAGGCGGGCGGTCTGCCGGAGGCCGCGCTGGACGGCGCCGCCGAGATCATCGAGAAGCTCTGGGCCGTCTTCGTGGACGAGGACGCCACGCTGGTCGAGGTCAACCCGATGATCCTGACCGAGGACGGCCAGGTCAAGGCGCTCGACGGCAAGGTCACCCTGGACGACAACGCCACCTTCCGCCAGGCCGAGCACGAGTCCTACGCCGACAAGGCCGCCGAGGACCCGCTGGAGGCCCGCGCCAAGGAGAAGGACCTCAACTACGTCAAGCTCGAAGGCGCGGTGGGCATCATCGGCAACGGCGCGGGCCTGGTGATGTCGACCCTCGACGTCGTCGCCTACGCCGGCGAGCAGTACGGCGGCCAGCGGCCGGCCAACTTCCTCGACATCGGCGGCGGCGCCTCGGCCGAGGTCATGGCCAACGGCCTTGAGATCGTGCTGTCCGACCCGAGCGTGAAGTCGGTCTTCGTCAACGTCTTCGGCGGCATCACCGCCTGCGACGCCGTCGCCAACGGCATCGTCTCGGCGTTCAAGCTGCTGTCCGACCGCGGTGAGGCGGTCACCCACCCGCTGGTCGTCCGGCTGGACGGCAACAACGCCACCCTCGGGCGGCAGATCCTCAAGGACGCGGGCCTGCCCCGCGTCGAACTCGTCGACACGATGGACGAAGCGGCCAAGCGCGCCGCCGAGCTCGCTGCGGTAGGTGCGTAATGGCAATCTGGCTGACCGAGAACAGCAAGATCATCGTTCAGGGCATCACGGGTTCCGAGGGCTCCAAGCACACCCGCCGCATGCTCAAGTCCGGTGCGAAGGTCGTCGGCGGGACCAACCCCCGCAAGGCGGGCACCACGGTCGACTTCGACGGGGTCGAGCTGCCGGTCTTCGCGACCGTGGCCGAGGCCATGGCCGCCACCGGCGCCGACGTCACCGTCATCTTCGTGCCGCCGGCCGGCACCAAGGCCGCCGTCAAGGAGGCGATCGACGCCGAGATCCCGCTCGCCGTCGTCATCACCGAGGGCATCCCGGTCCACGACTCCACCGAGTTCTGGGCCTACGCCATCGCCAAGGGCGCCAAGACCCGCATCATCGGCCCGAACTGCCCCGGCATCGCCTCGCCCGGCGCCTCCAACGCCGGCATCATCCCGGCCGACATCACCTCGAAGGGCCGCATCGGCCTGGTGAGCAAGTCGGGCACACTGACCTACCAGCTCATGTACGAACTGCGTGACGTCGGGTTCTCCACGGCGGTGGGCATCGGCGGCGACCCGGTGATCGGCACGACGCACATCGACGCTCTGGAGGCCTTCCAGGCCGACCCGGAGACCGAGGCGATCGTGATGATCGGCGAGATCGGCGGCGACGCCGAGGAGCGCGCGGCGGCCTACATCGAGCAGCACGTGACCAAGCCCGTCGTGGCCTACGTGGCGGGCTTCACCGCGCCCGAGGGCAAGACGATGGGGCACGCCGGCGCCATCGTGTCGGGTTCGGCGGGCACCGCGCAGGCCAAGAAGGAGGCGCTGGAGAAGGTCGGCGTGCGGGTCGGCAAGACCCCCAGCGAGACCGCCCGCCTCATGCGCGAGATCATGCGCACCCGCTGACGCGCAGTACGCAGCACGCAGCAGAGAGAACGCCCGGTCCCCGACCGGGCGTTCTCGCGTTCCGCCCCCCATAACGGCACGGCCGCCACCGGTCCCCGGTCCGGGGAGGTCGCTGATGTTCTACGGGCGGAGTTCCGGGGCGGTCATGGAGCTTCTCTGGATCCGGTCCCGGGGCGGTCGCCGATCTTTTGCGGGTGGGAATCCCGGGCGGTTGTCGATCGTCCATCGGACAAAGGGGGCGACACGCGGGGCGTGGTAGGCCCGTGACGGCGGACATGCTGAGACCATCGACTACTGTGACGGCCCTTTTCGACCAGCTCCGGGCGGCCCCCCGCACCGTCCTCAGTCGCATCCCCCTCGCGGGGAGCGGCGACGACGACGAGGCGCGCCGTCCGCTGCCCGTGTCCGGCATGCTCGCCGCGGCCTGGACTCTCGGCGTCGGCCTCGCCGTCCTGACCACGCTCACCCTCATCGGGTGGATCGCCGCGCCCCGCGGCGCGTTCGGGCAGGGACTCCCCGGGGTGTTCCGCGCGGCCTGCCAGGTCTGGCTGGCCGCCCACCACGCCGGCTTCGCCATCCCCGGCGGGCGCGTCGGCCTGTTGCCGATCGGCCTCACGGTGCTGCCCGCCGCGCTGCTGTACCGCGCGGCGATATGGATGGCGCGCGACGCCGACCTGCGGCTCCGGCTGCCCGCCCGGCTGCCCAAGGGCAGTACCAAGGACCTCGCCAACGCCCGCCGCCGCGCCCAGCTCGTGCTCATCGCCCAGGCCGGCATCTCGCTGGCCGCGCCGTACGCGCTGCTGGCCGGGGCCATCGCGCTGGCCGCGCAGAACAACCTCACCCAGCCGTCCGTCGGCGAGGCGCTGGTCAGCCACCTCGTCCTGGCGTTCGTCGCCGGCTCGCTGGCCACCGCCCGCACGATCGGACCGTGGCGCTCGATGCTGCGGCTGCTGCCCGAGCGTGCGCGCTCGGTGGCGGTCGGCACGGCCGTCGCGCTGTCGATCCTGCTGGCGGCCGGGCTCATTCTGGTGCTCGTGGCCGTCGTCGCCGACTTCGGCCAGGTCAGGCGGCTGTCGGAGCTGCTGGCCCCCGGCTTCGTCGGTGGGGCGCTGCTGCTGCTGGTCGAAGTGCTCTACCTGTTCAACTTCGTCATCTGGGGCCTGGCCTACATCAGCGGGCCGGGGTTCGCCCTCGGCGCGGGCACGCTGGTCGCGCCCACCGGCGTGCAACTGGGCGCGCTTCCCGCTCTGCCGATCCTCGGCGCCCTGCCCGACTCGGGCTCCATGCCGCCATGGATCATGGGCGTGCTCGCGGTGCCGTTCATCGCCGGCGCGGTGGCCGGGGTGGTGGTCGCGCGCGTCTCGCCGACCCCGCACTTCGAGTCGGCGCCGCTGTGGGGCTTCGTCTGCGGTCTGGCCACCGGCCTGGCGTCGGGGCTGCTCGCGGCGCTGGCCGGCGGCCCGCTCGGCGGCGCGCGCCTCGCGGCCGTCGGGCCCTCGGCGTGGGAGGTGGCGCTGTCGGTCACCCTGGAGGTCGGTGTGGCCGCGGGCATCTCCGCGGGGCTGGCCAACTGGTGGCTGGTGTTCCACGGCGCCACGGTCGAGGCGACGCCGGTCCGCAGGGCGGGGGACGCGCTGGTCAAGGTGGCCAGCAGGGTCAAGCTGGCCGCGCCGGCCCCCACCGGCGAGTTGCCGGGCCACTGGATGGACGCCACGGAGGCCGACACCCAGCCGATCCCGGTGATCAGGGCCGACTGGGCGGACGAGCACGCCTCGGCGGCCGTGGAGACCTTCGACCCGGCCCCGGTGGACGGCCCCTCGGCCAAGGCGCCACGCGCGGGCAAGGGGCCGGCGGGCAGGCGTCCCACGGGGAAGGGGCTCGCCGGGACGGGGGCCGCGGCCGGCGCGGGCCGCGGCACGGCCAGGCGCGAGGAGCCGCGCCCGCCGCGCCGTGACATCGTCGACGAGTCCGACGACCGCGGCGGCCACATCATCTACGTCGACCCCTACGCCTGGGACCGCGACTCCTGACCCCGTGCCGGGACGCGGGTTCCGGCGCTCGCGGCGTGACGGCGCTCGCGGTGTGACGGCCGCTCGCCGAGGCCCGTTCCTGAGCAGCGGCCGAGTCGCGCCGCGGTCGTCCGGCCCGCGCCGTCCTCGGGCCGGGCTGTCGTCCGGGGCGGCTGTCGTCCGGGCCGGCTGTCGTCCGGGCCGCGCCGCGGGGGCGGCTAGAGGTGGAAGCGCGTGGCGTGGGAGCGCTCGCCCTTGCCGCTCGGGGACGGCTCGAACAGCTGTTCGTCGGCGTAGCACCACGCCCAGTCTTCGCCGGGCTCGAACGACTCGGCGACAGGGTGGCCTTCGCTCGCGTAGTGGTGACTGGCGTGGCGGTTGGGGGAGGAATCGCAGCAGCCGACGTGACCGCAGGTGAGGCAGGTGCGCAGGTGGACCCAGCGCGACCCCGTGGCAAGGCACTCCGCACAGCCCTCCTGCGGGGTGGGCTCGACGTCGTGGATGGCCGCGATGTGCTCGCAGTGCTTCATGGTTCTCCTCGGTTCGGCGGCGACGCGCCCGGCGGCGTCCTGGTCACCGGGGTGTCAGCGAGGCAGGCCCTGGTGTCCTTGTCTCTCTACGCCACCATAAGCGGCGGCACACCCCGCGGGGTCAGGCCGGTCCCACGGCCCGAGGGGCGAACCCAGGCCGCGGTGAGGTCGGGGGCTCACGGAGGGAAGGGAAGCTTCACGCTGCCCTTGGGCATGAACGGCAGCCGGTGCTCCACGGCGCGTTCCAGGTCGCCGACGCACACCTGTTGCGAGGTCGCCGTGCCCGCCCCCTTCATGCACTCGGTGTAGGCCGTCAGCTCTCCGCTGAAGTACGTCTGGACCCACATCACCAGCGTGGCCAGGCACAGGGACGCCAGCGACAGCAGCATCCCGACGACGGCGAGCACGACCGGCCGATGCCGGGCCGACAACGCCCGCCACGCCCGGTAGCACACGACGGCCGAGAAGACGGCGAGGGCCAGGCCGAACACCGGCACCAGGAAGGTGAGCGCCAGCGCGCCGATGGAGAGCAGCAGCGCCCGGCGCCCGATCTCGCTCCCCGTTGATGTCTCCGCGGGTGGTTGCACCTGACCTCCTCTGCGTCGTGGAGCGGGCGGGCCGATACGCTGACGCCATACCGTCAACCGTCGCCCCGAAGGAGTGCAGCCCTGTCGGCTCGGCTCAGCCAGGAAGGCCACGTCCTGTTCATGGACTGCCGCAGCCTGGCGACGCGGGCCGTCCCGCTCGATCTGGCCTCCGAGGGGCTGCAGATCCT